>JAKQTN010000071.1 GCA_029563075.1 Pseudomonadota bacterium
ATGTCTTTATCTTCTAAAAAAGCCGTATCATCAAAACCAAATAGACGGCCTAGGCTCAAGTCTATTTTGTCTTCCACGTTATCCAGTACCCAGCCATAGCTACCGCCTCTGCACCATTTTTGTAGGTAGTCATGCACGCTATTTTGTTTGGTGTTGGGGAGTTGCTGGTTAATCGCATATAAGCCGCGTTTGCTAAGCTCAAAGGTCATCATCACACGAACTGCACGCTCTACTTCATGACTATCAGTGGCATTGAGTGGATAAGGCACAAGACTTTGCACCAGTTTTACTAAAAAGCTAATATTGTGTTCAGTCGCCTCTAGTTGAAATGGATTGAAGCCCGTAGGCACGCCTTTTTTAAGGAGGCGATAATTACCGCCTAGTGCGCGGATGACAATCTCAGCGCCACGATCTTTATCAAAAAAGACAATCGTGGGTTGGTATTTCAAAGTCATCAGTAGTAAGAACAACTCAAGCACGGTTTTACCTGAACCTGTCATACCAATAATCGTGGTATTGCCAGGCGCTTTTTTATCAGTGGAGTCGTCGCTTTCATCAGTGCCATGAAAATTAAAATAATACGGCGCACCATTCGGTGTTTTAAGAATGGTGACGGCCTCACCCCATGGATTGTTATTGCGCTTACCCGTACCAAAGCCGTGCATCGCGGCTAACCCTGCAAAGTTGCGTGAGGTGAGATGTGCTTCACGCGGTCTTAAATGCCAGTGCGCAGGTTGCTGAGCAAACCATGCAGCATCAGCCACTAAATCCAGCAGTGCGGTTTGGTAGCCATCATGACTGAGCGCCGAGCGTGCTTCTGCCATATTGCGTGTGGCTTCATCCATGCTATCGCCCAATACGGCCAGTGAATAATGGTACTCTCCAAGTACAAACTGCCCATCAACCAGCTGATCAATGGCTAGGTCTAAGGCCTTAATTTGTGAAGCTGCACCATCTTCAGTTGAAACCAGTTGATTACGCTGTTTTTCTAATTTGTCTTTGGCACTGGGTTTGTCTAATATCGAAAAACTTTGCGTCTCGATGTATTCATACGGTGTGTACAACAAGCTATTCATGCAGCCTGCGTCGGTGTTAGCTGGATAATCTTTTAAATCCAGCATTGCGGCGAAGCGTTTTTTATTTGGTGCACGAATTTCTATTTTCTCTTCGACGAAAAATAGGCGTGAGGTTTGTAACACATCACGGATACGGTAATCTTTGACGGGTACTTTTTCCCAAACAGCATTAAGCAGGTAACCGTAAAATGCGAGCTGGTTGGAATAGGTAATGTTGTTTTCTTGGTAAGTGGCAAGACGTTCTACGTCATATTTTTTGAGTGTGGCTTGTATGCGTGTGGCGAGTTCTTCAATTTTACGCAGTGCGTGCTTATCCGCCTCTTCTATGGCGCGAAGTGATTTTTCTTGAAGGTCGACAACGCGACCAAAAAGGTTTTTCTTAACCGCACCATAAGGTCGATACACCAACGTGAGATAGGTTTCGTTGCCCATCATGTTGTAACCCTCAAAACTGGCGTAATAGCGTTTCGCCAAGGTATTCGCAAATGGATTTTGGTATTCAGTGGTGAATTGGTCTGAGTATTGACGGCGCACACGGTGTGACCAAATAGCGACTTCACCAAGGCCGATCAGCAATTGATTAAACGCCTCATGCAATATGTCTAAATCAATTGCATCACGTGTTTCAAAAGCAATGCCATCTACCCGCCATGTGGTTAAATAGGCACCGCCTAAAGTTTTGACCACCGCATCGCTAATTGCACTGCTATAACGCAAATACTCGCTAGCGCTGATTTCGTTGTTGGCGATTTTCTGATGTTTTGCAGTCATAGTTTTATCATCTCGTTGTCGTTATCGTTTTCTGTGAGTTCTTTTTAAAAGCTTTTAATATATAAAGTCTTTTTAGTAGCGCATGGGTGAACCCTATTAGGAGTTGAAACAGTTCGCCCAAGCACCCTATTTGAGTTATACACAGCTCACACATGCACCCTATCCATGTTGTCTTGTGGATAAAGTGATAGTTAACCACAGGGTAAAACAGCTCACGCATGAGCTCTATTGGTTTGATAGCGCTCACGGGTGAACCCTATCTGAGTCAATATTCGTGTTGTTAGCAGCGCTTTCTTTGATGATAACGCCTGACTTTTCTGCAAATTTCCTAATGAAATGTTGCATGCTTTGATCGAATTTCGATAAATCTACCATGCCTTTTGACTGATTATTGATGACAACACCATTGCCATTGACCTGATTGATATTGATTTGCAAGTTCTCAATATGAATCACTTTGGCATCTATTTGCTGTGCCGAATGCACATAATTTTTGATGTCATCGACAATATCCGAGACTTTGTTCGGAATATAATCCCAAGTTGCTTCTGCCACGTTGTTGTCAAATAGGTCTCTTAGCACAATCTTTTCTCGTAACACATAGTGATTTTTTCTGCCTATTTTTTCAGTTAACAAGTAGGATAATTGTCTTAATTCCATGAGATTTCTTTTTACTTGCGAGATGGATAAACCCGATTTCACGGACAAAGTATGCTCAGACGGGAACGATGCACCCGTGTTAAAGTTGGCGTGTGATTTAATAACCAAATACACTTTTAGGGCAGAGCCACTGATGTTGGCAAGGTCACCACTATCTATCATGGATTTAAATACATGAAACCATTGCGTGTTGACTGCTAATGTCTTATCCACGGTAGTCATCATTTATGAACGCTTTTTATAACGCATAGGTGCAACACTTTTTGCACCCCAAAATTGGCTATTACGATGTCTTGCACTCATTTTTAGTCTAAGTACATACTGCATTAAACGTTGATCGTCACTCTTTGAAATCAGTCGCATTGTCACGATAATTGGAATAATCATCGCTAAGACTGTGACGCCAAGAATTGGCATGAGCCACATCCCCCATATGCCGATGACAAATAAGGGGATGCAGGAGAAAGCGAGTGGCTCAAGTGGCACGCCAAATATCATACTGGGGCGCGTACAACCTTTGAAGATGAGGTCGCTCATGTTTTAGAAAAACAAAAGCGCAATCGCTGCTGCACTGCCAATCATGATGGCGCCTAACAGCAAGTTGCCATAATCTTGAATTCTTGCGCCGCCTGAGGTGCACTTATAACCCGTCCACATGATCATGAGCGTCATGTATGCCAGTCCTAAGGCTGACGCCCATGTGATCACCTGATCAATGATAGTTGCGCCTGGCGTTACACCACCTGCGGCAGCATGAGCGTGTGTAGTCAATAAAAAGCTAGTTGCGGCAATGGTGATGCGACTGCCTATCTGGCGCTGAATGTGATTATTTTTGTTGTAGTGCATGCTGTAATCCTTTTAGTCTGTTTTTAATGGATGTTTAAAACAAGGCAATGCCATTGCCTTGTTTTAACTTGTGGGTAAGTTTTGCGGAGAACTAGGCGCATTAAAATACCACCGCATTTTCTGGCTTATCAGTGGTAATAGCTCTTATTGGGATTGCCTTGTTGTTTGCAGGACTACTATAAACATTCAGTTTTGCGAGCACCTTGTTGGCGTATTGTGTGCCAACTGCTGAATTAAGTTGGCCAGAGTAATAGCAAGACAGGGCTTTATGCGTTGCATTTTCTCGATAGCCTTGTGCGCTTGCGCGATTTTGGCATTCTCTGAGTATCCGGCCGCCCGCGTTTAAGTTGGCACATACATCAAATACGTTATCGAAATTAAGCTTAAAACGGCTAAAGTTACTACGGTTTACTTGTGCCAACCCTACTGAATAGTTATAGCCTGCGTTTTCTAAAAACTGTACAGTGGCTTTTGCTTCTTCGATGTTTCTAGGTTGACGTTGCAGACGGGCGTTGACCACACCGATGGCATATGGATTGTGGCTAGACTCTACGCCAACCACGCTCATCATTAATCCATGATTCACCATGGGTGCACATTGTTGAATAGTGAGGGTGTCTAGCATCAAGCGCCCTATTCCTTACCTAGCCGCTTCAGTCAGCAGGTTAAGCTTAATCGCTTCAGCAGGCACTTCTAAGCATTCACCCGTGAGTTCGAGCTTGATGTGGATGAAACCAGCCGTTGATGGTTTTTGATGCAGCAGTACCATGCAAGGTTGATGGTCTTGATAGAAACCTAGCAGTAGCGGTTTTTTGATTTTGCTAGGTTCTGTTTTAGTTGGGTCAATTAGTTTAGCAGTGGGACGTTCTTCATTAGCTGGGCTGTGATAAGGCAAATTTTGAGCGACGATAGATGCATGTGCAGTATCTGTAATATCGACATGTTGCGAAGCATTTTTTGTATCAGTATTTGACTCTGCTTTGCGTGCCTTCAATATCAATGCATTAGTAACTTCTTCATTACTATTAATAAGCGACTCCGCCAGTACGGGTGCATCTTTATATAGGTTGATTAGCCTGTAAATAAGCTGTGCGCCCTTGATTTTTCCTTGGCTATAAGCCTCAGCAATCATTTCAGGCATGTCTAACAATGCTAAGTGATAAGTCACATAATTGGCATTCTCTGATAGCTTTTCAGCGATGTTGCTTTTACTATCGCCTGCTGCAATGCGTTTTTGTATAAATTGTGCAATATCCATGGCCGCCATATTGGCGCGCTTGGTGTTTTCAAGTACTTGGCTGTAATCATCAAACGCGCTTGCATTTGTTTCAATAATGGCCGCTATCGTACTTAACCCTGCCTCTAGTGAAGCACGGTAGCGTCTCGCACCGTGAATGATCGTATAAATACCATCCACTGCTGGGCGCACGTGTATAGGGGTCTGTACGCCTCTACGTTTTACGTCACTGAAAAAGTCTTGCCAGTTTTCATCATTGAAATCTTTGCGTGGCTGATGTTCATCTTCGATGATTTGCTTGAGCGGTATCGCCAATACCGCACTAATTTGATTACTTGGGATTGCAGACGGTGGAGTAGCTTCACGCTTAACAGCATCTAGCATTTCTAGGTTAAATACCGACTTTTTGACGTTGGCTATCATCGCGACTAAGCTATTGTCTCTGCATTGGTAGATTCAACATCCACTTCAAGCTGTAGTCGCGCTAGCACAATATCAAATATCTTACGTACGCTTGCCCAGGTGGTTCTGGCCATGGTGTTGGTTTTAGCCAGTTGCGCGATTGGAATGCCCTCTTTTTGACTTTCGCGTATCGATTGGCGCAATGGCATTAACAGAATCCTGCCCTCGTTATCGGTTAAAAAGTGTTCGCCAATTCGCTCGCTTAATTCGGTTAATGCTTCTCGGTGTTTATCGGTCGCCTCTACCATGTTAGGTAAAAAACCTAAGAAATTAAGCTTAGCGTTAAATACCGTTTTAATGTTAAGCACTCCACGCTGACCATATAGCGTCGCACTCATGCCTTCAATGCTTTCTTGTGATAACTGGATTGGGCTTAATACCGCATCCGCTAGGGTGAGGGCGATGGTGACACGTATATCCAACGAAGGTGGCCCGTCTATAATGCAAAGATCATAATGTGCATCCACACTGGCTAAGAAATTGGCAAAGTGTTGGTGTGCAATAGATGATTTTTCTGTGAGCTCGCCTTCATGCTGAACTTTTACGCGAGCTTGCTCAACCAAGATATTATTAAATTGCCCATCGGCTTCTAAAATATTGAACCCGCTAACACCAACATTAATATCAATGATGTCGGTGGTTTCAAATATGATCTCAGTTACGGTTTTGGCAAGCGGCACAGCCTCACCATTGCGTTTGAAGAACTTAGTGGTGTTCCCTTGATCATCAAAATCAATCACCAGAACACGGTAGCCTAAATTTCTGGCATATAGGGCTAGCTGACAGGCATTGGTCGATTTACCTACACCACCTTTTTGTACGCCAATATAGAGTGTTTTCATTATTTTTTAGATACTGTGCATTGTTGATTTGTGGTGTATAGTTTAGATATATCTAATATATGTGTCAAGCAAATAAATAGATATATCTAATAATAATTGTAGTTAAATCTAATTCATGAATACATGGCAAACTAGATTGAAATATGCAATTGAAATGAGG
>JAKQTN010000044.1 GCA_029563075.1 Pseudomonadota bacterium
GCGTCCAATTAAAAACTCTAGAGATAAATAATATACACGCTTCGGGTCATGTTCATAATACGAATCAGCTGTTTTTACCCAGCGCTCAACCACATGGTCGCGCACCGTGTACGCAGCCGCATCATACCAATCGCGCGGCGTGGCAGCCTCACTGGTCTTGAAAGTAGAAAAAATAAGATGGTTTTGTAAGGCCTGTTTAACGGGAGTAAGCTTAGGTAGCGCTTGCGTTTTAGAAGACGTTGAAGAGGGTTTGCTATCGGATTTCATCATAACCTTTTTAAATTATACTTAGTCGTTATTTTAGCAAATACCGCGCCAAGTATAAATTAAAATTTAAAACCCGCTAATTTAGCGGGTTTTAAGCACATAATTAATCAAACTAGCAAACTATTCATGCGACGCACAAAGCTAGCAGGATCCTCTAGTTGACCGCCTTCCGCCAGTAGCGCTTGATCAAATACAAGATGCGCCAAATCCTTAAACTTTGCTTCTTCAGTCTCGGCTTCCATGCGTTTTATCAGCTTATGCTCCGGGTTCAACTCTAAAATCGGCTTGCTTTCTGGCGCTTTTTGCCCGGCAGCCTTCAAGATGCGTGCCAGATTGCCTGACAAATCATGTTCGCCCGCCACCAGACAAGCCGGTGAATCTGTTAGGCGGTGCGTCACACGCACCTCTTTTACCGTATCACCAAGCGAGGTTTTAACTCTTTCAATCAGCGACTTAGCCTCTTCCTCAATTTTCTTCTGTGCTTCTTTTTCGGTATCGCTCTCCAGTTTGCCTAAATCCAGATCGCCTTTAGCAATGGATTGCAGCTTCTTACCTTCAAATTCAGTCAGACTACCCAATAACCATTCATCCACTTTGTCGCTCATCAGCAATACTTCGATGCCTTTTTTACGGAAAATTTCCAGATGTGGTGAATGCTGCGCTGCTGCAAACGTGTCGGCAGTAATGTAATAAATGGCTTCCTGTTCAGGCTGCATGCGGCTTACATAATCAGCCAGTGAAACCGTTTGCGCATCGGTATCGGCGTGCGTAGAAGCAAAGCGTAATAAGCCAGCGATTTTTTCTTTGTTGGCAAAATCCTCGCCCGGTCCTTCTTTGAGTACGCGGCCAAACTCTGCCCAGAATTTGGCATAGTCGTCCGGCTTGTCTTTAGCCAGATCTTCCAGCAAACCTAGCACTTTTTTCACCGAACCACTTTTAATCGCGTCCACGTCACGACTATCTTGTAGAATCTCGCGCGAAACATTCAGCGGCAAATCAGCTGAATCAATCACACCGCGCACAAAACGCAGGTATTGCGGCATGAGCTTTTCTGCGTCTTCCATAATAAACACGCGCTTCACATACAGCTTGATGCCGTGACGACGTTCACGGTCATACAAGTCAAACGGAGCCTTGCTTGGAATATACAGCAGCGAAATATATTCCTGTTTGCCCTCCACACGGCTGTGGGTGTAGGCCAGCGGATTTTCAAAATCGTGCGAAACGTGTTTATAAAACTCTTGGTATTCTTCTTCTGTGATATCACTCTTAGCGCGCGCCCATAAGGCTGAGGCTCTGTTCACGGTCTCGTCTTCATCCGTTGGCACCTGCTCGCCATCTTTCCATTCCGATTTCTTCATCACAATGGGCAACGTGATGTGGTCGGAATACTTGCGGATAATGGTTTTGAGTTTCCAGTCGTTCAAGAACTCATCTTCGCCTTCGCGCAAATGCAGAACAATATCTGTACCTCTTGAAGCCTTGTCAACGCTTTCCAGCGTGTAGTCGCCTTCACCGCTTGACTCCCACTTCACAGCTTCTTTTTCACCTGCCCGGCGCGTTATCAGCGCGACTTTATCGGCAATGATAAAGGAAGAGTAAAAGCCGACCCCGAACTGGCCAATCAGGTTGGCATCCTTGGCCTGATCGCCCGTCAAACTTTGAAAAAACTCTTTGGTGCCAGATTTGGCAATGGTGCCGATGTTATGTATCACCTCATCGCGATTCATGCCAATGCCGTTATCTGAAATGGTGACGGTTCGCGCCGCTTTGTCGAAGCTGATACGGATTTTCAGGTCACTATCATTTTCATACAGCGCACCATTGGATAAACCTTCAAAACGCAGCTTATCCGCTGCATCGGATGCGTTTGAAATCAATTCACGCAATACGATTTCTTTGTTGGAATACAGCGAATGAATCATCAACTGCAATAATTGTTTGACTTCGGCCTGAAAGGCTAAATGTTCTGCTGCCATATAAACTCCTTTTTCTTAAACGCTTATAGCTAACTTTTTATCGCCAACGATTCACTGTAAATTGGGACATGTCATGTAATTTCAAGATGAATGGAGAAAAAAATTGGTCGAAATAAAAGTAACACCAAGGGATGATGTAACTTTTCAAGTCACCGTTACCGACAAATCCACCACCATGCACGAAGTGAAAGTGCAAGCTGCCTACGCGCAAAAACTCACAGGCGGCAAAATCACTACTTCTCAACTTGTGAAAAAATCTTTTGAGTTTCTGCTGGAACGTGAACCCAACACCAGCATTTTGCGCAGCTTCGATTTAAGTGTAATTACGCGATATTTTCCGGAATACGAGCGCATCATAGGCAAGTAATTTAACTGTTTGTCATCAGGCAGGCAGGGAAATATGCTATAAATCCATTATGCAAAATTACGATACTATCTCGCCAGAAACCCTGCTTGCAGCGGTAGATTTAGGCTCTAACAGCTTCAGGCTGGAAATCGGCCGTTATGAAAACGGCCAGATCCAGCGTGTAGATTATCTAAAAGAAGCCGTGCGGCAAGGCGGGGATTTAGACGAAGAACGCAACTTAAGACCAGAGGCCATAGAGCGCGGCTTAAAGTGTCTGGCAAGATTCGGCGAAACGCTGAAAGGTTTTCCCAAGCACCATGTGCGAGCAGTGGCCACACAAACGCTGCGCGAAGCCAGAAACCGTGATGTATTTCTAAAGTTAGCGCAAAAAGCCTTAGGTTACGAGGTGGAAGTCATCTCCGGCGTTGAAGAGGCGCGACTGATCTATCAAGGCGTCAGCCGGTTATTGCCGCAATCTGACGAAAAACGTCTGGTGATTGATATAGGCGGGCGTTCAACCGAGTTTATATTAGGCCAGCATTTAAATGCCGAAACTACGGATTCACTACGTGTAGGCTCCGTGACCTGGTCACTTAAATATTTTGCTGACGGCTTATTAAGTGAGAAAAACTTTCAGCGCGCCGAAATCGCCGCAGAGTCATTTTTGGATGCCGTTGCAGACATTTACCAGCATCAATACTGGGACGTCGCATACGGCGCATCTGGCACGGTGGGCGCGATTGCGGACATTTTGACAGGCGCCGGATTTGAGGAAAACAAAATCACGCGTAAAGGCTTAGCCTGGCTGCGGGCGCAGCTCATCAAGGCTAGAACCGCCGACAAACTGGACTTAATCGGTTTAAAAGAAGACCGCAAACCCGTGATAGCAGGTGGCCTGAGTGTGTTAACCGGCATATTCGACCTGCTTAAGCTCGACACGCTAATAGTGGCCAAAGGCGCACTGCGTCACGGCCTGCTGTATGACATGATGTCGCAGGACGAGGCCACCTCTGAAGATTTGCGCGAGGCTTCTATCAATCACCTCACCACACGTTTTGGCGTAAATAAAACCCATGCAAAAAATGTAAGTAAAGTCGCACTGGGCTTCTTTGATGCGTTATTACCGACACTGGAAGCTCATCATGACAACCCGCACGAATTAAGCAAACTCAGACAAGTATTGGCCTGGGCAGCTGCCAGCCATGAAATCGGCACTGCAATTTCCCACAGCGAATCGCAAAAGCATGGCGCATATATTTTAGACAATACTGAACTGATGGGCTTCGCGCAAAGCGAACTGCACCGATTAAGCCTATTGGTGCTGGGGCATTGCGGAAAACTGAGAAAACTGAATGCGGATTTCAATGATGAGGGCTTTATTTTTCAGCTAATCTCTTTAAGATTGGCAGTTATTTTCTGCCACTCACGCAATACACCGGTATTAAAAAACATTCACTTTGAGCGCGCTGAGAATACTTTCCTGCTCAGCCTGCCTAGTGCCTGGCAACAGGCTTTCCCGCAAACATCTTACCTGCTGGAAGAAGAAGTGCTCGCATGGCAAAAGACCAACTGGAGCTTGGTTGTTTCCACGCAGGATTAGTATAATTTACTGATTTAGCTACATTTATTACGGAAATATGACAGTTGACATGCTAATTAAACGGTATAAACTGTTTATACCGTTTACTTGGAGAACATCATGTCAAAAATCTCAGCAATGCAGGCAGAGGCATTGGGCCTTAAAGCCACTACATCGAAAAAGCCTGCTGAAAACAAACCAGCTGCAATAAAGCCAGCAGCAGCCAAGCCTATAGCCAGGCCAGCTACTACCACCCCGACCAAGCCAGTTCAATCAAAAATTCCGACCAAGAAAGCCGCAAGTCCTGCAAAACCAAAAGCCGTTGTGCCTAAGAAGACCGCGAAAAAAGTCACCAAAAAAGATAAGCCTGAAAAAATCAAGATGGAACGTGACAGCTTTACCATGCCTAAAGATGAGTACGCACAAATTACCTTATTGAAAGCGCGTCTCACCTCCTTGGGGCAACCGGCAAAAAAGAGCGAACTGCTGCGTGCAGGCATTAAATTATTGGCAGCAATGAGCGACAACACGCTTAAAACCACGCTAGCCAAGATACCGGTCATTAAGACAGGACGCCCTAACAAAAAAGGCTAGCTTGGATTATTAAAAACTCAGCGTGCTAAGTGACTTGGCGCCTGCACAGAAATAACTTTGTATACAGATGGCTGAGTTGAAGATTGGCGCAACCACCAGGTTGCGCCTTTTTCTATGATGATTTCGGCACTATCAAAACCAAGCAGATGCGCCACCAGTTGGCCCAGCCAGGGCTGATGGCCGACTAACAGCAGATTTTGCTGCGACTCCAGTTCGGATAAGCAATCTAACACCTCCTGCAAGACTGCACCCGGCTGTAAAGCCTGACAAACATTGATTTTGAATTCCAATGCCTCTGCCGTTTGGAAGGCGCGCAAGGCGGGGCTGGACAACAATAGCAAATCATCTGGCAAATGCTGGTTTAGCCAGCGTGCCATCCGCTTGGCCTGGCGCTGCCCTTTGGCGCTAAGCGGGCGCGCAAAGTCGTCACCCACCGCATCAAGAGGAAGGGCTTCGGCATGCCTCCAGATAATAATATTCTTAAAAGTTATTGGCATTTTATTCGGTCGCGTATTGTTTAATCAGCATTTTTTGCGCACTCTTAGTATTGCCTGCGCCCTGGTTTAACTGCTGGTATTGGCCATTCTGTTCTAACAACCAAGCATCCTCTGTATCGCTCAGATACGGCTCAATACATTCTTGCATAATCCGTGCCTGCATGTGCGCATCTGTGATGGGCCAGGCTATTTCGATACGCCGCAGCATGTTGCGGCTCATCCAATCGGCACTGGAAAGCCATATCCGCCGCGATGCATTGATCTCAAAACAGAACACACGAGAATGCTCCAAAAACCGACCTACGATCGATCGCACACGAATCCGTCCGTCTATGCCAGTAGCATCCAGTGGCAAGATACAGGCGCCTCGCACAATCAAATCAATTTCCACACCCCTCTGTGCCGCACCGATTAAGGCTTTCACCAGCACCTCATCGGTGAGCGAGTTCATTTTAGCGATGATTCTAGCCTTACCTCCCAGCATGCATGCACGCCCTGCCGCATTGATTTGGCGCAGCATCGCTCGCTGCAAATTAAAAGGTGCTACCAGCAGTTTCCGCATGGATGGCAATGTGACCTGGCTGGTCAGATGCCTGAACACATATTCTACCTCGCGGGTAATGGTAATATCACTCGTGAGCATACAGATATCCGTATACAGTTTGGCTGTATTCGCGTTGTAATTTCCAGTCGACAAGTGCGCATAACGCTTAATGCGTCGGCCTTCCTGCCGCATCACCAACAGCATTTTTGCGTGCGTTTTAAGCCCCAGCATGCCGTACACAACCTGCGCCCCGGTGGCCTCCAGTGACTCTGCCCAATTGATGTTGGTCTCTTCATCAAACCTTGCCTTTATTTCCACCACCACCAGCACTTCTTTGCCACGCTTCACCGCCTCCTGCAACAGGTTAAACATACGCATATCACTGCCAGTGCGATAAATGGTTTGATGAATGGCCAGCACATGCGGGTCATGCACCGCCTCTTGCAAAAACTGAATCACCGCGTCAAAACTCTCATATGGTCGATGAATCAGCACATCGCCCTGCCGCAGCTGCTGAAAAAACGAAACACCTTGAATGAGCTGCTTTGGCCAGCTTGGCTTAAATATGGGGAATGTGAAAGTTCCACCCTTGGCCAGATTCATCAGCTGTATCAAGCGCCCCAGATTAACAGGACCAGGCACGCGATAAAGCGAATCTTGCGGTAGATGGAATTCATTCAGTAAAAACTGTGATAACCTTTCGGAACACGATTGCGAAACTTCCAGACGCACGGCCTCGCCATAGGGCCTTTGCGCCAACTCCTGGCGCAAAGCCGTTGGCAGATCGCTCATATCATCTTCATCCAAAGCCAGATCCGAGTGGCGGGTAACCCTGAACTGTGAAAAACTCAGTATATTCCGGTCGGCAAAAAAATCCGCCAGATGCGCACCGATGATGCTGGTAAGCGTTACAAAATTCTGCGCAGACCCGTTGGGAAGCGCAATGACGCGTGGCAACGCGCGAGGTACGCGAATAATGCTGACAGTAGGCTGGCGATCACCTTCAACCGGAGCCAGTTCAACGATGAAATGCAACGCCTTGCTGGCCACTAGTGGAAATGGATGCGCATGATCCAGTGCAATGGGCAATAACAATGGTTTTACATTGGCCTGAAAATAATTGGCTACCCATTTTTTCTGTGCAGTGGTGCGATCGCTGCTCGCAACAATATCAACACCAGCATCTTTTAGTGCAGGCATGATCTCATCGTTGAATATGGCGTATTGGAGGCTGACCAATACATGCACCTGCCTGGAAACCTCATGATAGGTTTTTTCTGTAACAGCCCCTTTTGTTATGCTACTGCGCATCGCTTCCAATTGGGCTTCCATGCGCACCTCAAAAAACTCATCCAGATTTGAAGCGACGATACATACGTATTTCAAACGCTCCAGTAACGGGTAATCTTGTCTTTGGGCTAACTTCAGAACACGTGCATTGAAACTGAGAATGCTTAAATCACGATCTAGGAATTTCAATCTGGGTATTGTCATAGATGAATATCTTATGACACTTTATGCGCTGAATTATGACAGTTTAATGAAATTTAACTTTCAATCGTTTTTTTCACTGAGCAATTGCCGCAAGACCAGACCCGCTGCCATAAAGCCAAATGGCGCGGTCACGCATACACTGGAACCATACCCTGCGCAATTCAAGCCTGTAAAAGCAGCATCGCCAGAACCCGCATCACAGCTTGCCTCTGGCTTGATGACCTGCTCATCGGAATAGACAGCCTGGATGCCGAATCTAGTGGACTTTTTGCTGCTTGTCGCTTTGGGAAAATGAAAATCACGGCGCAGCTGGCTACGCACTTTGGCAAGCAGTTTATCGCCATGCACCTCTGCCAAATCGGCAGTTTTTATTTTCGCAGCATCCAGCCGCCCGCCCGCACCGCCCGTAGTAATAAGCGGCAATTTGTTGGTACGGCAATAGGCTGCAACTGCAATCTTGGCCTTAACATCATCCATCGCATCCAGCACGATGTCAAAACTGCGATTGAGCATGTGTGCTGTATTTTCTGGCGTTACAAAATCTTCAACCTCATGCACCTTGCAGTATGGGTTAATCGCCAGGATGCGTTCGCGCATGGCGGTGACTTTGGCTTTTCCAAACTCGCCTTCCAGCGCATGAATCTGGCGATTGACGTTGCTTTCGGCGATATTGTCCAGATCTATCAGAGTGATCGTGCCGACCGCATTGCGTGCCAATGCCTCAGCCGCCCAGCTGCCCACGCCGCCTATGCCGATCACGCAGACATGCGCAGCTTGTAGCTTATGCAATCCAGCCTCACCATACAGCCGCCTAAGCCCACCGAACCTGCGATTCAAATCCGATTGCTCAAAATTCATTATTTCCATTAACTTTCAAGCACCGCTTTAAGTTTCCAAAACCACGAACGCAGCCGCCAGATTCTTCTCATCACTAATGCTGATATGGGTTTTGTTGATATTTTTGGCCTGCAAAAAAACCTGCAATTCTGCAGCCAACATCAGCAATGGCTTACCTAATTCGTCATGTGATATCGCGATATTCTGGAAAGTGGCAGGTGCGCGCAATCCGGTGCCTAAGGCTTTTGAAAACGCCTCTTTTGCTGCAAACCGTTTAGCCAGAAAACGTGGTTTGATGTGTGACTCCAAGTAACTTGAAAATTCGCTATCCGCCAGAATGCGCTTGGCGAAATCATCGCCAAACTGTTGAATTGAAGCCTCAATGCGGGCAACTTCCACAATGTCTGTGCCAATGCCGTAAATCATAAGCGATAGCGCAATGATGGATTCAAAAGGGTCATGCTAGGTAGCGAATTCCTTGATGAGGGACTTCATTTCGATGACCGCATTGTCCCAACCAACGAATAAGGCATGTGCCACAATGGCGTGGCCGATATTCAGCTCTTCCAAGCCAGGAATCGCCGCGACTTCATGCACATTGTGGTAATGCAAGCCGTGTCCTGCATTGACAATCAGATTGAGGCTCTTGGCGTGCGCGACCGCCTGTTTAACGCGCGCCAGCTCCATCAGCTTTTCAGCCTCATTGCCTGCGTCTGCATAGGCGCCGGTATGGATTTCAACTACTGGTACACCGATTCTTTTAGCTGCTTCGACCTGCTGAATATCCGGTCCGATAAAAAGCGAGACACGGATGCCCTGCGCGGCCAGTTTTTTGCATGCCGCCTGTACCTTATCAAAATGCGTTATCACATCCAGCCCACCTTCTGTCGTGCGCTCCTCGCGCCGTTCTGGCACCAGACACACGTCCTGCGGCTTGACCTGGCAAGCGATGCCGATCATCTCGTCCGTCACCGCGCATTCCAGATTCATCTTGGTCTGCAGCAACGGGCGCAGCGCAAAAATATCCGCATCCTGCATATGGCGTCGATCTTCGCGCAAATGCAGCGTAATGCTGTCGGCGCCCGCCTGCTCCGCGCGCAACGCAGCCTGCACCACGCTGGGATATTTGGTGCCACGCGCCTGACGGATGGTAGCGACGTGGTCAATATTCACACCTAGTTTAATCATCTTGGTTTTCTATATTGTTTGTAAATCGATCAATAATTGTCTTGTATGCAATGGCTTATCTCCCAGATAATGTGCTAGCAGGTAACGCATCAACTGTTTGCTTTGGGCTTGTGTGGCACTGTCTGCATAATCGTCACGCGCCATATCCTGCAACGTCTTACCGCTTAATTGTACGCCATTTTTGGTTACACTTGGCTCGCAGGCGCCATATTCAGCTTCGTAGCGATAAGTCTTGTCCGGCATAATCTCCAGGCCATTTTCGTCTTGCAGCAAAGGCACCGCGTAGCCCATTTCTTGCAGCAGTTTCAGTTCAAACCGGCGCAGCGTAGTCGCCAAATCCTTGCCTAATGCCAAGGTCTGCATCGTATTGGCATAATATTCAAACAAGGCTTCATGTGCATCTTCGCGGGGCAATAAGCGCAGCAATAGCTCGTTCATGTAGAAGCCACACATCAGCGCCTCGCCACGAATCAAAGTCAACCCTGAGCTCCAATCCAGGCCGTGCAAGGTTTTAAGTTCGTTCTTGCCCGACCAAGCTCCACTTAATAACTGGAACGATTGCAGCATGCCACGCATGGCGGAACGCGGCCGGCGCGCACCTTTTGCAATGGCGGCGATGCGCCCGAACTGCTTGCTGAAAAGCTCGACCACCAGGCTGGTTTCCTTGAAAGGATAGGTGTGCAGCACATACACGGCCTGATTATCCTGACGATAGGTTTCCGATCTGATCGCCATCGTCAATCCTGGCCGGCTAAACTCTGTAAAACCTCATCCTCGGCTTTTTGAATCAATAACGGGACTAGCATTTCTGGCATTCCTGGCATCTCTGTAGCAGAAAACAAAATCATCGCGTATCTAATGTCGTCCTCTGCATGCAGTGGCGTGAACTTGCCAAAACCGTAGCGTGAGTTACGCATCAGCTGCCAGGCACCTTTGGGTTCGGCATATTCCGGCTTGTCAAAATGGTGCCGAATCTCTTCTGTCGCCACACTTTTCAGCGGATAATCACCGTAATCCGCCAAAATCACCCAACCCATTTCGCCATCCTTGCTGGTGTTTTTCAGCTGGTACAAATACCACTCGCCTTCTTGATAAACCAGGTGGAACAGATTGTTAATCGCACCTGTTTTTTTGTTTTTGGCAAAATAAACGCCCTGGTCTTCCAACTCGATAGGTCTACCATAAACTGGTAGATTGAAAACATTACTATCAGACATTGCTAATATCCTTGGCCAATATCCCTGGTTAGTATCCCAGACTTTTTAACGCCCTTTCGTCATCTGTCCAGCCGCCCTTCACTTTCACCCAGGTTTCCAAATACACTTTGCTGCCAAATAGCTTTTCCATGTCCTGACGCGCTTCGGTGGAAATCTGCTTCAGTTTATCACCACCCTTGCCAATAATCATGGGCTTTTGACTCTCTTTATCGACAATAATTGCGGCAAAAATTCGACGCAGATTGTTCACCACTTCAAATTTTTCAATTTCGACCGCAACGGAATATGGCACCTCGTCACCCAGCAGACGAAATATCTTCTCGCGGATGAGTTCGGCGGCCAAAAAGCGCTCATTTTTATCAGTAAGTTCGTCTTCAGCATAAATGGCAGCCTGCTCTGGCAGATATTTGCGTATCGCAGCGAGCAATTCGTCCAGATTCAAGCTTTTTTTCGCGCTGACAGGAATGATTTCTGCAAAATCATGCAGCAAATCAAAATCCTGAATCAGTGGTAACAAGTTACCTTTGTCGCCCATCAGGTCGGATTTATTTACCACCAGCAACACCGGCTTGTCTTTTGGCAGCAAACTCAATACTTTCTTGTCTGCTTCGCCTAATTTCATTGGTTCAATCACAAACAGCACGACATCCACTTCCGTCAGTACCTGCGTGACGGTTTTATTCAATGTTTTATTGAGTGCATTAATATGCTTTTGCTGAAACCCCGGCGTATCCACAAACAAAAACTGTGTGTCTTCCGTGGTGTGAATGCCGAGCAAGCGATGACGCGTGGTCTGGGCTTTGCGCGAAGTAATCGCTAACTTCATGCCCAGAATATGGTTAAGCAATGTAGATTTGCCCACATTCGGGCGACCGACAATGGCTACCGTGCCGCATCTGAAATTCTGTGTCATTGAGTAAGTTTCTTCATTTAATATTTCATTTCTTTATTATTTCTAATGCCGATTGCGCGGCCTGCTGTTCGGCAATGCGTCGGCTCGTACCTTCACCAATCGTCGAAATATTGAGTTTCTTAATCACGCATTCTATTTTAAACGTTTGCGCATGAGCTTCGCCTTCAATTGAGACTACAGCGTAATCCGGCAGATCGATTTTCTTGCCTTGAAGATATTCCTGCAACTGGGATTTTGCGTCTTTATCAATAATTTTAGGGTCAATATTATCCAGTTTGTCCTGATACAACCCCAATACAAACATCTCAGCAGCCTGGAAACCACCATCAATGTAAACCGCGCCGATAATAGCTTCCAGCGCATCCGCTAGAATAGACGGGCGTCGCCAGCCGGCGCTTTTAAGCTCGCCCTCACCCAGTTTAAGTGATTCGCCGAGACTCAAACCAAGCGCAATCTCGGCAAGGCTGGATTCTTTAACTAATTGCGCTCGCAGACGGCTTAAATCCCCCTCTGAAAGTTTGGGAAAACGTTGATAAAGCTGATTGGCGACGATGCAATTAAGCGCGCCATCGCCCAGAAATTCCAGACGCTCGTTATTGCTTCCGCTAAAACTACGATGCGTGAGCGCCTGCGACAATAAGGCTGGCGACTTGAACGGATAGCCAATACGCCTGACAAGGTTATCTTTAGCGAGGCTATCTATGGACATGCTGCCGATTGCTTATTTAGCCGTTGTGGCACTAAAATCCAACAATACACTGGCATTCGCTACAATAGGTATGGTGACTTGATATTCAGCAGTGACCACATTGCCAGACTGGCCTTTTTCTATGATCAAATCATTGCCTTTAATGACAGTGATGTAGCCTACTTCTGCGGATTTATTAAAAGCCTGAATAATCTCTTTTTTACCCATTTCGTTAAAAGCAGGATCTTCAGCAAGCCGTTGAATGGCTTTTTTTACACTTGCAAACTCAATGTAAGCGGGTGTAATTTTCATTCCCAATACCGCTAGAAATATAACCGCAGCAATCACCAGCACCAAGCCAATAAACGTCATACCCCGTTGTTTAACATAAATATTTTTTAAACCAAGCTCTTTTTGCATGTTGTTGCCCCTTATTTAGTTACTTGATTGCCAAGTCAGTTTATCGAAGAACCAATTCTGCCAAAATTATCAAAATTAAACCAGATAAAAAATGCCTTGCCCACCAGATTACGCTCAGGCACAAAGCCCCACACACGGCTATCTGCGCTGTTATCACGGTTATCCCCCATGGCAAAATAACTGCCTTCAGGCACAGTAATGGTCTCGCCGTCCAGAAGTTTGGCACCTGGCGCATCGGGGTTGTATTGATTTGGAATATCGTGAATCAAAATATCGTGTTGTACATCGCCCAGTTGTTCTTTTGAGCGGTGTGCACTGATAATGTTTGCACCCTGCATTTCATATTCGTAATTATCCTCAAACTGCACATCCAGCGGTTTGCCGTTAATGATCAAATGCTTATCCTGATATTGGATCTTGTCGCCGGGCAAGCCCACCACGCGCTTGATATAATCAATAGTCGGCTCTGGCGGATAGTGAAACACGAATACATCGCCGCGCTTCGGGTGACCTATCTCAAAAAAAGTATTATTCAGGATTGGCACGCGCAAACCATAGGTAAATTTATTCACCAGAATATAATCGCCCGCCAGCAACGTTGGCATCATCGAGCCTGACGGGATTTTGAACGGCTCCACCAAAAACGAGCGCAGTAAAAACACCAGCAAAATCACGGGGAAGAAGCTTTTGGCGTATTCCACATACCAGGGCTCATCTGCACCCATCTGGCGCTTTTTGCGCAGCACTGCAATATCCAGCAACCAGATCAGACCGGTTACTGCCAGTATTGCCACCATGAATAATGCGAAATACATTATTTATTTGTCCTCTACTCTTAAAATCGCCAGAAACGCTTCTTGCGGAATCTCCACGTTACCCACTTGCTTCATGCGCTTTTTACCTTCTTTTTGCTTTTCCAGCAATTTACGTTTACGCGTAATGTCGCCGCCATAACATTTTGCAATCACATTCTTGCGCATTGCCTTCACGGTTTCACGCGCAATGATATTTGCGCCAATCGCGGCCTGAATCGCCACATCAAACATCTGGCGCGGTATCAGTTCACGCATCTTGGCGGCTACTTCGCGGCCACGGTACTGGCTGTTACTGCGGTGCACAATCAGACTTAATGCATCCACCCGCTCGCCGTTCACCATAATATCAAGTTTCACCAGGTCTGCCGCCCTAAATTCCAAAAACTCGTAATCCATGCTGGCATAACCACGCGATACAGATTTCAGCTTGTCGAAAAAATCCAGCACCACTTCGTTCAGCGGCATTTCGTAGCTCAGCATCACCTGTCTGCCCATATACTGCATATTTTTCTGAATGCCGCGTTTGTTGTTACATAACGTCATCACCGGGCCCACATAATCCTGTGGCATTAGCAAATGCACGTTAATTACTGGCTCGCGAATCTCCTCGATGCGCGAAGGTTCCGGCAAGCGCGATGGGTTTTCGATCTGCACCACGCTGCCGTCTTTCAACAGTAACTCATACACCACCGTTGGCGCGGTGGTAATCAAATCCATGTCGTACTCGCGCTCCAGGCGCTCCTGCACTATTTCCATGTGCAGCAAACCTAAAAAGCCGCATCTGAAACCAAACCCAAGCGCGGTCGAGTTTTCAGGCTCAAACAGCAGGCTGGAATCATTCAGACTCAGCTTTTCAAGCGCGGTTCGCAGCGCCTCAAACTGGTTCGACTCCACTGGATATAGCCCCGCAAACACTTGCGGCTTCACTTCTTTAAAGCCTGCCAATGGCTCGCTGGCAGGCTTGTCGGTATGCGTGACAGTGTCACCCACTTTGGCATCTGCCAATGACTTAATGCCTGCAATCACAAACCCAACTTCACCCGCTGAAAGCGCAGTTTTTTGCAATGATTTTGGCGTAAACACACCCACCTGTTCGCACAGATGCTGTGCACCGGAGGCCATTAAGCGGATTTTCTCCTTAGGTTTTAGCACGCCATCCACAACGCGCACCAGCATCACCACGCCGACATAATTGTCAAACCAGGCATCGATTACCAATGCCTTGAGAGGCGCATCCACATTGCCTTTTGGTGGCGGCACCTTTGCCACTACTGCCTCAAGCACATCACGCACACCCTCACCCGTTTTGGCGGAACAACGCACCGCGTCAGTCGCATCGATACCAATCACGTCTTCAATTTCTTGCATCACACGGTCTGGGTCTGCAGAGGGCAAATCGATTTTGTTCAGCACTGGCGTCACTTCCACGCCCAGGTCAATCGCAGTATAGCAATTAGCCACACTCTGCGCCTCAACGCCTTGTGAAGCATCTACAACCAGCAGCGCGCCTTCACAAGCGGAAAGCGAGCGCGAAACCTCATAACTGAAGTCTACATGGCCGGGTGTATCAATCAGGTTCAAGTTGTAGATTTGGCCGTCATTTGCCTTGTATTGCAGTGCGGCAGTTTGCGCCTTGATGGTAATACCGCGCTCGCGCTCAATATCCATGCTATCCAGCACCTGCGCTTCCATTTCGCGGTCTTCCAGGCCGCCGCATAAATGAATAATGCGGTCAGCCAGTGTCGATTTACCGTGATCAATGTGCGCGATAATGGAGAAATTACGGATGTTTTTCATGTTGTCTTTTTTAGCTTTACAAACAAATAAAGCGCTCAAAGCGCCCTTTTACAATAGGCGTGATTTTACTACAAAGGCTTGATTAGGTTGTAATTAATTGTGCGTCCTGCCAGAAAGGCACTAATCGCACCCTAATTCAAATTTTATTGACTGACACACGATTTTTACTTGAAAAACCGCAAAATATCCCCACAATAACATTGAAAATCAAATTGTTACCTGATGGAGGACAATATGCATATTGTACGTCAACCTGCTGTCGCTGGCGCCTTTTATCCGGGCAACAAGCAAGTGCTGGCCGATGATATTAAAGCGTTTCTGGATGCGGCAGTGCCAGTGGCCGACCAGACTTTACCGAAGGCCATTATCGTCCCGCATGCTGGCTATATATATTCTGGCCAGACGGCAGCAAAAGCCTATGCGCGCCTGGCCACTGGACACAAGACAATCAAGCGTGTGATATTGCTGGGACCGGTGCATCGTGTACCGGTACGTGGCTTGGCATTGCCAGATGTAGATGCTTTTGCAACGCCATTGGGCGAAATTGAACTCGACCAGTCAGCCATTGCATCACTTGCCGGTTTAAATCAGGTCGTGGTGAGCCCGGCTGCCCATGCACTGGAACATTCTCTGGAAGTGCAATTGCCATTTCTGCAAACAGTTTTAAATGATTTCAAACTTGTGCCGCTGGCGGTTGGTGACGCCACCCCCTCCGAAGTAGCAGAAGTGCTGGATACCCTGTGGGGCGGATCGGAAACAGTTATTGTGATCAGCTCTGACTTGTCCCATTTTTTACCCTATAGAGTGGCGCAGACCGTCGACCAAGAAACCGTACATAACATCCTGAGCATGAATAGCACACTGACCCATCATCAGGCCTGCGGCGGTACGCCGGTAAATGGCTTGGTTCTGGCAGCCAGACGCCACCACCTTAAACCCAAGCTACTGGACTTGTGCAATTCTGGTGATACCGCAGGGGATAAAGACAGTGTGGTAGGTTACGCTTCATTTGCTTTTGTGGAGGAAACTGGCAATGCGTGAAACGCCTGTTACCGCAACAGATAATCCCGGCAAGATACTGATCCCCATTGCGCGCGCCATCATTTCCAATGCGTTGGGTAAACCTTACAACGCGACCAATGAGGATTTGCCGTGGCTGCATGAAAAAGGCGCAAGCTTTGTCACACTGACTCAAAATGAACAGCTGCGTGGCTGCATAGGCACACTGGAAGCGCATCGCCCATTGCTGATCGACGTAAAAGCCAATGCCCATGCAGCTGCATTTCGTGATCCGCGTTTCTCACCTTTGACTGTGCATGAGCTGGACTCGACGGAAATCGAGATTTCCTTGCTATCGGCAATGCAGCCACTGGTGTTTTCAGGCGAGCATGATGCATTGGCGCAGCTGCAGCCGGGCGTTGATGGCATCGTGTTCGAGTTTGGCCATTACCGCAGCACCTTTCTGCCGCAGGTATGGGAGCAGTTGCCTGAAGCTGATGTATTCATGGCGCACCTCAAACACAAAGCCGGGTTACAGCCCGGTTTCTGGGATGAGGAAGTCAAGCTCTACCGCTACTCTGTAAGTAAATGGAAAGAAAGGGATATTACGAAAGAAGTGGAAGTCTTAAACAAGAGGGTATGAATATGATTGAAAATTCCGGTTACTTAGGCCGTTACTGGCATATGCTGGACGATGGGCGCATGCAATGCGACTTGTGTCCGCGTGACTGCAGGCTGCATGAAGGTCAGCGTGGTGCCTGCTTTGTGCGCATGCGTCAAAATGACCAGATGATACTCACTACTTACGGGCGCTCATCCGGCTTCTGTATCGACCCTATCGAGAAAAAACCGCTTAATCATTTTTACCCGGGCAGCAGCGTGCTGTCTTTCGGCACAGCCGGCTGTAATCTGGCATGCAAGTTCTGCCAGAACTGGGATATCAGCAAATCCAAGGATATGGATCAGCTAATGGATCAAGCTTCACCTGATGCCATTGCTGCCGCGGCGGAAAGATATCAATGTAAAAGCGTGGCATTTACTTATAATGACCCAGTTATTTTTGCAGAGTATGCAATGGATGTAGCCGATGCCTGCCATGCGCGCGGCATCAAAACCGTGGCGGTGACCGCCGGTTATATGCATGACCAGGCCAGACGCGACTTTTACGCAAAAATAGACGCCGCGAATGTCGACCTGAAAGCATTTACTGACGAGTTCTACTTCAAACTGACCGGCTCGCATTTGCAGCCTGTACTGGATACCTTGCGTTACCTGAAACATGAAACGAATGTCTGGTTTGAAATCACAACTTTGCTGATTCCCGGCCAAAATGACTCCAGTGAAGAAATCACCGCCATGTGCCGGTGGATTAAAAACAACTTGGGCACCGATGTGCCGCTGCACTTCTCTGCCTTTCACCCGGATTACAAAATGTCGGATATCCCTGCAACACCCGTTGCCACGCTAATACGCGCAAGAGAAATCGCGATGCGTGAAGGCCTGAAGTTTGTGTACACAGGCAATGTACACAATCAGGATGGAGATACGACATTCTGCCCTAACTGCAACACGCCGCTGATTGTGCGCGATTGGTATCAGATCAATCAATATCGCCTGACCAAAGATGGACATTGCCCCGATTGTGCTACCAGCATCGCCGGTAGATTCGCTGAGCAGGCTGGCCACTTTGGCAGAAAACGCATCCCGATTGCTATCAATATGGCACACATTTAAGGAGAGCTATGATGGTTGCCAAAATCGAGAAGCTTGTGCACATTCCAGTAGATCATGTACACATTGAGGGTATGCTCAAGCTGCCCGACAATGCCAAAGGCATTGTCCTGTTTGCCCACGGCAGTGGCAGCAGCCGGCATAGCCCACGCAACAACTATGTGGCCAATGTGCTGCATGATAGCGGCATCGGTACGCTGCTCATGGATTTGCTCACGCCGGAAGAGGATACGGATTACCAGACGCGATTTGATATCCCTTTGCTTACGCAACGTCTGCTGATTGTCACAAGCTGGGTATGGGAAGATGCGCTCACCAAAAACCTCCCGGTTGGATATTTTGGTGCCAGCACGGGTGCTGCAGCTGCATTACAGGCAGCAGCCGCTAGCGGTAAAGAAATCCGTGCGGTGGTTTCTCGTGGTGGCCGCCCTGACCTTGCAGGGCAGAGAAGTCTTGGCCATGTTACTTGCCCAACCCTGTTATTAGTGGGCGGCTGGGATGATGTGGTAATTGAGCTGAACCGCGAGGCTTACGCTTGCATGAACTGTGAAAAAGAACTCTCAATCATTCCAAATGCAACGCATTTGTTTGAAGAGCCCGGCACTTTGGAAGAAGTGGCGCGCCAGGCAACGGCGTGGTTTGTTCGGCATCTGGAACCACTGCAAAAACAGGATTGACTACCCACTGCCAGCCTGCAATCACGTCATCAAATTGTTCATAAGTAGTTTCCCTTATTGATTGAGGTTAGAAATGAGCGTCAAATCTAATTAAATTCGAGCTGCTAAGGACTATGGAAAATTGATCAAATAGTATTATTGCGCTCGCGTTTGTTGTAAAAGTTGGCATCTTAATGGATCAGCCTTAAGTGGAAGGGTGCTGAGTTACCTCGAGTCAGCATAGTCAGAGTCACTGAAGTTTAAGTCGGAGGAAGTTCTGCATGAAATGGTATCGCAGCATTCCAGTTCTCTTGTTTTTTGTGGTAATAATTCCTACCATAGCCGCAGTAGTATATAAGTGGGAGGATGAAAAAGGCATAGTTCATTACTCCGATAAACCACAAGAAAATAATAAGAAAACACCAAAAATTATTAATTTGCCTGACGCTTCGCCTGAGACCATTGATCGAGCACTGCGCTTGAATAAACAGTTAAAGGAACAGAAGATAAAAGAAGAATCTCGGGCTACCAATGAACGAATAGCACAGCAAAAACAAGAAGAAGCCCAAGCAAATTACAGTCAGCACATAAAGTCATGTGGCAGGGCACGTCAGGAACTAAACACCTTACGCAATGGGCGGGCTTTTCGGTACCATGAAAATAATGTACGGGAATTTCTCGATGATAAAACCACGAATGCCGAAATTAACAGGCTAAATGCATTTATTGAAGCTGAATGCAATAAAAATCCAGGGGATCTAAAACTTGAGCAGCTTGAAGCCGAACGGTTCAGTGCACAACAAGTCATCGAGGATAACTGTGTAGTTGCAACCGACCGATTGATGTTGATGAACAAGCCCGAGGCGAAAAGCCTTTCTTCCGATCTAAAAGAGGCAAAACAGAACGTTGATTTTTGGTGCAAAAATACTACCGGGGATAAAACAATTATTCTGCGCAGAAACATCATTATAGAGAATAAATGGAAGGATAAATGGGGTGAGAAACGATTATTTGACTTTTAAATCAGGCGTTTGAACCTCATTCAAAAACGACTCCACTATCAAAAAGGGCCTGAAGGGGTCCGTGTCGCAATTCTTTTTAGTTCCAACTGGATTCCCCCGTGTCGTAGCACGGGGCAGGCTCAAATCGCGCTACGCTTGTACGGAATGACGAGAAAACCCAAGGGTGAGCAACTTGGTTGCCCACGATTTATTACTTAGCTGTACTAGCTAATACAGCTAAGCTATCAGATTATTTTTCGCACCTGAGTTTTGCTTTAATGGTATCACCAGCCTTGTATTCCTGTAATGTTTCCTTTGATGCATTAAATTCATGTACCGTACCACTAGTATCGCGTAGGGTGATTTTTTCCTGATCCATATCCACCTTAACAACTTTTCCTTCCAGCTGTCCCGGTGTACCCTCTTTAGCGCAACTGACAACTGCAGCTTCTGCCATTACGACGCCACTCTGCATAGTCAACCCGACAATCGCAATAGCGGTTAAGCGTTTCAATATATTCATCTTTGTATTCATCTGGGCCTCCCTTATTTTGTGATATCGTAAATAGCACCAGCTGCAGCGCCAACACCAGCACCTATCAAAGCGCCTTTTTTTGCACCATGCCCTGTGCCAGCACCCACCGCAGCGCCCGCGCCCGCGCCTACCGCTGCGCCAGTCACAGTTCCACACGCCGTTGTAACCAGTGTGACAAGCATTAATCCAGAAACTACTTTCGCCCTCGTCTTGTTCATGTTTTGTATCCTTTCATCAAAAAGAAATGCAATTACAGCTGTTTAATAGCGCGCGAAACCCAATTAGGTTGACTAGCGCCTAAGCAGTTTTTTGCATTGCCAAACTAATTATCCAAACAAACATTACTTAATCACCTTGATGGGAACATACAAGGTATTTTCACCACGCTGTACCAGCACCGCTATTGTTTTACCTGCGGCAATAGCATTAATTTGCTTGTTGAACGCTTCTACGCTTTGCGTCTCGGAGTTATTCAGGCCAAGTATCACATCGCCACGGCGAATGCCTGCCTGCGCAGCTGCACCAGTGCTTTCTGCCACCAGCAAGCCGTTTTTGCCGTTAAGTTTTTTCTTTTGCTGCGGAGTGAGCTCTTTAAGCGTAAGGCCGATTTTATTTGGCTCTGCCTTAGGTGCGGGCTTGCCTGTAGCTGGCGTGTCACTAGAATCAGAAGGCATTTCGCCTATGCCGATATTCAGGGTTTTTACCGCGCCTTTGCGTAGAATCTCCACGGCTGCAATTTTGCCGGGCTTAGTTGCGCCCACAGCACGCGGCAGATCGCTGGATGCGATAATCGCTTTGCCATCAAACTTGGTGATTACATCACCGGGTTCCAAACCGCCTTTGTCGGCCGGGCTGTTTTTCTCCACACCGGCAATCAGCGCGCCGTTGGTGTTTTTCATGCCAAATGACTCTGCCAGTTCTTTGGTGATTTCCTGAATCGCGATGCCAAGCCAGCCGCGCGTGATTTTTCCGCTTACTTTAAGCTGGTTAGAAATATCAATCGCAACATCTATCGGGATGCTGAAAGACAGGCCCATCGAGCCGCCGCTGCGGCTGTAAATTTGCGAGTTAACGCCTACCACCTCGCCACGCAGGTTATAAAGTGGGCCGCCAGAGTTGCCCGGGTTGATGGCAACGTCGGTTTGAATGAACGGCACAAAATTCTCTTGCGGCAAGGCACGGCCTTTGGCACTGACGATACCTGCTGTCATGGTGTTTTCCAGGCCGAATGGCGAGCCAATGGCCGCTACCCATTCGCCTACTTTTAATGCAGCTGGGTCGCCGATGGTGGCTTTAGGTAAGTTAGTAGCTTCGATTTTAATTAAAGCGACATCGGTGCGTTTATCTGTACCGATAATCTTAGCCTTGAATTCACGTTTATCATTTAATTTAACCAGCACTTCATCCGCCTCGTTCACCACGTGGGCGTTGGTTAAAATGTAGCCATCCGTGCTGATAATAAAGCCGGAACCCAGCGATTGCGATTTATATTCCTGCCCGCCATCGCCCTGGCCAGGCATGCCGGGAATGCCAAAGCGTTTAAAAAACTCTTGCAGGTCAGGGTCATTTGGCATGTTAGGGAAAGGCATCGCATTACCCGCTTGCATAACCTGTGTAACGCTAATATTTACCACCTCTGCGCCGTGCTTTTCCGCCAGCTCGGTAAAATCAGGCAAGTCTTTTGCTGTTGCAGCCTGGTTAAAACTTGTCAATGCGAAAACAAATGCAAATGATGCGGTTGAAATCCAACTTTTTAACATCTAATTATTTTCCTTCAATATGATTTAACAAAAACTTTACTTAACTAAATTCTGCTTAACTGAACTTAACTACTGTTTCCTCAAAAGCCAGCCTTAAAATCACCGGTTGCTGCAATGTAAAATAGCTGCTAGACATGGTATGGCCTTTTACCCACAGCAGGCCTAGCACCAAACCAGTTGCAGCACCGATCATGGCACTGCTGTTTGTATCATAGATTTGTGTCGCTAATATGGCGCCAATCAGTAAGGTTGCAAGGGGCAGCATGTAAAGCAACAAGGCGCTTCTTAACAGTGCTTTTTCATCAATACCGACAATAACGCTGTCACCCACTTTTGCGTTGATACGATTTTGTGCCTTAAATGCAGCAGACCGGTGTGCAAACAATTTGCCCCAAATGGAATTGCCGCAACCACGCGTCTGGCCACACAGGCCACAGGCAGTTTTGCGTTCAATTTCGAGTGTCGCGATGGCATCGCTCGGCAAAGTGCTGTTAATTGCTCTTTCGAGCGAAAGGACAACGGCGCGTTCTTCTATCATACGATTTTATTAGGATTATTTTGATGCGGATTGTTTTTTAAAGCTGACTGCTCGGGCGATTTGCATTACCGTGGCTTCTGGCACCTCGCCTACCACCGTGATCTGATAACCTTCAATCACGTTAGCGCAAATATTGGTAGAACCTATCAGCATGTGTCCCATTTTCGGGCGCATGCCTTTCGTTAACGGCTCGATAAACAAAGAGACCGAAGCAATGCCGTCAGAGAATATCATTTGATCTACCGGTGCTGCTTTACCAGGTACCGCCAGCGCGATGTGATCCACTTTGGAATAGCCTGCAGGTAGCTCGGTCACAATCCAGTTACTTTCTACACGGTTGACTGCAGTGGTGTCTTGCATCACGTAGTTTTTGCTTACATCAATTTTGGGCTGAAACCAGTTGGCATCCTGCGAGTAAAGCATGTCGATCCGGCTAAACGCAATCTGTTCCAGTGTCTGTTTCTTGTTATCAAGCAAAGCCATCTTCAGCAACAGGCCATATTCCGTATCTGCCCAAATCTTATAGCTGTACCGAAAAGCATCGTTAGGGATCAACTCGATAATCTGCGCTTCTCGTCCAGCCACATTTTCCAAAGCGCCAAGACGCGCGTTATAGCTGACTTTAATCGTCTCCAACTCGGTCGGTAGCATGGCCGGGAACAGATTCTGCCCACGCCGCTTTTCAATCACCATTTTTTGATTTTGCGGACGGAATATCACAATATTGCTGCCTTGGCTGTATACTTCACGCGACTGGCCAGTTTGCACGCCGTTATCCAGCACCACGTTACGTGTCATCTCCTGCCCGTCGTTGTTCATGTGCGTGATTTGCACCGAGCTTGTCTGCTTGCCATTCTGATACACAAACACGCCTTGGTAATTCAACTCGCGCGCGGCATAAGCGGTTTTTTGCAACAATAACCAGACGTCGTCCACCGCCAGACTACTGAGACTGAATGCGCTCAGCAATAACGCACACACAACACGCAACATTATTGTTTCGGCTCCGTATAACTGGCGGCTTGAATATAGTAAGCGGCACTGCTAGGAGCTGCAGCCTGATGAGCCTGTAGATATTCCGTTGGTACGCTTTGCGCGATTTCTACCGGCGACAATGCTTCCGACTTGTTCAATTGCTGTTCCAGCACCATCACACCCACAAACATCACAGCTGCGACCGATGCTGCAACCGACCAGAATCGCGCCGGTTTTTTATGGTTATGTTTTTTATCTGGAGATTGTGATGCTGAAGAAGAATTTGGTGCCAATACGGTAGGCTCGGCTTCAAGTGCTGCCATCACGCGACGGCTGAAATCGCTGCGCATATAGACATCGCCGCGCATGGCGTCGCCAATTAAATGGTAATGCGCCCAACAGGCTCTCAGCTCGCCACCCGATTTGGCAGATGCAATCAGATGTTCGGAGTTTTCGATATCAAACTCGCCATCTATCAGTGCAGACAATTGATCTTTCATCATAAACCTCTAAATATAAAACTCAAACTAATGTTATTAACGTATCTTACCAGCGCTTGCCGTCTGGCGTATCCAATAATGGGCGCAACTTCAACGCAATGGTTTCGCGTGCTCTAAATATGCGTGAACGCACGGTGCCAATTGGGCATTGCATCAAAGTTGCGATTTCTTCATAACTCAAACCTTCAATCTCGCGCAGCGTAATCGCTGTGCGTAATTCTTCCGGTAAACTAGCCACCGTGTCATTCACGGTCTGCGCAATCTGCTTGGTCATCATGGCAGTTTCCGGCGTATCCATGGTGCGCATCTCGCCACCATCTTCAAAGTTCTCGACGTCTTCAATCTCAACTTCCTGCATCACTTGTGGCCGGCGGCCCATCGAAACCAGGTAGTTTTTCGCCGTGTTGATGCCAATGCGATATAGCCAGGTGTAAAACGCGCTATCGCCTCTAAAATTATGCAAAGCGCGATATGCCTTGATAAATGATTCCTGAACCACGTCCTCAACTTCAGCCTGGTCGCGAATCATGCGGCCAAGCAAACGCCCAAGCTTGCGGTGGTATTTTTCCACCAGCAACCCAAACGCTTTTTTGTCGCCCTGCTGCGCGCGCTCCACCAACACCTGGTCAATTTCGCGATTGCCCGCATTGGGATTTTCGTTTGGCTTATCAGCCATTGAGGTATTACTCCCTGTCCCTGTCTTCTTGTAGCCCGTAGTATACGCCTGTAGGGCAGGTTCTACGAAACTTGACCGGGATAATTCCTCAATTTTGCTCGTCTGTAACATTTGCATCCTCCAAACTTGAATCTAGCTGACACCTAAAATTAAACTACTTTTTTTATCTTTGCTAGCTTAAGGATAAAGACACGGATAAACTCTCATTAGTTCATTCACATAACATTTTGCCATGCAACAATTTGATGTACTCATTATCGGCAGCGGTCTCGCAGGGTTGACTATGGCGCTGCAGGTGGCCGACCATAAAAAGGTATGTCTGGTCAGCAAGCGCGAAATGAGCGACAGTGCCAGTAGCTGGGCGCAAGGCGGTATTGCGGCTGTGCTCAATAGCAGCGACTCTATTGAAGAGCATATCCAGGACACCATGATCGCAGGCGCTGGTTTATGCGATGCAGAAGTGACGCGCATGGTAGCGACACAAGGCCGCGAAGCGGTTGAGTGGCTGATTGATCAGGGCGTAGAATTTACGCGTGAAGCCGATAATAGCGGACTACATCTTACGCGTGAAGGCGGCCACAGCCAGCGCCGCATCGTACATGTGGCCGATGCCACCGGGCGTGCCGTGCAAAAAACGTTAACCCAAAAAATACGCGAGCACACCAATATCACTATTCTGGAAAATCACATCGCGGTAGACCTCATTACCAGCAGGAAAGTGAACAAGAATTCGCCTGAAAATAAGTGTCTAGGCGCTTATGTGCTCAATAACAAAACCGGCAAAGTCATTACCATCGCCGCGCAACAAACCGTGCTGGCGACTGGCGGCGCGGGCAAAGTGTATTTGTACACCACCAATCCGGATGTGAGCACCGGCGACGGCATCGCCATGGCTTGGCGCGCAGGCTGCCGCGTGGCGAACATGGAATTCATCCAGTTTCACCCGACCTGTTTATTCCACCCGCATGCGAAGTCGTTTCTGATTTCTGAAGCCGTGCGCGGCGAAGGCGGCCTGCTCAAATTGCCCGACGGCACACGCTTTATGCCGGAGCACGATCCGCGCGAAGAGCTGGCCTCGCGCGATATAGTGGCCCGCGCGATTGACTTCGAGATGAAAAAACGCGGGCTGGATTGCGTGTATTTGGATATTACGCACAAACCGATTGAATTTATTAAAGCCCATTTCCCCAACATTTATGCGCGCTGCCTTGAGTTGGGCATCGATATCAGCAAAAAACCCATCCCCGTGGTGCCAGCCGCGCATTACAGTTGCGGCGGCGTGATGGTGGACGCGCAAGGCAGAACCGACATCGCCAATTTATATGCGATTGGCGAAACGGCCTGCACCGGCTTGCATGGCGCGAATCGCCTAGCGAGTAATTCATTGCTGGAATGCTTGGTGTTTGGCCGCGCTACGGCGGCGGACATTTTAAGCGCACCCACGCAGCCCTTTGCTCAACTGCCAAAATGGGATGAAAGCCGCGTGACCGATGCCGACGAGGAAGTGCTGATTACGCATACCTGGGACGAGTTGCGCCGCTTTATGTGGAACTACGTCGGCATTGTGCGCACCGATAAACGTCTTAGCCGCGCGCTGCATCGCATCCACATGCTGCGCGATGAAGTGCAGGAGTTTTATCAGCATTTTAAAATCAGCAACGATTTAATCGAGCTGCGCAACTTGCTGCAAGTGGTAGAACTGATTGTGGAAAGCGCTATCTCGCGCAAAGAAAGCCGCGGTTTGCATTACAGCAAAGACCACCCCAATACAGAACTAGAGCCAATTCCGACGGTGCTTGAACCAACGAATTATCAAGAACATTAACGATTTGAAACGTTTTTTATATGCTTTGGGAGCCGCATGGATATTGGCTTGCAGCCTGCCTGTTTTTGCAGCTGAAATCACTTATTTTTACGATGGCGATACTGTCAAAATCAAAGACGGCACTAAGGTTTATAAACTGCGCATCACCGAAATTGACGCACCGGAACGCACCCAAACTTACGGCTTAAAATCGCGCCGCGCACTCATGGAGTTTTGCAAAAATGCCGATGTAAAAGTCTATATTTCTGGCATGGATAAATATCATCGCAGCTTGGGTAAATTACATTGCAACAAGCTGGATGCCAGCGAGTTTATGGTGAAGAACGGCCACGCATGGTTTAACCGACGCTATTCGATGGATTACTCGCTCGACCTTGCCGAGCAGGAAGCACGCAACTACAAACGCGGGCTTTGGAAAAGTGGGTACCCATCTCCGCCTTGGGTTTGGCGAAAAAATCATCCGCATTAATTGTGATAATATTTTTAATAATGATAAAAATTAAACACATATTCACTCTAAGATGTATACCGAAATCGGTATACATCTTACATTAGAGAGCATGACGAACCGAATTTCACAACTGGTTGTATTTCTCTTTTTTGCGTTTGCCTTGTCAGCTTGCGTAACGGTCGATGATCGCATCTGGAAGGAATCTGTCGACAAGGAGGCAACTAGTAACATTTTAGGTAACTTCTCAAATCACGCAAGCCACTCTTCATCAAAGCAATCGTTTGCGATATACAATCTCGCTCAATTGCTCGGCGTGCCTGTACATGATGCAGACTATGTTCGGATTTCTTTTGAGCCAAGCGGCTCTCTGAAGATGGTCTGGTATACCGGGGAGGAAGAGAAAGCAACGCGACTTTATTTACGAGAGAACGGCTTAGTAGTTACATCAGATGGCTCAATCGACTTGCCGAGCAAGGGTACTTTAACTAGCGGGAAGGATGCTGGATACCATGTACATAATGTTCGTATTTTCATCAACAGTAATGGGGACTTAGCCACGATTCAATCTGGGGCAGCTGGTCAAGTGTTTATTATTCCTATAGTTATTTACGTAAAGCATCAGGTAATATTTCCGAGAAAGAAATAAGCATTGTCTCTAACAATACGTTCAACAAGTACCTCCGTATTGCCAAGCACACCTTAAATGGCTACCTCAAACGTTAGCTATCCCACAAAAACACAAAGCTCGCTTTAATTGCAATTCCCCGTATAATGCATGCTCCCTACGCAAACCAATCAGCGTAGCGGTCTTTTTATCATTTGGTCATCTGACCTACTCTTTGCCACCTCGATTGGTGTTGCTTCAAAAGCAATTGGCTGGCTTAAAATTCTAGCTGGAGCATGACATTGTCTATTGAAACAACAAACACACTTAACTTTAATGAGTTAGGTTTATCCGAACCCATTCTGCGTGCCATTAACGACGCGGGTTACAGCACACCAACCCCTATTCAGGCCAAAGCCATTCCGCAAGTATTAAGCGGAGGCGATTTGCTGGCAGGGGCACAAACCGGCACCGGAAAAACCGCTGGTTTTACATTGCCAATTTTGCATATTCTTAGCCAAAAAACACGTAAAGATAATCGCCCGCGCTGCCTGATGCTGACGCCAACGCGCGAGCTGGCGGCACAGATTGAAGAATCTGTTAAAACTTACGGCAAATATTTGCCACTCACCAGCACCGTGATTTTTGGCGGCGTAAACGCCAATCCGCAGATTGCGCGCCTGAAAAAACCGCTGGATATTCTTGTCGCCACGCCCGGCCGCCTGTTGGATCACGCAAACCAGAAGAATGTTGACCTAAGCGGTGTTGAGATTTTGGTGCTGGACGAAGCCGACCGCATGCTGGACATGGGTTTTATTCGCGATATTAAAAAAATACTCGCGATGTTGCCGAAGCAGCGCCAAAATCTATTGTTCTCTGCCACCTTTTCTGACGAAATAAAAGCACTCGCCGATGGCCTGTTACATAACCCGGGCTTTGTTGAAGTCGCGCGCCGCAATACGGCATCCGAACTGGTTGAGCAAACAGTGCACATGGTGGCACAATCGCATAAACGCGAGCTAATGAGCCACCTGATTAAGCACCACGACTGGCAACAAGTGCTGGTATTCACCCGCACCAAACATGGCGCGAACCGGTTGGCTGAAAAGCTGATTAAGGATGATATTCAGGCTGCGGCGATTCATGGCAATAAAAGCCAGGGCGCGCGTACCAAAGCTTTGGCACAGTTTAAGGACGGCAGCATGCGTGTATTGGTAGCGACCGACATTGCCGCGCGCGGCTTGGATATTGACCAATTGCCGCAAGTGGTGAATTTTGAATTGCCGAATGTACCTGAAGATTACGTGCACCGCATTGGCCGTACCGGCCGCGCAGGCAGTAGCGGCGCGGCGGTTTCATTGGTTGACCGTGAAGAATTGAAGTTTTTAAAAGATATTGAAAAACTGATTAAACGCGAGATACCGAAAGTGCAAGTTGAAGGTTTTACGCCTTCTGACAAACCGGAACCTGAAGCGCCACGCTCTACGCAGCCGCATGGCAGGCCGCCACGTGGCCATGGTCAAGGCCAGCAACAGCGTAAACCGCAAGGCAACGCGAATAGCCAAAATCTGGGGCGCAATCAAGGCCAAAATAACGCACAAAAACCTGCGCAAAATATTACCAGGCAGCCCATGTCAGAAGCGGCACGCCATCAAGCCATGCCGCAGGGTGCTCTGTTTGCGCCTAAGCCACCTGCACGCAACCCAAACAACCGCAACCCTAATCAAAACACTTTTGGCAGAACCAACACAAACCCCAACAGTACACATAGAAGCGGCGGTCGAGGTCGCTAAAATAGATGAGGATCTGGGTTGACGCAGACGCCTGCCCCGTCGTCATAAAAGAGATTTTATTTCGCGCGGCAGAGCGTACTAAAATCACGACGACCCTCGTTGCCAACCAGTTTTTGCGCATCCCGTTCTCGCCTTACATCAAGTTTATTGCCGTGCCTGGCGGCTTTGACGTGGCGGACAGCAGAATTGTATTTGAACTCGAAGCGGGAGATTTGGTGATTACTGCTGATATTCCACTGGCTGCGCTTGTGGTAGAAAAAGGCGGACATGCGTTAAACCCACGCGGTGAGCTTTACACAACAGCCAATATTAAAGAACGCCTCGCCATGCGCAATTTGATGGAAGAGTTGCGTGGCAATGGCATGGATATCAGCGGCCCTTCTGCATTTAACCATGGTGATAAGCAGGCATTTGCGGCTGCGCTGGATACTTTTATTGCAAAGCGACTTAGAACTTAAATAATTTACATGCGGCATTTAGGCAAATGTCAAAAATAGATTAAAATTCTATTCTTAAATTTTATACAGGCCCCTGCTTAGGAACACATCATGCAAATCGCGATGAACACCGTAGTAACAATGACTTACGAACTTAAAAACGCCAATGGCGAAGTGCTGGAGGCAAGCCAGGAGCCTGTCGCTTATCTGCATGGCGGCTACGATAACATATTCCCGAAAGTGGAAGAAGCGATGCATGGCAAGAACGTTGGTGACACCGTAGAAGTCAGCCTGGAGCCTGTCGATGCCTTTGGCGATTACGATGAAGAACTGGTGCAAATCGAGCCTGCAAACGCCTTCCCCGCCAAAGAATTAAAGGTCGGCATGCAGTTTGAAGGCGAAGATGAAACCGGTGAAGTGATTTTATACACCGTGACTGAAATTGCTGATGGCAAGGTAGTGGTAGACGGCAATCATCCCTGGGCGGGCGAGCGCCTGCTGTTTAAGGCCACCATCACAGCTGTACGCCCGGCTAATCAGGAAGAAGTTTCGCACCAGCATGTGCATGGCGCGGGCGGGCATCACCACTAAATCTTAGTTTTTAGCGCATACAACAACTCTAACGCCTGCTTAGGCGTTAGATCGTCTGGCTGAATCGCCTCAAGTTCAGCAATCACAGGATGCACAGCCGCTGTGGCTGGTTCAACGTTTGCAGCAAACATATCCGGCTGATTGGCATTTTGCGTGATCTGGTTATTTTCCAGTTGCGTAAGTTTTCTTTTAGCGGCGGCCACGACACTTTTGGGAATGCCAGCCAGCTGCGCCACCTGAATACCATAACTTTGATTTGCCGCACCCTCTTCTACCTTATGTAAGAACACGATGCCATTACCGTGCTCCACCGCATCCAGATGAATATTTGCGGCATGTTTGAATTCATCCACAATGCGCGTGAGCTCGAAATAATGCGTGGCAAACAAGGTATAACTTTTATTTTTTTCCAGTAATTGTTTGGCGACCGCCCACGCCAGGCTCAAGCCGTCAAACGTACTTGTTCCGCGTCCAATCTCGTCCAGCAGCACCAGACTTTTATCCGTGGCGTTATGCAGAATATTGGCAGTTTCGGTCATCTCAACCATGAAGGTTGATCTGCCGCCCGCCAAATCATCCGACGCACCTATTCTTGTGAAGATACGGTCTATTTCGCCGATTTTAACGGCATTTGCCGGCACAAAGGCACCACAATGCGCCAAAAGCACAATGAGTGCAATTTGCCGCATGTAGGTCGATTTGCCGCCCATGTTCGGGCCGGTAATCAGCAGCAGCTGGCGGAAAGGGTTTATCATCAGGTCGTTAGCTACAAATGGCTGGGCTGATATTTGGCTTGCGCTTATACTTTCTACCACAGGATGGCGGCCAGCCTCAATACTGATGCCAGACTCATTCACAAACTGCGGCTGCACGTAATTCAGCGCTTGCGCACGTTCGGCAAAACAGCATAGAACATCCAGGCTTGAAACCGCGCCGCTATTGGTCTGCAGGGCAGTAATAAATGGTGTCAATTCGTTTAAAACTTGCTCATAAAGCATTTTCTCACGTGCAAGCGCACGCTCATTTGCGCTTAATACTTTATCTTCAAACGCCTTCAGTTCGGGCGTAATAAAACGCTCGGCATTTTTTAAGGTTTGACGGCGGCGATATTCCGCTGGTGCATTCTCGGCCTGCGCACGGCTGATTTCGATGTAAAAACCATGTACGCTGTTGTATTCAACTTTCAGATTCGCCAGGCCGGTGCGGGCTTTTTCGGCCGCCTCAAACTGCAGCAAAAAATCGCCATGGTTGGTTTGCAAAGCACGCAACTCGTCCAGCTCGGCATCATATCCATCCGCGATCACCCCGCCCTCACGCAGCACGGATGCGGGTTCCGGCTTGATGGCTTGTGACAATAATTGCAATACTTCGCGCGGCGCCTGCAAATTAGCACCTAATGTTTCCAGCAATATAACCTTGCTATTGACCAGCAGATTCTGCAGCTTCGGCAATTGCAGCAAACTCTCGCACAAACCCGATAAATCGCGTGGTCGGGCGGTCTTCAGCGCCACACGTGTGGTGATGCGCTCAATATCACCAATAGCTTTTAAGTGCGATTGCAACACTTGATATTTAGATGTACTAATAAGCTCAGCAACTGCTTCATGCCGTTTGGTGACCAGATTTCTATCGCGCAAGGGATGATGCAGCCAATGCCGCAACAGCCGCGCACCCATAGCCGTTTGCGTAGTATTCAGCAGCGAATACAAAGTGGGCGAGGCCTCACCGCGCAAGGTAACATCAATCTCCAGATTGCGGCGTGTGGCCGCATCCAGCTGGATAAACTGGCTGGTTTGCTCGACGCTAAGTGAATTAATATGCGGCAAGGCAGCACGTTGCGTATGTTTCACATAGTCCAGCAACGCACCAGCGGCGCACAAGGCTGCAGTCAAGTTTTGCGCGCCGAATCCAGATAAATCCAGTGTGTTAAATTGCTGCGTCAGCGCTTTGAATGCACTGTCTGCATCGAATTGCCAAGGCGACAAACGCTTCTTGGCACAGTCAAACACTTCGAGCGAGTTGTGCTTAAAATCATCCGCGCAGACAATCTCTGTGGGCGAAATACACTCAAGCTCTTGTGCTAAGAATCCAACCGCAATTTCGCTCAAAATAAACGTGCCGGATGCCAGATTAATACGCGCCAAACCTAGCACGCCATCGACCGCGAATATGCTTAATAATTGGTTATCGCGCGTTTCATCCAGCAGCGCGCTATCTGTCAGCGTGCCTGGCGTGAGAATGCGCGTGACAGCACGCTCGACCGGCCCTTTTGAAGTCGCGGGATCGCCGATTTGCTCACAAATCGCGACCGATTCACCCAGTTTTGCTAGCTTGGCCAGATATTGCTCGGCCGCATGATACGGCACACCTGCCATCTTAATCGGCTCGCCGTTGCTGGCGCCGCGCCGCGTGAGCGTAATACCTAACAGTTTCGAGGCTTTTTCTGCATCCTCAAAGAACAGCTCGTAAAAATCGCCCATGCGGTAAAACAGCAACATATCGGGATGCTGCGCTTTTAGCGCCAAATACTGGCGCATCATTGGGGTATGGCCCAATGGCGCTGGCGAACTGGCGGTTATTTCTGGCGGTGAAAGTTTGGTAGACACAAAAATGGTTTAATCTAAGATTTGACTCATTTTATAAACATTTTGAATGGTTTGTTCAATTTCTCAACATTTGATGTGAGATTTTCATCAATTAGTTACGACAAGAAATCAAAATAATAAACAATGTCAAGTAAAATCAATCAGTTAAAAATACCATGCCTGTCCAAATATTTGGCACAAATAATGCAGACTTCTACTCATTACTAACTAATTGATGAGGGCATTTAACATGACCAATGACAGCATTACCATTTATGCACAGTTCTTAGCCCACTGCAAAGAAGTGATGGGCTCGTATGATCTGGAAAGACTTGCTTATGATGAAACTTACAAAAAAGAATTTTTTAACAGCGTAAAATTAAGCGCGGACGACCAGCTGTTTCAAATGGCGGCAGCGGTTGACCGCCAGCTGAGCGATGAAATGCTGCGTGCGCGCTAAATTTCTCTAATAGCCTTACGTAACAGGCGTTTTCAGCTTATCAGTTAAGTGCGGGGCCAACACCTGTAATATTTGCGCAAACACTTTTGGGTTGGCTGCTACGATATTGCCGGTTTTCAGCCAGCTCTCATTGCCTTCAAAATCAGCCACGATACCGCCGGCCTCTTGTACCAATAAACCGCCTGCAGCAATATCCCATGCTGATAAATTAATCTCGAAGAAACCGTCTGTAAAACCCGCCGCCACATAAGCCAAATCCAGCGCTGCCGAGCCGGGACGGCGAATGCCCGTGGTTTTTTTAATCATGTCTTTCAACATCGCCATGTAAGTATCCAAGTGCGTAAAATCGCGGAATGGGAAGCCTGTTGCAATGAGCGAATCCTGCAATTTGCTGCGATTGGTCACGCGAATGCGCTTATCGTTTAAAAACGCGCCACGACCTTTGGTGGCGGTAAACAGATCGTTACGCACCGGGTCGTAAATCACTGCCTGAGTGAGCACGCCTTTCTGCTGCAATGCAATCGAGATACAGTAAAACGGGTAGTTATGCAGGAAATTAGTGGTGCCATCCAGCGGATCAATAATCCAGATATTTTCTGACTCTTGATTGGTGTTGCCGCTTTCTTCGCCCAAAAATCCATGGTCGGGATAAGCCGCCTTCAGCGTATCAATAATCGCCCGTTCTGCGGCATGATCCACTTCACTCACAAAATCGTTAAAGGTTTTGCTGGTGATAGTCAGCGCGTTCACGTCCTGCGATGCTCGGTTAATAATTCTGCCCGCTTCACGCGCGGCTTTTACTGCATTGGATAGCATTGGATGCATAACTAATAATCTTTAAAGAGCTGTTAAAATGCTATTTTAGCATTAATAGGCGCTTCCCTAAATTGTCACAAGCCATTTTTAACAACATACGCATAGTTCTTTGCCAAACCAGCCACCCTGGCAATATCGGTTCGGCCGCACGCGCCATAAAAACCATGGGCTTACAGCATTTATACCTGGTAAAACCTGACAAATTCCCGGATGCGCACGCCACGGCACTTGCCACCGGCGCGGCGGATTTGCTTGAAAGCGCAATTGTCACCGAAACCCTGAGCGAAGCTTTAACTGGCTGCGCATTTGCAGTTGGCTTGAGCGCGCGCAAGCGTTATTTATCGCATGAAACCGTCAATGCGCGAGAGGCCGCCCTGCAGGCCAGTAAAATAGCAGCTTCCCAGCCTGTTGCTTTTGTGTTTGGCACAGAAATGAGCGGTCTCAGCAACGCCGAGCTGGATTGCTGCCAGTTGTTAGCGATGATTCCCGCAAATCCGGAGTATTCCTCACTCAACCTGGCTGCCGCTGTACAAGTAGTCTGCTATGAACTTCGCATGGCAATCCTCGAAGGGAAACTGGATGCACCCGGGGGCATGGAACTTGCCACCAATGATGAACTGGAGCGTTTTTACGCACATCTGGAACAAACGCTTATCGATATCGGCTACCTCAATCCAAAAGCGCCTAAAAAACTAAGTGAGCGTTTACGCAGAATCTACGCACGAGCCAGGCTGGAAAAAGAAGAAGTGAATCTGCTAAGAGGTGTACTCACGCTGACGCAAGAACCGCGCAAGCATACGAAATATTAAAGCTGGAAATCAGCAATGACGGAAAGGCATGCATGGACATTTTAGGTTCGGTTTCGATTTGGGAAATCCTCAAACATGTCAGGTCGTGGCTTGCTAACCTGGACCGTGCTGGCAAAGAAAGAAAACAGCAATCTATTCGAGCACTGAGAGAAGTGGTTATCGCCTCGCGGGAAACGGCTGTTTACATGCGCCAGATGCAAGATACAGACGCCCGGAATCACGAGAGCGAAGCACATCTATCCGTGCTGTGGACTAATTTAGGGTTTGAGTTGCAGGACATTGGCATCGATAAGCTGGCAAAACGCTGCCAAATAAAAGGCAAGCATTGGGCGAACCCTGACCACTATGACGATGACTTTTTGAAAAAGGCCGACGTAAGCCTGGATCGCATGGAAAAGCTGGCAAATGAAATACTTTTGCAGATTAATCGTTAGCCAATTCAATTTTACGGATTCTAAGAATAACCAATGCTAAACAGCCTGATTACAGACTATTAAACGGGTATTCCAGCAATCGATCATCATCAAGGTGAGAGCATACTTCCAGCATCTTTGCTTCTGTAATCTTTAATAACTCATATCTTCTGCGATACATCGAGCGTTTCTTAGAAGGCACTTCTTCGAGATTCTTTTTCTGTACATTCACGCTGAACACATAGAAATCCGAATTTTCTAAAATGCCACCTCTTTCTATCCATACTTCATCGTAATTGAGTTTTAATTCTTCTGATTTGGTTTTAGTAGCAAAGTAGCCACTTCGATGATGTCTGCTTGACTCTGAAACTGCATAAATCTTTGACACGCCAACAATACGACAAAAATCCCTAAACTGCTCGAATAAAAAATCTCTAGGTCGCATGCCATGCAAGGACTTGGTGATTTCTCGATTTGCGTCGAGCAACCACTCAAGGTTTCTCCCCTGCAGGGCACCAACATAGGCCACAACTTTGCCTGATTCACGTGCAAGAGAAAATGCCAGTGATAAAATACGTACATTTCCCAAGAAAAGATTGATGACAAGCTGACCTTCTCGCATGAACCATATAGGCTGATCGAGCACGATGTGAAGATTTTCATGCACTTCAGCCAGATCTAAAAGTTTCAGTGCCCCATCTAGCGGGAAATCAATCTTAAATGTTAAGTCTTCAATGGCAGTGTAATGTTCTACGATTTTGTTCAGTCGAGTCCTGGTATTCCATTTAGAACATAAATATGGCCATATGATCACTCCCAGTGTTTCCGGCCGCTGCGAGATTAGTTTTTTGATTGCGCTATTCTCTTTAGCATCCAATAAAGGTTTTATATGTTCCGAGAAAATGAAAGCCTTTACCATAAACTTAAATCTCAACTTGGAAATGCCAAAATTTTTTTTAAATATAACCCCGCTTATTTTCCATAAGTATGTGTATTTTTTAAAAGGCATGCTCTTTACCACGACTAAGATTTAAACCTCTCAAATTATCTTTTAATTTAAACGCCGAATTGTTGATCAAGTCTTATATTTAAAGTGTTTTTTAGAGTTACTTTACAAGGTTTATGATAATCACTGGCTGAGATTCCTGATCAGCATAAAGACCCTGTATCTTTTCTATAAGATGGCTGCCTGGGTGCCTAATGCATTTTAGGTAAACTTTGTACACTCCACAATAGCCCATTTCGTGGTATCGAGCACCAATTTCTTCATCCGTTTTACCTTCTGGAATGCCGAGATGAAGTGTAATTTCACCACTTTCCACTGCGAAAACAGGAGCATCCCAAAGAAATTGAGCCGCGCCCGTTTTGGGGAGCTTCAAATAGAAATAGTTAAAATTATCATAAAGAGCTAGAAACCCTTTACGGCGTCTTTTCCATTCAATTAATCCTGCCCCAGGGCGAGCTAAACTTACACCATAATCACAATAGTCATAGCCGTTCTTAATTGCGGCTTCGAGAGCGAGATGTAAATTTATAGAATTGACATCCCCCCAGCGTTTGTAATCTGAAAAAACATTATATGGATAACCAAAGCGGTTTACATGCCAATAGCGGCTACCCTTGCGCATGTAAAAGTTCCCCAGATGACAACCTACGGCTTCTTCACCTTGATATAACAAGTCTAGTCGGCCGTATTCTGACTTGGCCAATTTTCTCACTAGATCAGGGTCAAGTTGAGCCGCTCCTAAATCGTGTCGTACTGTTGCATATGGTCTAAGCATATCACGTTCGACGGTATCTATTTTTGCAATATCTTGAATTACTTCGTAACGGTATTCAGCACATTGCCCTGTTATTGATCGGCGCAAACTACGAGAGTAGGTAGCCATAATGTCATCAATGGGTCGATTAAGTTTCACGATGGTTGTCAAACCAAACGGGATACACAAGGCATTCGGAATGGGGAATTCGCATACGAAAGCACTGCCAGTATATTTGTTAGAACTGATATTGGCAGTGCTTTTGTTGAGATTAATGCCCAGTAAAGCCATAAGCGTGGGTTTGCTCTCGCCTCTGCCCAGATAGTGAATGATTGTTAAACTGTTTTCACTTAAGGGAAATTCGAAGCTTTTCCATTTCCAAAAACATAGGCCAGCCAAAAGCTGGGTAAGTCTGCCTTTTATCTGTTTTATTTCAAATCTTGCCGAAGGCGAAATAAATTTTTTTGCTCATAGGTTAATTTGATTTGTACTTTCTTTCTGTTTTTGCATAATGAGTCTTATGTAGTTTTAGTTTAGCAAACCTAGATGAGGTGTGTTTTAAATAAAAAAATGCTTCGCCACCATGGGATTTACTATTTTTTAATCGGTCACAGTGCTTTGAAACCTCTTCTTTTTATTTCAATTCGCTAAGCCCTCTAAATATCAGGTTACTTTTTAACTACATAATTACCAATAATTAGGCAATCCAAGCCTGTTGAAAAGAAACAACGAATGGCATCATAAGGCGATTCAACAATGGGCTCATCCATAATATTAAAACTGGTGTTAAGTACCACAGGATGCCCCGACAGCTTGCCGAATTCGCTAATCATTTTATGGTAGCGGGGATGCGTTTCCTTATTAACGGTTTGCGCTCTGGCGGTACCGTCCACATGTGTAATCGCAGGCAAAACACTTACTTTATCTGGTTTGACATTACACACTTTCAGCATAAAGGGGTCTTCAACGGTAAGATCAAAATATTCAGCGGACGCCTCTGCGATGACTGATGGCGCAAAAGGACGGTATGCTTCCCGGTGTTTCACTTCAGCATTGATTTTATCCTTCATGCCTTTGTTTGTGGGGTCAGCGATGATGCTACGGCCTCCCAATGCTCTCGGACCAATTTCCATTTTCCCCTGAAACCAGCACAAGATATTGCCTGCATGCAACAACTCGGCCGTTTTCAGCTCTATGTTGTCATAGTGCTCATAACTTAACTTGCATTCTTTAAGTATGGCCTCTATTTTTTCGTTAGAGTATTCCGTTCCCAGATGAGGGTTCATATGCGGTTCGGCACGCGGGTTTTTTAATATCGCATTATAGATATAATAAGCCGCGCCAATCGATGTGCCATTATCACCGGCTGCAGGCATGACATATAAATCCTTGAAGCCGCTTTCCCTGACTAAACGGCCATTCATCACACTATTGAGCGCCACTCCGCCGGCAACCACTAAATATTCAGCTTTTGTTTTTTCTTGAAGTATCTTGCAGAGCTTAAGCGCAACTTCCTCTAAACGCGTCTGAAACGCTGCGGCAACATCCATATGGTGTTGTTCAAACGCTTGGCGGGGCAAGCGTCTAGGGCCAAATTTCTGGATAAAAGCATCGTTCAGGTAATCAAACTGGCCATTATCAAAATTAAAATAATCAAAATCAATAAGTAAATCGCCGTCTTGGCCAACATCAATGATCTGGCGGACATCTTCAATAAATCTTTCGCTATTACCAAGCGGGGCCAGCCCCATGGTTTTGCCTTCATCATAGCCTGGTTTGAAGCCGCAATAGTAAGTAATGGCCTCATAGATTGAGCCCATTGAGTTGGGGTAAAACACGCGCTTAAATTCGGTTACATCAATGCCTTTGCCATAGCCTAAAGAAGCGGTTGCCCATTCGCCAGAGCCATCCATAGACAACAGCGCCGCTTCATCATAGGGCGAGGCAAAAAAACTGCCTGCTATGTGCGATTGATGGTGCGGAATAAAATGCAGCTCTGGCTTTTTGTCATTGATAAATGTTGAGTTATACCATTTTTTTATGGTGCGATAGCGCCAGTAATAGCGCAGTAAATGCAAGTTAAAATTCTTCAGTAATAGAGAAGGGCGCTTGAGAATAAAAGCAATTTTTCTATGAATATCCAGCGTAGGCTTAAACGACAACCCAATGTAATCAATATCGTCGATACTGAGATTAGCGATTTTAAGGCACTGTTCAATACTCAATCGAGGAAACACAACGTCGTGCTTATCGCGGGTAAAACGTTCTTCTTCGACTGCAACTAGCAGTTTGCCATCTTTTAAAATACACGCACTTGAATCATGAAATACATAATTTATACCTAGAATTATCATTTTTTCTGATCTTTTTAATTTTTTAAGTTCGGATTATCTTGAAATCTAGTCTAACATTCATAATCGACGATTACAATTGCGAGGTTTGACCGAAATGATGTCAAGCAAGATTTATAGTAGCTTATCAAAAGTGGAGGCTATTCATATCGATGAAACGATTTTTTATATTAACAACATTACTTGCAGGCCTTGCTGCATGTACTGGCGATTCACACTATGATGAATCGGCTGATGCTAAAGCTGACATACGCCAAGCGCTTAGTGACGCGAAGATTCGAAACTTACCTGTAATCTTGATTTTTGGTGCGAACTGGTGCGAAGAATGCCGCGCCTTGAGCACTGAAATCAAAACAGGAAAAAATGCTTCCAAGATTGCAAAAGAGTTTCAAGTTGTAAAAGTAAATGTAGGCAACTTCGAATCCAATCTGGATATAGCAAATTTGTATGGCAATCCTATTAGTGGCGGCATTCCCGGTGCAACTATTTTATCTCCGGGCAATGAGGTGATATATGTAACTAAACGTGGGGAACTAAGCATTGCACGCAACATGGGTGATGACGGTATTTATGATTTTCTGAAAAAAGTTTCAAAAACGTCAAATAAAAGATGAACCCGGATCATTATGATGATGATTTTTTAAAAAAAACTGACGCTGGCTTAGATTGCAAGGAAAAGCCGGTATAAGAAATGCTGCTGCAGATTAATCGTTAGCTAATTTACTATGGATTTTAAAAATAATCCACAGTGAAAAATGGATATATCCAACTGATTTAGTCAACTTTATGGCATAATTTTATTTTCAATTTGCCTAGTAAGCTTATGTTTAATCACATCAAAGAAGACATCTCTATAGTATTTGAGCGCGACCCAGCGGCGCGCACGCATTTTGAGATTATCACTACCTACCCGGGCGTGCATGCGCTGATTATGCACCGTCTCAGCCATTGGCTGTGGAAAGCCCGTCTTTATTGGCTTGGGCGGTTGTTCTCGCATCTCGGACGCTTTCTTACCGGCATAGAGATCCACCCTGGTGCCACTATTGGCCACCGTGTGTTTATCGACCACGGCATGGGTGTGGTAATTGGCGAAACCGCTGTAATTGGCGACGATTGCACGCTGTATCATGGTGTGACTTTAGGCGGCACCTCATGGAATAAGGGTAAACGCCACCCCACCCTAGAACAGGGCGTGGTGATTGGTGCCGGCGCAAAAGTGCTGGGGCCAATTACCATCGGCAAAAATGCCAAAATCGGGTCGAATGCTGTAGTAGTCAAAGATGTGCCTGAAAACGCAACAGCGGTAGGTATTCCCGCCCGAATTCTGGAAGAAGAAAAATCCAAAAAACGTGAAGATACGGCGAAAAAGATCGGCTTTGCCGCCTATGCAGTAGGTAATGACGAAAACGATCCGATGATCAAAGCGATTCATTCACTGCTGGATCACGCTGCCAAGCAAGACGCTGATTTGCAGGCGCTCAAAGAACAAATTGCACATTTGTCGGATACAAAATCTGACACTGAACTGGCCGAAGCGTTTGGCGCCCAGAAAAGCTCTGGCAAAACCACCGTAAAACCGCGAGCAAAATCTAAACCTTAACCTCTGAACTTAGTTGCATAATAATTGACTAAAACACTAGGTTATTATAGAATTTGTAAATTATGAGACTCACTACCAAAGGCCGTTTTGCTGTTACCGCGATGCTCGATCTAGCTTTAAGCGAGACCAATGATGGGAACTTAAAGCCCGTCACTCTGGCGGGCATAAGCGAACGGCAAGCCATTTCACTCTCATACTTAGAGCAGTTATTCAGCCGTTTGCGCAAGCAAGGACTGGTGACAAGCGTACGCGGTCCTGGCGGTGGTTACCGCGTAGCAAAGCCGCACAGCGATATCTCGGTGTCCAACATCATTACTGCCGTAGATGAACTGATTGATGCCACCCAATGCGGCGGGCAGGAAAACTGCCACGACGAAGGCCGTTGCATGACGCATGAGTTATGGGCATCGCTTAACAGCAAAATTTTAGATTATTTATCCGGCGTCACACTGGCGGACATGGTTGAAAATCAGCGCCAGAAAGATGCGGGATCTACCGCCAACAAAGTGTATTTTGCCCCGCGCAAAAATTGTGCAACTGAGACCAATGCTGAGATGGTGACCGCTTAAATGACTCCGGTGTTTTTCGACCATAACAGTACGACAGCACTCAAGACAGAAGTGCTAGAGGCTATGTTGCCGCATATGGTTGAGCAGCACGGCAACGCGACCAGTCGCCACAGCTATGGCCGCACAGCGCGAGCGGCGGTGGAGCATGCGCGCGAGCAGGTGGCGAATGCGGTAGGTGCGTATGCCAACCAGGTTGTGTTTACCGCCAGCGGCACCGAGGCGAACAATTTCGCGGTGCATGGCATTTGCAGCAATCTGGCACCTAAACAGGTTCTAACCAGCGCGGTTGAACACCCTTGCGTATCGCGCCCGGCGCTGGCCTTGCAAGCACATGGCTGGCAGGCAAAAAGCATTCAGGTCGATAAGGATTGCAAAATCGATATGCAACACTTGCAACACCTGCTGCAAACCCCAACGGGCCTAGTATCGGTAATGCTGGCGAATAACGAAACCGGCGTGATACAGGATATTGCCGCAATCAACCAATTGGCGCGCCAGCACAATGCTTATGTGCATACCGATGCTGTACAGGCTTTGGGGAAAATTCCCGTGGATTTTTTTGCATTGGGCGTGCATGCCATGACAGTTTCCTGCCACAAAATCGGCGGCCCGCTTGGCGCAGGCGCGCTGGTGCTGGATAATCGCGTGGATATTCAGCCGCTTTTGTACGGCGGCGGGCAGGAAAGAGGACTACGTAGCGGCACAGAAAACGTACCGGCGATTGTCGGGTTTGGCGTCGCATGTGATCTCGCTATTAAGAACCTGTCTACGTTTGCACAGCACACGCAACATCTGCGCGATGCATTAGAGGTAGGCTTAAGGAAAATGAACGCAACCTTATTTGGCAGCGGACCTGGGTTTAGCGGTGAATCCAGGCGCATTCCTAACACCAGCTTTTTCGCTTTCCCCAATATCGAGGGTGAAACATTGGTGACGGCGCTGGATAAAAGAGGTTTTGCCGTGGCAAGCGGCTCAGCATGTTCATCTGACAGCAGCGAACCCAGTCATGTGCTGCTGGCAATGGGTGTGGATGAAGAGTTGGCACGCGGCGCGATACGCGTAAGTTTTGGCGCCAGCAACACCATGGAACAAGTACAGCATTTTTTAGTTGTGCTGGAAAATGAATTGAAAAGATTAAGAAATTTAACCGCCGTCGCGGCATAAAAGATTGGAAAGTAAAAGTAAAAAATATGGATAGAAAACCGATTTATTTAGACTACTCCGCCACCACCCCGGTTGACCCGCGCGTGGCTGCGCTGATGATTCCGTATTTGACGGAACATTTCGGCAACCCTGCCTCACGCAGCCATCCATTTGGCTGGGAAGCAGAGAAAGCAGTGGAAAATGCGCGTGAAGAAGTCGCCAGACTGGTTGGAGCTGATCCGCGTGAAATCGTGTGGACATCCGGCGCAACAGAATCGAATAATCTGGCCATTAAAGGCGCAGCACATTTTTATGCTGCCAGCAAAGGCAAGCATATCATTACCATTGCTACCGAGCACAAGGCCGTGATTGACGTGGTACGCGAACTGGAGCGCCAAGGCTTTGAGGCGACGTTTTTAGAACCGGAACCCAATGGCCTGGTTGATTTGGCTAAATTCAAGGCTGCGATTCGTCCCGATACGGTGTTAGCTTCTGTCATGCTGGTGAATAACGAAATCGGTGTGATTCAGGACATTGAAGCAATCGGCAATATCTGCCGCGAAAACGGCGTGATTTTTCACGTAGATGCGGCACAAGCCACCGGCAAGGTAAAGATTGATCTGGAAACCTTGCCTGTCGATTTGATGAGCTTTAGCGCCCACAAAACTTATGGTCCAAAAGGCGTAGGTGCTTTGTATGTACGCCGTAAACCACGTATCCGTATCGAGGCGCAGATGCACGGCGGTGGGCACGAGCGCGGCATGCGTTCCGGTACGTTAGCCACGCACCAAATCGTCGGCATGGGCGAGGCTTTCCGTATTGCACGTGAAGAAATGGAGCTGGAAAACGCGCGCATCCGTAAACTGCGCGACCGTTTGCTGGTTGGCTTGCAAACCATTGAAGAAACTTATGTCAATGGCGATCTGGCGCACCGTGTGCCGCATAACCTGAACATCAGCTTTAACTATGTAGAAGGTGAATCACTGATTATGGCGGTGAAAGATATTGCTGTTTCCAGCGGCTCTGCCTGTACTTCTGCGAGTCTGGAGCCTAGTTATGTATTACGTGCTTTAGGCCGCAGCGATGAGCTTGCACACAGCTCTATTCGCTTCTCGCTTGGGCGTTTTACCACTGAAGCAGATGTGGATTACACGATAGAACTGATGAAAAGCAAGATTGGTAAATTGAGAGAACTATCTCCGCTTTGGGAGATGTTTAAAGATGGTATCGACATTAGTAAAGTACAGTGGGCAGCCCACTAGAGGAGTAGTAAAATGGCATATTCAGATAAAGTATTAGACCACTATGAAAACCCGCGTAATGTGGGCAGCTTGGACAAGAACGACCCTCACGTAGGTACAGGCATGGTCGGCGCGCCCGCTTGCGGCGACGTGATGAAACTCATGATTAAGGTAAATGATGCTGGCATTATTGAAGATGCCAAATTCAAAACCTATGGCTGCGGCTCAGCGATTGCCTCCAGTTCACTCGTTACCGAATGGCTAAAAGGCAAAACAGTGGATGAAGCTTATGCGATTAAAAACTCTGCGATTGCTGAAGAGCTCGCATTGCCACCAGTGAAAATTCACTGCTCGGTATTGGCAGAAGATGCGATTAAAGCGGCTGTGGCGGATATTAAAGCGAAACAATTAGCAGCTAAAGAGGCTGTGTAATCGATGGCAATCAGCTTAACCGAAGCGGCAGCAAACCGCGTAGAAAAATTCCTCGCCAACCGTGGCAAAGGCATAGGCTTGCGCTTGGGCGTTAAAACTACGGGTTGTTCTGGCATGGCCTATACGCTAGAGTTTGTGGATGAATTAAATCCGGAAGATCTGGCATTTGAAAGCCACGGCGTAAAAGTGATTGTTGACCCGAAAAGCTTGGCCTATATAGACGGCACCGAGCTTGACTTCACCAAAGAAGGCTTGAATGAAGGCTTTAAGTTCAACAACCCTAACGTTAAAGACGAGTGCGGCTGTGGTGAAAGCTTTACGGTGTGACACAGAATTATTTTGAGCTGTTCGGGCTTAAGCCAATATTTAACCTAGATTTGGCAGCACTAGAAGGTAATTACCGCAAAATACAGTCTGAATCACATCCTGATCGTTTTGTGACCGCCTCAGGCGCAGAAAAACTGCAATCCATGCAAACCGCCACGCTTACCAACGAAGGTTACCAAACGCTGAAAATTCCAGCCAATCGCGCCAAATACATATTAGAGTTACAAGGTATCAATGCGATTGCAGAAACCAACACTGCCATGTCGGCTGAATTTTTGATGCAGCAGATGGAATGGCGCGAAGCTTTAGAAGATGCAAAAACAGAAAAAAATATTAAAGCTTTAGAAAGCTTACTGACAGAAATGCGAGCTGAAGCCAAAAATCTCCAGCTTAGTTTAGGTGATTTGCTGGACATTAAAAAAGATTACAAAGCCGCGACTGAAACCACACGCAAACTGATTTTTATTGATAAAGTATGCGCGGATATAAGCAAGGCGATTGAGCAAATAGAGAATTAGTATGGCATTGTTGCAAATATCAGAACCTGGGCAATCCGCAGCACCTCATCAACACAAGCTGGCGGTGGGGATTGATTTGGGCACAACGAATTCACTGGTTGCCACAGTGCGCAGCGGCATGAGTACCGTGCTGCAAGATGAATATGGGCATGCCCTGCTGCCCTCTGTAGTACGCTACTTGCCAAATGGCGAGATCGCGGTTGGCCACGAAGCGCAAGCGCAGCAAAGCAGCGATCCTGTCAATACCATCGTCTCTGTCAAACGCTTTATGGGGCGCAGCCTGAATGACATCGCCGACCGGGCACACATTCCTTACCGCTTTGTAGAAGGCACCGATGCACAATCGGCTAGGTTATTGCTGATACAAACCCGCGCTGGCCTGAAAAGTCCGGTAGAAATCTCGGCAGAAATACTTAAAACGCTGAAAGCGCGTGCGGAAAAATCTCTGGGTGGTGAGCTGGTTGGCGCAGTGATTACAGTACCCGCCTATTTTGATGATGCACAGCGCCAGGCCACTAAAGACGCCGCACGGCTAGCCGGGTTAAATGTGTTGCGCCTGTTAAACGAACCTACGGCCGCCGCTGTGGCCTACGGTTTGGATAATGCAGCTGAAGGCACTTATGTGATCTACGATCTTGGTGGCGGAACGTTTGATGTTTCCATTCTAAAGCTCACTAAAGGCGTATTTGAAGTGCTTGCTACCAACGGCGATTCAGCCCTCGGTGGCGATGATTTTGACCACCGCATCTATTGCTGGGTGCTGGATAAAATTCGCGAAAACAGCAGCAACTTTACCCCACTTGGCGAGCAAGACACTCGTTTGCTGCTCACCAAAGCGCGCCAAGCCAAGGAATGGCTTACCGATAACTTTGAAGCTCAAATCGTCTGTCGCTTGAGTAACGGCACGCTGGTAGACGTCACACTGACTGCACCACAGTTTGTGGAGCTTACACAGCATCTTGTCGCCAAAACACTCTCCCCCACGCGCAAAGCCATGCGTGATGCTAACCTCACGCCCGGCGAAATCAAAGGCGTGGTGCTGGTAGGCGGTGCCACACGCATGCCGCATATCAGGCACGCTGTGCAGGAATATTTCAAACAAGAACCACTGACTAATCTGGACCCAGACAAAGTGGTAGCGCTGGGTGCGGCCATACAAGCCAATGCACTTGCGGGAAATAGAAGCGATGATGATCTGCTGCTGCTAGATGTCACTCCGCTTTCGCTCGGGCTTGAAACCATGGGCGGCCTAGTGGAAAAAATCATTCCACGCAACTCCACATTGCCCATTGCTCGCGCACAGGAATTCACTACCTTTAAAGACGGTCAAACAGCCATGAGCATCCACGTATTGCAAGGTGAACGTGAACTGGTCAGCGACTGCCGCTCGCTCGCCCGTTTTGAGTTACGCGGCATTCCACCCATGGCGGCTGGCGCAGCGCGCATCCGTGTGACATTTACCGTCGATGCCGATGGTTTGCTCAGCGTTTCAGCCCGTGAAACCACCAGCAATGTCCAAGCCAATATTGTCGTTAAGCCAAGTTACGGCTTAAGCGAAGAACAAATTCTGGCTATGCTGCAAAGCAGCTTTAGCGCGGCAGAAAGTGACAAACAGGCACGCGCGCTGGCAGAAGCAAAAGTCGAGGCTGAGAGCCTGCTTACCGCGATCAATGCGGCGCTGGAGCGGGATGGCGACTTGTTAAACTCAATAGAAAGGCAAGAGATTGTCTCTCAAATAAATGCCCTGCAAGGCTTGCTGCAAGCGGGTAACAGCCATGCTATCCATCAAGCGACTGAAGCATTGAATACGGTAACCGAAAGCTTTGCCGCCAGACGCATGGACGCGAGCGTAAGCCGCGCCCTGGCAGGTAAAAATTTAGATAGTTTAGAGTTGTGAAAAAATAAACTTATGCCACAAATTATTGTATTACCGCATGTAGAACTCTGCCCAGAAGGCGCTGCGTTTGAAGCCAAAACCGGTGAATCAATCTGCCAGAATCTGCTGGACAACGAAATTGACATCGACCATGCCTGCGATCAGGTATGCGCATGCACCACCTGCCATGTGATTGTGCGCGAAGGTTATAAGACCCTGAACGCGCCGGAAGAAAAGGAAGAAGACCTGCTCGATAAAGCCTGGGGGCTGGAGCCGAACTCACGACTCTCTTGCCAGGCGATTGTGGGAAAAACCGATTTAGTGATTGAAATCCCAAAATACAGCATCAATATGGCAAAGGAAGGCCATCGCTAAGTTTTAAACGATTAATGTGTCAGATAAAAAATTCACTTTGCCTGTTGCCAAGTCGTAAACACCACCAATCAGGCCAATTTTTTTCTCATTTACCAAGTCTTCGATAATGTCGCTACTGTGCATAATTTGCTTGATTTGCGTTTTCACATTGAGTTCGCACACCTTGCTTACAAAGTCCTCATTATTGGAATCACGATGCTGCGTCACCGTTTTTTCCTGACGCACAGCTGGACGAATATGATTGATGATTTCGCCGATATGACCCTCCCTAAAATTATCACAGGCCGCTTTCACCGCGCCACAGCTGGTATGCCCTAACACTACAATCAGCTTGGAGCCTAAATATTTGCTGGCAAACTCTAAACTGCCAATGGCTTTATCAGATGCGATATTACCCGCCAACCGTACGCTGAAGACATCGCCCAAGGCTTGATCAAACAACATTTCTACTGGCGCGCGCGAATCGCTGCAACTTAAAAAAGAGGTAAACGGATGCTGTTTATCTTTAGTCAGATGAATTAAAGACTCAAAATCTTTTTTTGAAATTTGATTATTAACAAAGCGTTGATTGCCTTCAATCAGAATATCCAGCGCCTCTTGTGGGGTCATTTTGTCACGGTCTAACAATGGGTGTTTATACATTTAGCACTCCTCAATCAAACAGCCATGATTATACCTGACACATTCATCAAAGCCCTTCGTCTGCAGGCCCAGATAACAACCAAAGTTGCCCATGCTCCACCAGCGCCGCATTATCGTGTTTAAGGTGAGATTGTGTCGTGCCTAAAAAATAACGCTTTTTGGCATCAAACCAGGAGGCTATTTTCAGCAGGTGTGTGACTTCTATAATGCCTGAGTGCTCATCATCTTCAGTCATAAAATGAGTGCCGCCCGCCAAGAAGAAGCTTGAATTAGATTGGGCAATCTTATGCGCTACATTGCGTACTGGGTCAAACTGCCAAATAGCCGCCAGGCGCGCATCTTTACCCGGATCTTCCTGAATCAGCACCTTGCCACCACTATCTACAACCAGGTTATCAAACATTTCCGCGCCCATATCACGTCCATTTAACAGCACTTGCACACGCCCACCCAGCGCAGGCTGCGTCAAATCATCGAACTGTAACTGGTGCAGCTGTGTATTGCCGCCAATTTTATCGGTAGTCGTGAAATAAAAAACATTGGGCTGTAGCGTATCCCATGCACCATCCTCAGGCCTTGCAAATAATGAAGCGCCTGACTTTGCAGCCTGCTCACGCAAGGCTTTGCCATCTAATGTTGATGCATCACTTAACTCCACCACACTGAACCGCGCACCAGCCACTTTAATCGCATAGAGGCGCCCACCCACTAAGCCTGCTTGCTCCGCAGGGTTACCTTGCAGACGCTTTTCGCCCATATACACCAGCACCAAACCATCATGCACATCATCCATGCCGATCACTAGGGTGCGATCACCCGTATGGGCATTGGCGAGCAGGTTTTCCCATGCGATCTTGCCTAAATCAGGCAAGACATAAGTGATGCCATTTAACGCGTGGGCATAAGCCAAACCACCGGCTTTATCTTCTTCACCATTCAAAAAAAGCTGTTCGGCATACCCCTTACCGCTCGCGGCATTATACAAAGCAGATTGTGGGGCTAAATCCGCTGAACATAGCCGATTAAACGGCTTTACAACGCCAATCGGTAATGTTGCCCGCACCAAGTCTGCGCCACTTTTCACCTGCAAACTTTCAACATCAATTACCCAGCGCGAAACAAAAGCGCCCTTTTGCCCATGCCTGCGCACTGCACCTTTTTCTGCGGCAATTTCATGATCCATTAACAAAGTAAAACTACCATCACCGTTAGCAAAAGCACCCAAGCCATCGGGTACACCCACCATGGCGTAACCATTAGCGGCAGATTCACCTACCGTAAGAATAGGGCGCACCTCCCAACCTTGCTTGGATGGCTGAATATAAGCATCAGCTGCTACTGCCGGAATCGAAAAGAGCAGAAGTAAAGTAGCTCGGTATTTTGTCATTTTTCTCATCATGTACATTGTAGTCTTTCAAGCTAAAAAAAAGCCCGCTGCAAAAGCGGGCTTAAAATTCGTGACAAGGAGTCACTTCGAGATAAACTTAAATTAGAACATCCATTGTGCGCGCATGATCAATGCTTTTTCATCATCTACGCGTTTGTTGTTAACGATTACACCGCCCGTTGCACCGCCAATCACGTCACTGAAATCAGTATCCACGTAGTTCAGCATCAAACGTGTATTCGATGTCGGCAAGAACTTAATGCCTGCTGTCCATGCTTCAGCCTTAGCGAAACCAGCTGCCTTGGTAGCTATAGCAGCATCGGCTGTGCCCACGCCTAGACCAAGACCACTGGCGTTAAAGTCTGATGCATCAAATTCGCTGTAACGCAAACCTAACTCCCACAAACCACCTTTGAAGGTTGTTGGATCGAAATCATTTTTAGGTTTCAAGCCACCAAATACGCCACCTTTGTATGCGTCTGCATAAGCCTCGCCTGTAATTGTCCATAAAGCCTCTGCGTACCAGTTTTTAATATCTGCATCATAGCTTCGAGTTGCTGATGATTTGAAATCAAAACCCGCCTTCATCCATTCGCCTTGTACTTTGAACGGTCCGTAAGCAACCACACCTTCCAAACCTAAACGACTACGGTCAACAGATTCATAAAATGTTGTTGATGCTGCCGATGTTGCTGGAGCACGGAAAAAAGTCGCGCCGCGCGCTTCAGTACGACCAGCGACACCTGCAGTTGAAGCATGGGGAATATCACCTTCTGAGAATGAAACACCTGCGTGCAACACCATGTCTTTGTTGCCCATAATTTCAGCAAAGTTGGCAGTCACGCGACCAATCACATCTTTACCATCTTCACGAATATCAGACTCGGCATTTTTGGCGTTACCATTTGAGCCAGCCAAGGCGTAAGTCACACCAGTAAACGGCGTACCATGTACCATCAAACCGATTTCTTTAGCCGGTGCCAAAGCATTCACAAATGAACGCTCCATAAAATCAATGTTGTTAGAACTGGTCAATTCTTCCAGGTTCATCGGCATTTTGAATTGGCCAAAACGGAATTGCACAGGCTTCCACCAGGCAACATTCAAATAACCAACATCTAGTGTCGTAGTATTACCAAGGTCGGCCACCACTTCAGCTTCATAATAGTCTTTCCATGCTGCTTTAAAGCCCAAACGTGCACGGCGAATATCAAAGGTATCAGTTACGTTTGTTACATTGCCAATTGAATTAGTAGTAGGTGTCGTTGGAGCTGCATTTGTTTTACCATCGTTATAATCAAAAAAGCGATAGTCGGCATGTACACGGCCATTGATAGAGGCTTTGAACTTGCCATCGCCACTTTCAAAGCTCAGGCCATCTTTGTATTTTGCTGAAACAGCTGATTCTTTTTTCTTTTCAGCGGCTTCTTTTTCGCCTGTGCGACCTTTCATTAAAAGCGCGCCTTCTTCTTCGGTCAACACGCCTTTTGCCATCAGCGCATTTACGATATCATCGGTTGTATCTGCCATGGCGCTTGCGCCAACCCCTAATAAAACCGTACCAGCAAGTGTTGCTGCAACCAAACTGCGTAATTTAAAATTCATAAAAATCCCCTGTTGTTTCGTTTAATAAAAGTTTTCAACAGGCGAATTTTGAGACAGTTATATGACAATCTGATGACAAAGAACTATTTTGATAATAAACTGTTGTGTTTCTGCCACAACTAAAAAAGCCGTCACTCAGGACGGCTTTTTAATTACTGAAAAACTTAAGCTTCTGGCCGCATATGCGGGAAGAGAATCACATCGCGTATGCTGGGGCTGTCGGTAATGAGCATCACTAAACGATCAATGCCAATACCACAGCCGCCTGCAGGCGGCATGCCGTATTCCAGCGCCCGGATAAAATCTGCATCGTAAAACATCGCCTCTTGATCGCCCGCCTCTTTGGCTTTCATCTGCGCATGGAAGCGCGCGGCCTGATCTTCCGCATCGTTTAACTCGCTAAAGCCATTCGCCATTTCGCGGCCCGTAATGAACAGTTCAAAGCGCTCGGTGATTTCTGGGTTTTTATCCGAAGCACGTGCCAAGGGTGAAACTTCTACCGGGTAATCAACAATATAAGTCGGCTGCCACAAATGCGCTTCGGCCGTTTCCTCAAACAGGCTCAGCTGGAGCGAACCCAGGCCAGCATGTTCGAATACTTTGATACCGCGCTTGTAGAGCTCAACCCGTAAAAACTCCGCATCATGCAATTGTGCCAGCGTGTATTCCGGTGCATATTTTTGTATCGCTCCTACAATAGTCAGGCGCTCGAACGGTTTGCTTAAATCTACTTCTTTGCCGTCATATTGCAATACCGCAGTACCGCGCGCGGCAATGGCGGCAGCGCGAATGCACTGCTCGGTGAAGTCCATCAGCCAGCGGTAATCCGTGTAGGCCGCATAAAACTCCATCATGGTAAATTCCGGGTTATGGCGAACGCTTAAGCCTTCGTTACGGAAGTTACGGTTCATTTCAAACACACGCTCAAAACCGCCTACCACAAGACGTTTCAAATACAATTCCGGCGCGATGCGCATGAACATCTGCATATCCAGCGCGTTATGATGCGTAGTAAACGGCTTGGCTGCTGCACCACCGGGGATGGGGTGCAGCATGGGCGTTTCTACTTCCAGGAATTCATTCTGAATCATAAAGTTACGAATCGCAGAAACCACTTTGCTGCGCGCTACAAACGTCGCACGGGCTTCTTCAGAGGTAATCAAATCAACATAACGCTGACGGTATTTGACTTCCTGATCCTGTAGGCCATGAAATTTCTCTGGCAATGGGCGCAATGATTTTGTCAGCAAGCGCAATTCGGTGACTTTAACCGAAAGCTCGCCGGTTTTGGTTTTAAATAAATAACCTGTCGCGCCAATAATGTCGCCCAAATCCCAATGTTTAAAAGCCTCATAGGTCGCTTCTTCTAGATTGCTGCTGCCAATAAACAACTGAATACGGCCGCTTTTATCTTGAATAGTCGCAAAGCTCGCCTTGCCCATCACACGCTTCAGCATCATGCGACCAGCCACTTTTACATTTACGGCATTTGCTTCAAAGGCTTCATTTTCTGTGCCTCCGTGAGCCGCATGGATATTGGCTGCCAAGGCATCTGGTTTGAAGTCGTTTGGAAAGGCAACTCCTTGTGAACGAATAGCCTTGAGCTTTTCACGGCGCTCGGCGATAACGTGGTTTTCATCCACTTGTACTATTTCCTGACTTGGTAGATTTTCTTGCTCGTTCACACTCATACTCCCTGCTTCAAACTCTCTGTAATAAATGGGTCAAGGTCGCCATCCAGCACACCTTGGGTATTGCCGATTTCCACGCCGGTACGCAAATCCTTGATACGCGACTGATCCAGCACATAGCTTCTAATCTGATGCCCCCAGCCGATATCGGTTTTGGCGTCCTCAAGGGCTTGTTTTTCCTGATTACGTTTGTTCAGTTCCAGATTGTAAAGTGCGCCTTTGAGCATATTCATGGCCTCGGCGCGGTTGCGGTGCTGCGACCGGTCATTCTGGCACTGCACCACGGTATTAGTTGGAATATGCGTAATGCGCACAGCGGAATCGGTTTTGTTAATGTGCTGACCACCTGCGCCAGAAGCGCGATAAGTATCGATGCGCAAATCAGCAGGATTGATGTCGATTTCAATGGAATCATCTACTTCCGGGAATACCTGCACGCTGGCGAACGAGGTATGGCGCTTGGCGTTGGAATCAAACGGCGATTTACGCACCAGGCGATGCACGCCATTTTCAGTGCGTAACGTGCCATAGGCATAATCGCCAGAAACCTTAATCGACGCACCTTTGATGCCTGCCACGTCACCTTCGGATTCTTCCAGCACTTCCACCTTGAAGCCTTTGCGCTCGCAGTAACGCAAATACATGCGCAACAGCATATTGGCCCAATCCTGTGCCTCGGTGCCACCGCTGCCGGATTGAAACTCGATAAAGCAATTGTTGGCATCCATAGGCTGCGAAAACATGCGCCTGAACTCCATCTCGGTGATTTGTTTTTCCAACGCTTCAGAATCCGCTGCGATACTCAACAAAGTGTCGTCATCGTTTTCTTCCCGCGCCATTTCAAACAGCTCACGGCTATCATTCAAACTGGCTTCCAGACCTTGCAGGTTATGCACCACAAGCTCCAGCTCACGCTTTTCTTTGCCTAGTTTTTGCGCTTTCTCGGAATTGTCCCAAACTTTGGGGTCTTCTAATAAACCGTTAACTTCTTCTAACTTTTGTAACTTATTCTCAAAGTCAAAGATACCCCCGAAGGGCAAGATTGCGCTCGCTTAAATCAGCGAGGCGATTAGCGATGATATTGAGTTGTTCGGCTTCCATGATTACTGCTGCTTGACTTGAAAACAAGATTATACAGCAAACCTTTACTTGCTTTGATGCCCTTGCGCATTCACCACTTCACCATCTTCTTTGGTAAAGGTACCGATACCCGAATTTTCCAGAATATCCAGCACAAGCTCGGATGGACGGCATAATTTAACACCTTTTGCTGTCACCACAATCGGGCGGTTAATTAGGATCGGGTGCTGCATCATGGCGTCAATCAGCGCATCGTCAGACAAGCTCAAATCATCAAACCCAAGCTCAACATACGGCGTGCCTTTTTCGCGCAATAGCTGGCGCGGGGTAATACCCATTTTTGAAATTAACTCAACCAGCTTTTCGCGGCTTGGCGGCGTTTTAAGATATTCAATCACCACCGGCTCTACGCCGCTGGCGCGTATCATCGCCAAGGTGTTGCGCGATGTGCCGCAGGCCGGGTTGTGATAAATAGCGACACTCATTTCGACTCAACCTTAATTAAAATTGATATTAGCAAAATGGCAACCAATTGTGCAGAGACAAAACCCAGCACGTCAGCAGGATGGATGCCCACAAAAGTATTGGTTAGGCTTCTGGCCAGCGTGACCGCCGGATTTGCAAAAAAAGTAGAGGAAGTAAACCAGTATCCAGCGGTGACCGTCAATGCCACCAGCATCGCTACTTTTTCATTGGCATACTTTACGCCCAATCGGATGACAGATAACAAAACGAGTGCAGCTACCAGCTCGCTTACCCAAATGCCCAAGCCATGCCTGGGCTTGGTTGAAGCCTGAATCATCGGCATGGCAAACATCACATGTGTTACCCAAACCCCCGAAACTGCACCTATGATTTGCGCGGTGACATAGCCGAATAAGGCCTGGACGTTGAGTGCACCAGCACGCCAGAACATGATGCTGACTACCGGGTTGAAATGTGCACCAGAGATTGGCGCAAGCAAGGTAATCAGCACATACAAGCCGCAGCCCGTGGCAATGCTGTTGCCTAGCAACGCTACGGCCGCATTGCTGGCGCCTAACGCTTCTCCCATGATGCCAGAACCTGTCACGACAGCAAGCAGTAACGCGGTGCCAATATATTCTGCAATTATTTTGTTTTTCATATTTTTGTCATATCTATGTCATAATTTTGGATTGGGGAATGCACTGAAAAAAGTTGCCGTCCGGAGCAATTATATAACAGGGATATCCGGCTTAATAAAATTTAAGTTTTCTGTTTTATGCCCGCGGATTCAAGCATATGCAGTTAAATTAGTCGAAAAAATAAACAATTCATTAGGGAGAACTAAGCATGGCTAATGCTACTTTTGGTCGTTTGATGGCAGCAATATCACCGCGCAGCGACAATTATTTTGAGCTATTTAACAACCTTGCAGATTGCGCGGTCAGAGGCTCTAAAGTACTGGCGTCAATGACCGCTGTTAGAGATGCCGACAGATTTGACGAGCACTTTGCTGAACTCAGAAAAATAGAATCTGAAGCTGATGAATACACCAAGGAAATTCTGCTCTCCTTACACAAAACCTTTATCACTCCGTTTGACCGCCGCGAAATTCGCGAACTGGCCATGGCACTGGATGACATCATCGACTATATGGAAGACATTCCACAAAGCGCAAAAATCTACGGCCATACCAATTTCACTCCTGAAATGGTGGCATTGGGCCAAATCTTATTACGCGCGTCTGAAAAAGTACGTGACGCAGTCAATATGCTATCTGACATGAAAGATGCAGGGCGCATTCTTCGCACCTGCGAGGAGATCAGTGCGATTGAGGGTGAAGCAGACCACGTTATGCGCGCCGGCATGCATCGCTTATTTGAAGAAGAATCAGACGCACGCACCCTGATACGCTCAAAAGAACTATACGACATATTTGAAGAGGCTGTTGATAGCTGTGAAGATGTAGCCGATGTAATTCATGGCGTTGTATTAGAGCGCATTTAAGGAATCATCATGGATCACGCGATTCTTATTATGGCGCTGCTGGTTTTCGTCGCCCTCATATTTGATTTTATGAATGGCTTTCACGATGCGGCAAACTCTATTGCACTCATGGTATCAACGCGCCTGCTCACACCGCAAGCAGCCGTAGCGTGGGCCGCTTTTTTCAACTTCATTGCGTTTTTGTTTTTTGGTTTGCATGTAGCTGATACGGTCGGCAAAGGTATCATCGATCCTAATATCGTGAACAATGCGGTGATATTCGGCGCACTCAGCGGGGCAATCGCATGGAATCTCATCACCTGGTGGTTTGGCATTCCATCCTCGTCATCACATGCACTTATCGGCGGCCTGCTTGGCGCAGGCGTTGCCCATGCCGGCACAAAAGGCATTGTTATCGGCAGCAAACTGATTACCACCGGTTTTGCGATTGTGTTATCTCCACTCTTTGGTATGCTGCTTGCCATGACCCTCTCTGTCATTGTGCTCTGGTTATTTGAAAAGTCTTCCCCATACAAGACTGAGAGCCGATTTAATAAAATGCAATTTATTTCATCCTCATTTTTCAGCTTAGGACATGGCGCAAACGATGCGCAAAAAACGATGGGAATCATCACCGTACTGCTATTTGCAAATGGCTTCCTGCAAGGCAATTTTCATGTGCCTTTCTGGGTGGTAATTTCATGCCAGCTTGCAATGGGCCTAGGTACACTGATGGGTGGGTGGCGTATCGTTCGCACGATGGGCATGGGCATTACCAAAGTGCGCCCAACTGGCGCTTTCTGTGCGCAAACGTCCGGGTCTATCGCCTTGTTTCTAGCCACCTCGCTTGGCATTCCCGTCTCTACAACACATACCATCACAGGCGCAATCGTAGGCGTAGGCGTGTCTCGCCGCGCATCTGCGGTACGCTGGGGGCTGGCCTCACGCATTGTTTGGGCATGGGTGTTGACCATTCCGTGCGCAGGCCTCATCGCCGCGATTAGCTATCACTTCGGTCGCACTTTCTTATAACATTACCAGTTCATCTGAAAAGGGTCTCCATTAGAGACCCTTTTTTATTTAATAAAGTCATCTTTTTGTCATCAATTTGTCATATTTGAACTTTAATATTCGCATCAGATTAAAAAGCTATTTAACTCAATATAGTTTAACTTTGATGGAGATATTATGAACACAGCGTTAACCAAGTCTATGCGTATTGCGGCTTTGATTGCAGCCACATTTGCGGCCACCCATACTTTTGCAGCAGAAAAAATCATCAAGATTGATGGCTCAAGCACGGTTTACCCGATTACAGAGGCTGTAGCGGAAGAGTTTCAAAAAGCGAACAAAACCAAAGTAACCGTTGGCATTTCAGGTACTGGCGGCGGTTTTAAAAAATTCTGTCGCGGTGAAACCGACATTTCTAACGCTTCTCGCCCAATTTTGCAAAAAGAAATTGATGCCTGTAAAGAGGCTGGTGTTCAGTTTATCGAGCTTCCAATTGCTTATGACGCCCTTACCGTTGTAATTAACCAAAAAAATGACTTTGCTAAAAAAATGACTGCAGCTGAGCTTAAAAAAATATGGGAGCCAGCAGCGCAAGGTAAAATCAAAACCTGGAATCAAGTCAACCCAGCTTGGCCAAATACACCACTTAAATTATTTGGCCCAGGTGCAGACTCAGGCACATTTGACTACTTTACTGAAGCGATTGTAGGTAAAGCGAAATCAAGCCGTGGCGACTTTACCGCTTCGGAAGATGACAATGTCCTAGTTAAAGGTGTTGTTGGTGATGTAGGTGCTCTCGGATACTTCGGCTTTGCATATTACGAAGAAAATCAAGCTAAATTAGATGCTGTTGCCATTATCGAAAAAGCAGGCAAGCCAGCTGTGTTGCCGTCAAAAGCAACAGTTGAAGATGGCACATACCAGCCACTTTCACGCCCAATCTTTATCTATGTAAATGCAACAGCAGCAGCTTTCAAGCCTGAGGTGAAAGCATTTGTTAACTACTACCTAGAGCAGAGCAAACCGCTGATTGAAGAAGTGAAATATGTGGCATTGCCTGAAAAAGAGCAAAAAGCTGTGATCAAGCACTGGAAAGAACTTAAACCTGGTACCGGCTTTGGCGGCAAGGCTGAAGTAGGCGTTAAAATTGAAGAATTGTTAGCGAGAATCAAGTAAGCTAATCAATCTAAACCACTTGGGGGCACTCGGTTTTACAAGTGCCCCCAAATTGTTTATTCATCACTATATATTGCTAATCACTATATATATAATAGTACAGGTGTACACAACGTGAATACGGTTAATCAATTGATAAATAATCCGCTAAATCTACAAATCAGTGATCGTCTCTCAAAAAACTTCACACGCCATTTGAAAGAGCGTTTAATTGAATTTGTATTATTGCTAGCGGCACTCTCTGCGGTGCTCACGACTACTGCGATCATGGGCATCTTACTCTATGAGTCTTACTCTTTTTTTGAACACGTCTCTATCGTTGACTTTTTAACAGACACTGTTTGGACGCCTCTGTTTGAAAATCCACACTACGGCATTTTGCCGCTCGTATCAGGTACGCTCACGGTGACAGGCGTAGCCTTGCTAGTCGCCATCCCGATAGGCACGATTAGTGCAATTTATCTGTCTGAATTTGCATCACATAAAGTGCGCGAAACGGTAAAGCCAACGCTAGAATTACTGGCAGGTGTGCCCACTATCGTATTCGGTTTTTTTGCACTGTTATTTGTCACGCCAATATTGCAAACCATCATGCCAGGGTTACCTACGTTCAACATGCTAAGTTCCGGCATTGTGATTGGCATAATGATTATTCCCTACATTGCATCGTTATCCGAGGATGCAATGCGCGCTGTGCCGATGAGTATGCGCGAGGGTTCTTACGCAATGGGGGCAACACGCTTCCAGACTGCCATAAAAGTCATCACGCCGGCAGCAACTTCAGGCATTGTCGCCGCCTACATTTTAGGTATTTCGCGTGCGATTGGTGAAACCATGGTGGTGGCCATTGCTGCAGGGCAGCAACCAAATCTGACTTTCAACCCAATGGACGCAGCAGCAACTATTACTGCCTATATCGTGCAAGTGGCAATGGGAGACTTGCCTCACGGCAGCATTGGTTACCAAAGTATTTTTGCTGCGGGTTTAGTGCTCATGCTAATGACATTAACACTCAACATTATCGGCCACATCACACGTAAAAAGTACAGTGAGAGATATTAAAATGAACCAACCATCACAATCTAGTACGCTTAAAAACCTTGGCGAAGTGCGCGCTATGATCAAGCGCCATAAGCTCAATGACTACATTTTTTCTGTCATCGGCTTGTTATGTTTAATGATTGGCTTATTAACTTTACTCACTTTATTCATTGATCTGATTCATAGTGGCTATCCTAAGTTGCTGTCTTCGGACTTCTATACAAACTTTCCGTCGCGCCGTGCGTCCAGTGCCGGCTTATTATCAGCACTGGTTGGCTCATCATTGGTCATGGTGGTGACTTTTGTATCTGCAGTACCTATTGGCGTAATGGCAGCCATCTATCTTGAAGAATATGCCCCGAAAAACTGGCTGTCTGATCTCATTGAGATCAATGTTTCCAATCTGGCAGCCGTACCTTCTATCATCTATGGCTTATTGGCATTAGGGTTGTTTGTCTATATGCTTGATTTTGGCCAAAGCATTTTAACTGCAGGGCTGACGCTAGGCTTACTGATTATGCCAGTCGTCATCGTCGCCACGCGTGAGTCTATACGTAGCATTCCGGTTGCAATCAGGGAAGCGGCTTATGCGGTTGGCGCCACTAAATGGCAAGTGGTACAAGACCATGTGATTAAATACTCATTCGGCGGCATTCTTACCGGCGTAATTATTGGCATGGCACGCGCTATCGGTGAAACCGCACCCATTATCACCATTGGCGCACTGACATTTATTGCATTCTTACCACCATCACCTATTACAACGAGTGCACCATTTCTGAACTTTGAATGGCTGTCCTCTGGCTTTACCGTACTGCCTATTCAAATGTTTAGCTGGCTATCCAGACCTAGCGAAGCATTTCATGTAAACGCTGCGGCCGCCGGCGTCATCATCATTTTAGTTACCTTGATCATGAATGGGTTTGCCATCAGAATGCGTTACAAAATGCGTAAAAACATCAAATGGTAATGAATAATTAAACTGAATATTTATTAACGGGAATCCACTTTTTCATGATTACAACAACTCAGTCAGTCAAAGCTGAAGCACGTGACCTCAGCTTCATCTATAACGGCGGAAACCATGCAGTCAAAAATGTTTCCATGCCGCTGTATGAAAATAAAATTACAGCGCTTATTGGACCTTCTGGCTGTGGTAAATCTACATTTTTGCGCTGCTTTAACCGCATGCATGATTTATACCCTGGCAATAAATATGAAGGTCAGATTGTCATGCACCCTGACAATACGAATATCCTAGAAAAAGCAGTTGACCCTATTGAAGTGCGCATGCGTATCAGCATGGTGTTTCAAAAACCGAATCCATTTCCAAAATCGATTTACGAAAATGTCGCTTATGGTTTGCGCGTGCGCGGCGAAAATAACAAACGCGCGCTGGATGACAAGGTCGAGGAAGCGCTCAAGGGCGCTGCTTTATGGAACGAAGTAAAAGATAGGTTACAAGATTTAGCATTCAATTTGTCCGGTGGTCAGCAACAACGCTTATGCATTGCCCGCGCCTTGGCGACAGACCCGGAAATCATGTTGTTTGACGAACCGACATCGGCACTGGATCCGATTGCGACTGCCAATATTGAAGAGTTAATGAGTGAGTTAAAGAATAAACTGACAATTCTTGTGGTGACCCATAATATGCAGCAAGCGGCACGTGTCTCAGATTACACCGCGTATATGTATTTAGGCGAGCTGATGGAATATAACGACACAGACACGATCTTTACCCGCCCTAGCCGTAAAGAGACTGAGGATTACATTACAGGCAAGTTTGGTTAAGCCGGTAATGATTTTGAAAGGATGATGTAATGCAGGAACATATTTTTAAACAGTACGATGCCGAACTGGAGGCCGTACGTGCCAAAGTGCTCGAAATGGGCAGCCTGGTTGAGCAGCAAATAGTAGACGCATTGGAGGCTTTAGTTGGATCTAATTCAAAACTTGCTAAAAGTGTCATTAAAAAAGACCACATGGTGAATGCGCTAGAAGTGCAAGTGGATGAGGATTGCAGCCATATTATCGCGCGCCGCCAGCCAACAGCGGGTGATTTACGTATGGTGCTGATGATGATTAAAACCATTACCGATCTTGAGCGTATTGGCGACGAAGCGGCTAAGATTGCACGCTACGCACTTAAAACGACGGAAGCCGATCGCTTGTTAACGCCAAGATTTGTAGAAATCAAAGCCATGGCGAGCACAGCGCGCGATATGCTGCACATGGCCCTGGATGCTTTTGCGCGCTCTGATGCGACCAAGGTGCTGGAAATTGCACACATGGATGAAGAAGTTGACGAGCAATACCAGGCTGCAATACGTCAGCTCATCACTTTTATGCTGGAGGACCCGCGCACGATTTCAATCTCGTTAGAGGTGCTGTTTATCGCAAAGGCAGTTGAGCGGATCGGTGACCATGCAAAAAACATCTCGGAATATGTCGTGTATATGGTCAAGGGCAAAGATGTCCGTCATATCAGCATGGAAGAGAAAGAACAGGAAGCAATGCAGCCCTAAATTCTCACATCCGCCACACTGCAAAAAAAGCCAGCCTCGCTGGCTTTTTTCCGTTTTAATTTTGCTGAACGCCTAGTTTTAGTGAGCTTTTATCATCACTTTTAGATTTATTTATCAATGCTTCGTAAAACTGCACCATGCGATCGGCCTGAATAGCAGCAGACCACTTGTTAAGCGCATACGCTCTGGCACGCTCCCCTAACTGTTTACGCCGCATATGGTCATTTAATAGGTGATGCACTTTCTGTGCAAATTCTGACGCGTTGTCTGTAGCAATCATCGCCCCTTCCCCTTCGATTAATATCGAGGCAGTCCCTAGCTCTGCAATGGCCACGACCGGTGTGCCTTGCGCCATAGCCTCGAGCAGCACCAGGCCTTGTGTTTCACTCTTGGATGCAAACACAAATACGTCGGCGGCTTGATAGCAGGCGTTCAATTCGGTGTTGCGATCCAGATAACCAATGAACTGCACATTATGTTCAATACCGAGTGATTTTACCAATGTGCGCAAATTGGCTTCCGCAGGGCCTTCACCTGTAATCACAAGCAGAATTTCCGAAATTTCCACACTTAAAAATTTAACCACTTCCAGTAAAAAGCCAATATTTTTTTCGTGTGCAACCCGTCCCACGTAAAGCAGCATCGGCCTTTGCAGCGGGATGCCATATTTCTCTTTAAAGTGTGCGCCGCTGGCATCGCCAAAACTGCTCTTCTGCAAACCGGTTGCAATCACTTCCGCCTGCACATCTACGCCATAATCTCGCAGTACATCCAGCATGGGTTGGGATGGTGCGACGATGGCATCGACCTGGTTACACTGTTTTTTAGAAATGTGCCTGGCCAAGCCGCGCGCTGCAAACCTGGGAATCCAGGGCAGATAATGGTGTAAATAGTCTTCAAAAAAAGTATGGTAGGTTTCAACCACCGGGATCTCTAACAATTTGGCCAGCTTCAGGCCGGCGTAATGCGCGACAAACGGCGTATGGATATGCACAAGATCAAATTGTTTGTCCTGAAGGATAGGTAAAAGACGCAAAACCTCACCATATTTTTTTAGCTTATCTTCCGGGTCAAAGAAGATTCTGCGCGCCGGCACGCGTGAAATCCATACCTCGTCTTCCGTTTCTATCCCATAGTCGGGCGCGATGAGGTGCACATAATGCCCTAAATTTTGCAGCTGTTCTGTGAAGGTTCTAACAGAAGTAGAAACGCCATTGACGCGAGGGAAGTAAACATCCGAAATCAGCAATATATTCATTAAGTTAGCCCTTGTGAATTAGGCACATACTAACTTTTAATTATGACAGCCACGTGAATATGACAGTAATAATCTTCATGAAACCATCATAATTTTTTCATGTTATTTTCACTTGGCAATGTAACAGTACACATTATGAGAAACCGTCTATACATCAAACTGCTATGGGCGACCCCCATCAGTTTTTACGCGTTAGATGCCAATGCCTGGGGGTTATACACCCATATATATTTTTCTCAATGCTTATTGCTGGCCTCACCCTTGCTCGACCCAAAAATTCAGCAGGCCATCAAGAGGTTTCCCAAGCTGGTGCTAGCGGGTGCGTGCCTGCCAGATTTAGCGATCATTTCCAAATCATTCAACACCACACACCAATGGCATATTTCTGAGCACATGGTAGGAACAGCAAATACAGAAGAAGAAATTGCAATAGCCGTAGGCTATTCCAGCCACTTGTTTGTGGATGTGATTGCGCACAACCACTTTGTACCCGCGCATGAAGCCAAATGGCTCAACAAATCCATTTTGACGCATATCGCCTCCGAATGGGCAATGGATGCGCATATTGCCAGACACCTTGCACACACGCCGCATCAACTCATCAGTAGTCATATCGATGTACTCTGCAAGTTTGTCACGCCTCGTTTTAACGTGCATCCCAAGCTTGTTAAGGCTAATTTAAGACGTTTGGCATCCTTGGATAAAGCACTTAGATTTAGCCACATTTCATCGCTGCTGTTATGGGTTCTGAAAATACGCGATCTGGAATTTGTTAAGAATCTGAACTATTATTTAACCAAGACAGAGCACGCGCTAGAGCATTTTCATCACGCCATGCAAGGCCTGAGGCCAAACTGGGAGCCAGAATTGAATCACCTCAGTGCGGCAGAACTCATCGCATGGCGCGAGCAATGTCTGGGCGATCTGCGCTTGGGCATGCTCAACCCGGTAGATTTTTACCACGCTCACCAGCATATTATTGCCAGATAGATATTTAGGCGCCAGGTACTACAAAGTGACTAGGCTAATGGAAATGAGTGCGATGACGTAACCAATGGCCGCGCCAGCCAGCACATCGCTAGGATAATGCAGGCCTAAAATCACCCGCGACATCGCCACCATGATAATGAATGGAACCAAAACCACCGCGAGGATAGGGAAATAAAAAAGGGCAACCAAACCAAATGCGACCGCGTGAAGCGTGTGCCCAGAGGGGAAACTAAAATGATCCAACGGCTTGCCGGAAAGAAACACGTCCTGACGCACCTGATAAGGGCGCGGGCGATGTGTTTTGTGCTTCAACCATTTATAAATCAGCGTGCCTGTTAAACCAGCCGCCAGCATATGCAACACCGGCTTAATGCCATCTGCCTGCTGCGTCACTAAAATCGACAGCATCAAGGTATACCAAAATACGCCATCACCCAGGCGACTGATCAGGCGAAACCAGTCACGGATGAACCGGTATTGGCTGGCATGGCTCACGCTCACACACAATGCGCTATCCAGCGCCAGCACACGATTCAAATAAAAACGCACCTGATTCATGCTCATGATTTGTACTCGCAACATTTCATGACGCCAGTTTGAATAGGGCTTATGACAGTTTGATTAAACCAGGATGAAGTTTTTTTGACCTAACGTACTGATAAATAAAAATTACTTAAAATATATATTACTTAGCGGTGTTTTAACTTTAACCAAAGCACCGCGCAAGCCAGCACAAAAGTAACAATGTTTGCCGCAACGATCGGCCAACTGGCGATCGATACGCCATAAATAATCCAGCCCAGCACACCGGTGCTGAATATACTGTACATGGGCAGTGAGACACCCGATAAATCGCGCGTCTTCCATGAGTGTAATGCCTGCGGCACAAAGGCGAACGTTGTTAAAAATGCCGAAAAATAGCCAATAAAATCTGTCATATTCATACTTAAACTTTCGAAGCAGCCTGATTGTGGAAGGTAATCCAATCGGTATGGATTTTATCCCAATCCTGTAACGCCAGACCATGTGCATTAAACAATTCGCGAATCTTCGCTGAATCCCACTTCAGCACATCCTCAAGAATCGGCACCAGCACACTTACCGCACTGTCACTCAGCACGGTTCGATGGGCGATGCGGCCAATCGATTTGGTCTCTGAAACCGCAACAGTATGCCCGTCACGGCTATTCACATCGTGCATCACGTAAAGATCAGAGCTGCCATCACCCACGTAAATCACGCGGTCCGGGCTCATCTGCAGTTTTTGTTCCAGCTCTTGCAGCACGGCCACTTTACCGTTGCCTGCGGGCACGCGGATGATATTGCAAATCTCACCCGTCTCCGCATCAAACTCGAATTCTGAGCCAAATACGTTCTCTGGTGGAACAATTCCCTCAAGCGCCGAACGCACGACAGCTGCCGGCCCGGCGGAAATCACAAAGAATTGAAAGTGATAACCATCCAAACCTTTGTTCAAAATTTCTATAAACAGCTTAACGTTGTCTTTCAGACGCACACGTTTGCCAGCCTCAATCAAGTGCTCCATCCGCACGCCGCGAAATGCAGGGTCGTGCCGCAGTAAATAAGCCAGCTCAGCGCCCTGCTGAACCAGCTTGGAACGCGCAAGCCCCGCTACTTTTTCCTCATAATCCGATATGCCCAGCATCTCCGCCAGCACATGGCCAGAATCATTAAAACTCAATGTCTGGTCGAAGTCACTCGCCACGAGATACTCAATGGTAATCTCCGGCTTAGTATTCATCATATTCACGCTGTTTTTTTCCTTTATGATTTCAAACTCCTCAAAACGCTATATCGTTAAACTCGCATAATTCATGCCAATTCTGAATATGGGGGTTAAATAACAAAATTAAAGTAGCCATCATATGCAAACATCAGATAGATATTGGCTTTCAGCGTAGTTTAATGGTTTGTTTTGACTAAACGATGACAACTAATGATGTCTGTTTGACTTGTGCAATGTGTTAAAACAGTGCATTTGTTCAATTTATGCGCAGTTTGAGGATGCAGAATAAGGTTTGGTTCAAAATTTATTTAGAAGCACATGAAAATAATTGGCCTGCAGACCAATATCCATGCGGGTTCTGGAGGTGCTTATTTTGATTATTTATATAACATCAATAGCACTACTTATTACGTACTACACGGGCTAGCCGCCTTTTGGGAAGCGACCCTCAAGAAGTAAATGTGGTAGTTGACCACATGCGCCAACCAACCCAAGCAGAAGAAAAAACACCAGCAATATTGCAGTTTCAGAACCAATATCTGACAGCGTATCGATTTCTTGTAGAAAATTGAATGCCATAAACAGCGAGAAAAAGCCTGCAATCGAGCAAACAACATGAAAAATAAAATCTTGTATATAACGGATGAAAACAATTTCCCAGCACTTCCACTCTCTAAGTTCTTGCTTCATGAGCGTCTGATTTAACTGTTTTGCAGCAATGCGTTGCCCGACCACACCACGACATCCATAGTAAAAACTTAGAAAAACAGTTATGACTATGTACCAAATTGGGATAATTGCGAATATTTTTGAAAGCATTGTCTTCTAACCTAAATTATCTGAATAAGTTAAAAAAGTTGTCATGATTTTAACCTGCAGCCAACTTCACTACTTCTGCAATTTCTTCTGCCAGTTTTTGCACTAATTTTCTATCCTGGCCTTCTACCATCACGCGGATTTTTGGCTCGGTGCCAGAGGCGCGTAATAGCACGCGTCCTGCGCCATTGAGTTCAGTCTCGGCTTTTTTAACGGCGTCTTGAATTTTTGGAATATCTAAATCCAGTTTTTGCTTTGTCGTCACGTTAATCAGCACTTGCGGATACAGCACAAGCTCTTCGCCCATTTGTGTGAGCGTTTTGCCGCTTTGTTTTAAGGCATGCAGCACTTGCAAGGCTGCGATAATCGCATCGCCGCTGGTGTGTTTATCCAGCGTGAGAATGTGGCCGGAATTTTCACCGCCCAGCTTCCAGTTTTTGGTCTGCAACAGTTCCAGCACGTACCTATCACCCACTTTGGCGCGTGCAAAGGGGATTTGATGCTTTTTCAGCGCATGCTCTAGCGCCAAGTTGGTCATCAACGTGCCTGCCACACCGCCTTTCAGTTTGCCTTTGGCGTATAGCCCCAGCGCGATGATATACAGCAATTGGTCGCCATCCAGCAGATTGCCTTCTGCATCTACCATCATCACACGGTCGCCATCGCCATCAAACGCAATGCCCATATCGGCCTTGTGTGCGACAACGGCTTTCTGCAAGGCTTGCGGATGAGTGGAGCCGACTTGCTCGTTTATGTTCAGGCCATCGGGGCAGTTACCGATGCTGATGATTTCTGCGCCCAGCTCATGAAACACATCGGGCGCCACGTGGTAAGTGGCTCCGTGTGCGCAATCCAGCACTATTTTCAGGCCGCGCAAATCCATATCATTCGGGAAAGTGCTTTTGCAGAATTCCACATAGCGCCCGGCGGCATCGTCTATGCGCCGCGCCTTGCCAAGCTTGGCAGAATCCATCACCTGCATAGGTTTTTCCAGTTCAGCTTCGATAGCGTGTTCGATGTCGTCTGGCAACTTGGTTCCTTCAGCCGAGAAGAACTTGATGCCGTTATCGTAATAAGGGTTATGCGAGGCGGAAATGACAATGCCCGCCTGCGCGCGCAAGGCGCGTGTGAGGTAGGCCACAGCCGGCGTCGGCATTGGGCCGGTGAGCAGCACATCTACACCTGCGGCAGATAAACCCGCTTCCAGCGCAGCCTCCAGCATGTAGCCGGAGATACGCGTGTCCTTTCCTATCAACACAGCCGGGCGTGCACCTTTTGCAAGATTACCCTGAAGCCCAACAAATACGCGGCCTGCAGCGTAGCCTAAACGCATCACGAAATCTGGCGTAATCGGCGCATCGCCAACTTTGCCGCGAATGCCATCTGTACCAAAATAATTTTTGCTCATATATTTTCTCTGTTTATTGAATGGCAGCGACGACCTTCAAAGCTTCTACCGTCGCTTTTACATCATGCACCCGCAGTATTTTAGCGCCTTTTTGAGCTACGATCACGGAAGCCGCGATACTGGCGTAAAGCCGCGCATCAACATCGTTACCCGTAACCTGCCCCAACACCGATTTGCGCGATAAGCCCACCAACAACGGTTGGCCTAATGTGGCAAAACTTTCGAGCTGTTGAATTAAAGTAATGTTATGTTCGCGTGTTTTGCCAAAACCAAAACCTGGGTCAAGCACAATACGTGATGCCTGAATACCCGCATGGATACTGGCTTGCAGGCGCATCTTTAGAAAGAACTTTATGTCGTTGACGACATCATCATAGTGCGGATTATTCTGCATGGTCTGCGGCGTGCCTTGCATGTGCATTAAACACACGCCAGCGTCTGATTTCGCCACAGCATCAAGCGCGCCTTCTTCCTGCAGCGCACGCACGTCATTCACGATAGAAGCGCCTGCCGCAATGGCGGCTTGCATCACTTGCGGCTTGTAGGTGTCGATTGAAAGCGGAATATTTATTTGGCCAACCAAACTCTCAATCACAGGAATCACGCGATCCAACTCTTCTTGCAGGCTCACGGGGGTGGCATTGGGGCGCGTGGATTCGCCACCAATATCAAGAATGTCTGCTCCCTCACTTGCCAGTTTTAACGCATGTTCTATAGCCAGATTTGTCGCAGCAAATTTGCCGCCATCAGAGAAAGAATCAGGCGTGACATTGACAATACCCATCACGCGCGGCGTTGTTAAATCAAGCTGGAATTTTCCACAGTCAAATATCATAAAAAAGGGCTGAAATAATCAGCCCTTATTCTAACATCTTTAGACCATTAGCCTTTAGTCGCAGGCTGCGGCGCTGGTGTTCCAGTGCCAGAAGAAGCACCGGAACTGCCGCCGCTTTGTGGCTTAACAGGCGTTTGACGCGGCTTAGGCTCGCGCACTGGGTTGCCTGCCATAATATCGTTAATCTGGTCGGCATCGATGGTTTCATACTCCATCAAAGCGGCAGCCATGGCTTCAACCTTGTCGCGATTGGCTTCCAGCAATTTACGTGCAATCGCATATTGCTCATCCAGAATACGGCGTATTTCTGCGTCCACTTTCTGCTGTGTGGCTTCCGATATGGTCTTAGAACTCATGCTGCCAAAGAACGAGTCTTGCTCATCGCCCGCGTACACCATTGTGCCTAGCGCATCACTCATACCGTACTTAGTTACCATCGCTCGCGCAAGTTTGGTCGCGCGCTCAAAGTCATTAGAAGCGCCTGTGGACATTTGATTCATAAAAATCTCTTCAGCAATACGTCCGCCAAAAAGTATGGAAATCTCTTCCAGCATCTTGTCTTTGTAATTGCTGATGCGATCAAACTCCGGCAATTGCCATGTGAGCCCCAGCGCCCAGCCACGCGGCATAATCGTCACTTTATGCACAGGGTCAGCCTTAGGCAAGAGCTTGGCAACAACAGCATGGCCTGATTCGTGATAGGCCGTGTTGCGGCGCTCTTCTTCACGCATCACCATCGATTTTCGCTCAGGACCCATGAAGATTTTATCTTTCGCATCTTCAAAATCTTCCATATCTACCGTGCGCTTGTTACGGCGCGCCGCAAATAAAGCGGCTTCATTCACCAGATTGGCTAAATCTGCACCGCTGAAACCTGGCGTACCGCGCGCGATAATATCCGCCTTTACATCCGGGTCAATCGGCACTTTGCGCATGTGCACCATCAAAATCTGCTCACGGCCTTTGATATCAGGCAACCCGACCATTACCTGACGGTCAAAACGACCAGGACGCAACAGCGCTTTGTCCAGCACATCGGCTCTATTGGTTGCCGCGATGATAATCACCCCGGAGCTGGCCTCAAAACCGTCCATTTCAACCAGTAACTGGTTCAACGTTTGCTCGCGCTCGTCATTGCCACCGCCGGTACCGGCACCGCGGCTACGGCCAACCGCGTCAATTTCATCAATAAAAATAATGCAGGGCGAGTTCTTTTTAGCCGTTTCAAACATGTCGCGCACACGTGCAGCGCCCACGCCTACAAACATTTCCACAAAGTCCGAGCCGGAAATTGAGAAGAACGGTACTTTTGCCTCGCCTGCAATCGCACGCGCAAGCAAGGTTTTACCGGTGCCTGGCGGGCCTACCAGCAATACTCCGCGCGGGATACGGCCGCCCAGTTTTTGAAATTTTGTTGGCTCTTTCAAGAAGTCGACCAGTTCGGTGACTTCTTCTTTGGCTTCGTCACAGCCTGCCACATCAGCAAACGTAGTTTGATTTGAGCTTTCATCCAACTGGCGCGCTTTGCTCTTGCCAAATGAAAATGGCCCGCCGCCCTTGCCGCCGCCCTGCATCTGGCGCATAAAGAAAATCCATACACCGATGAGTAAAATCATCGGGAACCATGACATGAATATCTCCAGCAGCACAGAACGCTGTTGCTCTGGCTTGGCTTCTACCTTCACGTTATATTTTAGCAAATCATTCACCATCCACAGGTCGCCCGGCGCATAGGTGCTAAAATCTCTATTGTCCTGCGTCTTGCCGCGCACCACATGGCCATCAATCTCGACGCTCGCGATGCGGCCATCTTTGGCTTCTTGCATAAATTGCGAGTAAGGCACAGAGATTTCTGACTTGCTTTTCCCCGTAAACTGGTTAAATACAGTCATCAGCACGAGGGCAACAACCAGCCAGATTGCGATACTTTTTGCGATATTATTCAATTCCCATCCTTAACCTATAACAAGGTTTATCAATTTTATACCTAATTAACAGCGTTTGTTGCCCAATCAGAGCGGCTTAACTATATTTATTTATGTTTTAGATTTATTTACGTTTTAAGCCCAGCAAGTACACCTCACTGCTGCGATCCCTTGAAGCCTTTGGTTTACGCGTCACCACTTTTTCAAATTGCGGGCGCATTGATTTAGCGATCTCATCAAAACCTGAACCAATGAACACTTTGACTAGAAAATTGCCGCCCGGTTTCAGCCAGTGGCAACTAAATTCCAGCGCAAGCTCGGTTAAATAGGCAGCACCTGCCTGGTCAACATCTTTAACACCACTGATATTGGGTGCCATATCTGCAATTACAAGGTCTACCGGTTTATTGTTCAGCTTTTCTTCCAGCTGCTTTAACACGGCTTCTTCACGAAAATCGCCTTGAATAAACTCAACGCCAGGAATAGCCTGCATGTCGAGAATATCCAGCGCAATGACTTTGCCCTGACCTTTCAGGCGCTGCACCGCTACCTGCGACCAACTGCCTGGCGTTGAACCTAAGTCTACAATGGTCATGCCGGGTTTGATCAGCTTGTCCTTGTCATCAATCTCGATCAGCTTGTAAGCCGCGCGGGCTCTATAGCCTTCTTTCTGGGCGCGTTTTACAAACTCGTCGTTCAGATGTTCCTGCATCCAGGCTTTGCTGGTACGCGTCGGTTTCATAGGCTTATGGATTTCATGATAAAATGGCGTTTTGACAGTGAGTATGCAATGCAATTAAAACCTAAACAAATCAGCCATTTACGCGGCATAGCCCATAGTTTAAGCCCTGTTGTGATGATAGGCAACAACGGACTCACTGAAAGTGTGATAAAAGAAATTGAGCTTAACCTGAACGCGCATGAGCTGATTAAAATTCAAGTCGCAGGCGATGACCGCGAAGCGCGTAAAACCATGTATGCAGAAATTTGCAGCAAAACTAACGCAACGCCGGTACATCACATTGGCAAGCAGCTGGTGATTTACCGCGCCAGCGCCACGGTGAAGGAATCTGCCAAAATCAACATTCCAAAACTCTGACTGGTTAGCGGGCTTTAAGCACAAGCACAAAACCCAGCAAGCATTCCAGCAGATACGCCACGCTGGCAATGCCGTGCCAGTTTCTAAACCGATCGGCAAATACGCTCTGCATCACATCGTTTGGCAGCGCATCGGTTTTAAGTTGCGCCAGCAAGGGCTGAATGCCGAAATGGCCAGCCAGCACCAGCAATAGCATCACGAATACCGCCCAAAAGAAGCCTTGTTTAAGCGCGCCCGTGCCGTAATCAAGCAGGCGTTGTATCAGTAAATAAAGCGCGCTCGCAATGCCAATGTAACTCACTATGTTAAATAATTTCCCCGCAAGGCTGCCGGCGAGCTGTTTATCCTGCAGCGTATCAAACAGCACATAGGCGGTCAGGCCGGTCATCCATAACGCACCCACCCAGAAGGTAACGACAATAAGATTTAAGCGGTTAAGCATTTTGATGTATTAACACTTTTAAATATAAAGTACATCAAGCACTTCAATCTCTTTAATTCCGCCAGGGGCAGCCACTTCGGCTATCTCGCCCGCAGATTTGCCAATGAGCGCGCGCGCAATGGGCGAGCTTACAGAGATTTTACCTGCCTTGATATCCGCTTCGTCATCGCCGACAATTTGATAGGTTTTGTTGTCGCCTGAATCCAGATCTTCAATGTTCACAGTTGCGCCAAACACCACGCGGCCTTCAGCATTCAGTGTTTTTGGGTCAATGATTTGCAAGTTGGAAAGCTTTGACTCCAACTCCGCAATGCGCCCCTCAATAAAGCTTTGTTTTTCTTTGGCTGCTTCGTACTCTGCATTTTCAGATAAATCGCCCTGCGCGCGTGCCTCCGCAATTGCCTGAATGACATGAGGTCTATCAGTGCTGCGCAGGCGTTGCAGCTCTTCTTTGAGCAACTCTGCACCTTTAATTGTCACTGGAATTTGATTTACTGCCATATTGCAACCTCTTATAAAAAATAAACCACGCTTTATAAAAAACAAACCACACTCGACTCGAGCGTGGTTTTAATAGTACAAAGTGTATTTTAAGAAAGCTTTTTATGCAAGTCTTGAATGGACTCGACATTCAACTCTTGCATGTGCGCCATACCGATACATGCTGCCTTGGCGCCGGCCAGCGTAGTGTAATACGTCACCTTATTCTGCAGCGCACTGCGGCGGATTTCGTATGAATCAGCCACGGCTTTTTTATCTTCCGTGACATTTACAATAAAACTGATTTCATTGTTTTTAATCATATCCACCACATGCGGACGGCCTTCAGCCACTTTATTCACCGGGGTTACGGTCAGGCCATTTTCCGTGAGCGCTTTTGCGGTACCTTTAGTCGCCACCAACGTAAAGCCGAGTTTTGCCAGATCCTGTGCAATATCCACAACTTTCTGGTGATCCTCATTGCGCACGCTGATAAAGGCACGACCACCTTTTGGCAGCGTAGCCGATGCGCCCAGCTGCGACTTCACGAACGCTTCCGCAAACGTCGCGCCTACACCCATGACTTCGCCGGTAGACTTCATCTCCGGGCCTAAAATCGTATCCACACCGGGTAATTTTATGAACGGGAATACCGCTTCCTTCACCGAGTAATAAGGCGGAATCACTTCTTTTGTGACGCCTTGTGATTTCAGGCTTTGTCCCGCCATGCAACGCGCGGCGATTTTGGCCAGTTGCAAGCCGCAGGCTTTTGAAACAAATGGCACTGTTCTTGAGGCCCTAGGATTCACTTCAAGCACATAGACCGTTCCGCCCTGAATCGCAAATTGCACGTTCATCAAACCTTTAACACCTAAAGCCTTAGCCATCTGCACCGTTTGCACACGCAATACATCCTGCAGCTCCTTGCTGAGACTATAAGGCGGCAATGAACAGGCAGAATCGCCGGAATGCACGCCCGCTTGCTCCACGTGCTGCATGATGCCGCCAATCAGCACGTCTTCACCATCGCTCAGCGCATCCACATCCACTTCGACCGCATCGTTCAAAAAGCGGTCAAGCAGCACCGGGGATTCGTTCGACACTTTCACCGCTTCGCGCATATAACGCTCTAATTGTGACTGCTCATGCACGATCTCCATGGCGCGGCCACCCAATACATAGCTTGGCCTTACTACTAGAGGATAACCAATTTCATCCGCAGCTCGAAGCGCTTCTTCAGGTGCGCGCGCAGTGCGGTTTGGCGGCTGCTTAAGTCCCAAATCATGCAGCATCTGTTGAAAGCGCTCTCGGTCTTCTGCACGGTCAATCGCATCCGGCGTTGTACCAATAATGGGCACACCCGCTTTCTCCAGATCACGTGCCAATTTGAGTGGCGTTTGGCCACCGTACTGCACGATCACACCAACCGGCTTCTCGATGTGGACGATTTCCAGCACATCTTCCAGCGTCACAGGCTCAAAATACAAACGGTCAGAGGTATCATAATCCGTCGAAACCGTTTCCGGGTTACAGTTGACCATAATGGTTTCGTAACCGTCATCGCGCATCGCAAATGCCGCATGCACACAGCAATAATCAAACTCAATGCCCTGGCCAATCCGATTGGGCCCGCCGCCCAGCACCATGATTTTTTTCTTATCACTTGGCGCAGCCTCACACTCTTCTTCATAGCTGGAATACATATAGGCGGTATTCGTGGCAAACTCTGCCGCGCAAGTATCCACGCGCTTATACACAGGACGCACATTCAGGGCCTGGCGATAAGCACGTACCGCGTGCTGATCCGTGTCCAGTAACTTGGCCAGGCGCCTGTCCGAGAAGCCACGACGCTTGAGCTGGAACAGTGCATCTTTACTGAGGTCCGCAATATGCTTGCCGCTCAGCGCTGCTTCGCGGTCGATCATGTCTTTGATTTGCGCCAGGAACCAGGGATCAATTTTCGAAATATCGAATGCCTGCTCAATTGTCATACCGCATCTAAAGGCATCGCCCAGATACCATATGCGTTCAGGACCCGGCTCTCCCAATTCCTTAGTGATCCGGTCCAAATCTGTCGTAATCGGATCCAAGCCATCTACGCCCACTTCCAGACCGCGCAGTGCTTTTTGGAATGACTCTTGGAAGGTACGTCCGATTGCCATCACCTCGCCCACCGACTTCATTTGCGTGGTCAAGCGCGAATCGGCTTGCGGGAATTTCTCGAAGGCAAAACGCGGCACTTTTGTGACGACGTAGTCGATGCTCGGCTCAAATGAAGCCGGTGTCGCGCCACCGGTAATCTCGTTTTTTAATTCGTCTAGCGTAAAGCCCACCGCCAGTTTGGCAGCCACCTTGGCAATCGGAAAGCCCGTTGCCTTAGACGCCAGTGCCGATGAGCGCGACACGCGCGGATTCATTTCAATCACAATCATGCGGCCATCGACCGGATTAATGGCAAACTGCACGTTAGAGCCGCCTGTATCCACACCGATCTCGCGTAATACCGCCAGGCTGGCGTTACGCATGATCTGGTATTCTTTATCGGTAAGCGTTTGTGCTGGCGCAACGGTAATACTGTCACCGGTATGCACGCCCATCGGGTCTAGGTTTTCGATTGAGCAGATAATGATGCAGTTATCCGCTTTGTCGCGTACCACCTCCATCTCGTACTCTTTCCAACCAAGCATGGATTCTTCAATCAGCAACTCATTGGTTGGCGAGGCATCCAACCCACGCTCGCAAATCGCGATGAACTCTTCGCGATTATAGGCAATGCCACCGCCGCTGCCACCCATGGTGAACGATGGACGGATAATGGCTGGGTAACCAATACTGGCTTGCACTTGCAAGGCTTCTTCCAAACTATGTGCGATAGAAGAGCGTGCCGAACCCAAGCCAATTTTGGTCATGGCTTCTTTGAATTTCTGGCGGTCTTCTGCTTTATCAATCGCTTCTTTTGAGGCGCCGATCAGTTCTACGTTATATTTGGCCAGAACACCGTGCTTATCCAAATCCAAAGCACAATTGAGCGCAGTTTGGCCGCCCATGGTCGGCAGCAAGGCATCCGGCTTTTCTTTTTCGATTATCTTCTCGACCACCTGCCAGGTAATCGGCTCGATGTAGGTAGCATCCGCCATCTCAGGGTCGGTCATGATGGTGGCCGGATTGGAATTTACCAGAATGACGCGATAACCTTCTTCTCGCAAGGCTTTGCAGGCTTGGGCGCCAGAGTAATCAAACTCGCAGGCTTGACCGATCACAATCGGGCCTGCGCCAATAATTAAAATGCTTTTAATATCAGTGCGCTTAGCCATTAGCCAGCCTTCCTTTCCTGCATCATGCTAATGAAGCGATCAAACAAATAACTCATTTCATGCGGCCCTGGGCTAGCCTCTGGGTGGCCTTGAAAACTGAATGCGGGTTTATCGGTACGGGCAATGCCTTGTAAACTGCCGTCAAACAAGGACACATGCGTCACCTTCACATTTGAAGGTAAAGTTTTGGAGTCTGCCGAAAAACCATGGTTCTGGCTGGTGATATATACACGCTTGGTTTCCACATCCTGCACCGGATGGTTGGCACCGTGATGGCCAAACTTCATTTTCATGGTTTTAGCGCCACTTGCCAACGCCAGCAATTGATGCCCCAGACAAATGCCAAAAGTTGGGATGCCCGTTTCTACCAGCGCTTTAATTGCGTTAATGGCGTAATCACAAGGTTCGGGATCGCCAGGGCCATTCGATAAAAAGATGCCGTCCGGTTTATAACTTAAAGCATCTTCGGCTGTAGCCTGTGCCGGCAACACAGTCACTTTGCAGCCACGCGAAACCAGCATACGCAGAATGTTACGCTTCACACCGTAATCAAATGCGACCACGTGAAATTGAGAATTTGCAGGTTTAACATAACCTTTGCCTAAGGCCCATTCGCCATCGCTAAATTCGTAAGCGGTTTTACAACTCACAACCTTGGCTAAATCCATGCCTGCTAAGCCGGGAAAAGCTTTTGCCAGCTCCAGCGCTTTAGATTCGCTGACGTCTCCCGCCATGATGCAGCCAGCCTGTGCGCCTTTTTCACGCAAGATGCGCGTGAGCTTGCGCGTGTCAATATCCGCGATTGCCACCACGTTATTTTGTGTCAAATAGTCCGGGAGTGTTTGTTGGCTGCGGAAATTGCTTTCCAGTAAAGGCAAGTCGCGAATAATCAAGCCCGCCGCATAGACCTTTCCAGATTCGACATCCTCAGCATTGGTACCATAATTACCAATGTGCGGATAAGTCAGCGTTACGATTTGTTCGGCATAGGAAGGATCGGTAAGGATTTCCTGGTAGCCCGTCATCGAAGTGTTAAACACCACTTCACCGACTGTGTGACCTGAAGCACCTATTGAAACACCATGAAAAACAGTTCCATCTGCTAATACTAAAACGGCTGGAATTGTTTTTGACACCTTAAGCTCCTTAAATTTCATGACGGTACAACTTTGGCATCTACTAAAGCCATCAGAAGTAGATGTGCAAAACGGGAGGAGCTTTTTGGACTCTTCCCGTTTCAGAATTGCCGAATTATAGCGGAGTTTAGCCTATGTTTCAAGCTGACGAAGTTGCTTATCATGCAATCTTACCAAGAGGATTTGTGCAGAAATCGCGCCTACAAAAGCCAAAAACATGTCCCACTGTGTATCCCAGATATCGCCTTGCGTTGCCAGAAACGCCACCGCGTCACTGCCGGAAGCCCGCGCCACCCACCATTCCAGAAATTCGTAAAAGGCGCTTATTGCGAGGCTAACACAGGTGACCAAAAAAAACAGCCATGTGCCCTGCATCACCACTTGCTTGCGCAGCAAAATCTCGCGCGCAATCATGGCTGGCACAAAACCTTGCGCCACATGCCCCACACGGTCGTAATAATTTCTGTCTAAATGAAACGTATCGCGCAGCCAGTTAAAAAGCGGCACCTCGGCATAGGTGTAATGTCCGCCCACCATCAGAATAACCGCATGCAGCAAAATCAGCAGGTACACCAACTTAGTAAGCGGAAATTGTTTGTACGTAAAAAGCAAAATCGGCAATGCGACAATAGCGGGAAACACCTCCAAAAACCACGTGAAATAATCATGCGGGCGAATGGCCGACCAAATAAACACAAGAACGAAACTAGTAACTAATATTGATAAATAACGGCAATTGTTCATCAAACCTCCTTCAAGGCTTACATTCTACTAATTCAATCCGAGTCGCTTGATCAGAAAAGCTTTTACAAGCTGGGTTAATCCCAAATAAACCATCAGAATCAATGTCAGATAAAGCCAGAAGGTCGCTGGCAGAGGTGTCATTTGCAATTTGGTCGCAAAGGCAGAGTAAGGCAGATACGCTCCCAGCGCGCAGATAAACAATGTTGTAATCATCAAAGGCAAGCTGGGCTTGCTTTGCAGAAAAGGAATTCTTCCAGTTCGAATCACATGCACAATCAGTGTTTGCGAGAGCAACGACTCTACAAACCAAGCTGTCTGGAATAATCCGGCCCGCTCTGAGGTTGTGCAATCAAATATAAACCACATCAACCCAAATGTGACGTAGTCAAAAATTGAGCTGATTGGCCCAATCGTAAAGATATATCTTGCAATGTTGGTTATTTCCCACTTGCGTGGTTGTAAGATATATTCGTCATCCACACGATCTGTAGCGACTGAAGTCTGCGAAAAGTCATACAGCAGATTATTAAAGAGAATCTGTACGGGAGCCATGGGCAGGAAAGGCAAAAAGGCGCTGGCACCAAGCACGCTAAACATGTTGCCGAAATTCGAGCTAGCGCTCATTTTGATATATTTGATGATATTGCCGAATACTTTGCGCCCCTCGGCAACACCATCCTTGATGACCAGCAGATTCTTTTCCAGCAGAATAATGTCGGCCGACTCTTTAGCAATATCGACAGCGGTATCGACAGAAATGCCGACATCGGCCGTTTTAAGTGCGATGCCATCATTGATACCATCCCCCATAAACCCGACCACATGACCTCTAGCCTGCAAGGCTTTTATCACACGCGCTTTTTGCTGAGGCGAAAGTTTTGCAAAGACAGTCACGTTCTCAACCTCTTCTGCCAGCTGTAAATCTGTCATCTGTTCGATCTGGTTGCCCAGGGAAATTTTATCCACGACCAAACCAACGTCATGACAAATTTTGCGGCTCACCACATCATTATCTCCCGTCAATATCTTGACTGTAACGCCATATTTCAAAAGACTTGCAAGGGCAGGAGCGGCTGATTCTTTCGGTGGATCAAGAAAAGCGATATAGCCACTCAAAATCAGATTGGCTTCATCTTTTGGTTCGTAGATTGCCAGGCTCGACCCTACCTCCTTGTAAGCCACGGCAATTACGCGAAAGCCATCCTCATTCAGATCATTCACAACAGCATGGGCATCTTTAATGCGAAGCGGATTGAGCGGAAGGATTTCTCCAGCCACTTGCATTCGATTACAGACGTTGAAAATTTCCTCAACAGCACCTTTGCAAATCAACAAATGGGTTGTTTTATCTTTTTCAACAATGACGGACATGCGTCTTCGCTGAAAATCAAATGGAATCTCGTCAATTTTTAAATAAGAACTAGCTTCATGCAATTTCTGGTGAACCTCGGCATGCTCCAGCACTGCAATATCCAGCAAATTTTTTAGCCCAGATTGATAATGACTATTCAAATAGGCATATTCAAGCACTCTCTCATCTTCCTTGCCTGTGATGTCGACATGCCTTTCCAGAATTACTTTATCCTGGGTAAGCGTTCCGGTTTTGTCCGCACACAAAATATCCATCGCGCCAAAATTCTGGATGGCATTCAACCGCTTAACGATGACTTTTTTACGCGACATCGCTATAGCGCCTTTACCTAAATTAACTGTAACCAGCATTGGCAGCATTTCCGGCGCCAACCCTACTGCAACTGCGGAAGCAAACAGGAGCGCTTCCACCCAGTTACCTTTGACAAAACCATTAATCAAAAACACTGCAGGAACCATGACCATCATTATGCGAATGATGAGCCATATATATTTCTGGATACCTAGGTCAAAACTGGTGGGTTCTCTTTCCCCGATTACACTGGAAGCAATCGAACCAAAAAAGGTATGCCTGCCGGTTGCCACCACTACAGCAACAGCAGTGCCTGAAAGCACATTAGTGCTCATGAAGCAGATATCCTGCAATTCTGGAATGCTGATTTTAGTTGATAGATTATTTCCAGCATGTTTTTCAACCGGCAAGGACTCGCCTGTGAGCGAGGATTGATTCACAAACAGGTCTTTGGCGGAGAGGATCCGCATGTCAGCCGGAATCATGTCTCCAGCTGACAAATGTACAATATCGCCTGGCACAAGCCGACTAAAGTCAATTTCAATGAGTTGACTGGTAACGGCAGGAGGAACTTGTCGAAGTACCGAGGCTGTTGAACTAACCAACGATCGCAGACTTTCTGCAGCCTTGCTTGAACGATATTCCTGAAAAAAGGCAAGCGTTGTGGAAAAGACAACCATCAGCGCAATCACCTCCGCGCCTCTAATCTCACCTGTAAAAATCGCCACCAGTGACAACCCAAGCAATAACAAAGGTAAGGGGCTGATGAAATAACTTAGAAACCGAAGAAAAAGAGATTTCTGTTTTTCGCTCGCAACTACATTAAGGCCAAATTTTGCGAGCCTTTTCTTGGCTTCAGTAGCTGAGAGTCCTTCTGCTGACGAACCCAGTTTTAGTAATACCTCAGAGACTTCTAGTCTGGCATATTGATGAAGCTTGTCAGAAATTTCGTACTCCCTAATTACAGATTGAGTACCCAGCACATACGCAGTTAACGCAAATTCAGCACATCGCGCATATCATACAAACCAGTTTTTTTATCGCTCAAAAACTTGGCTGCACGCAACGCGCCCAAGGCAAACGTGGCGCGGCTGCTGGCTTTATGTGTTAACTCTACGCGCTCACCGGTGCCAGCAAATATCACCGTATGGTCGCCCACCACATCGCCGCCGCGCAGCGTTGCAAAGCCTATTTTCCCTGCCTCACGTTCACCAGTAACGCCTTCACGCGCGTAGATTGCACAGTCTTTAAGTTCCTGACCCAACCCTTGCGCTGCCGCTTCGCCCAAGCGAAGCGCAGTACCGGAGGGAGCATCAATTTTATGGCGGTGGTGCATTTCTACCACTTCAATATCGTAGCCATCGCCCAGTACTTTCGCAGCTTGCTCTACTAGATTAATCAGCAAAGTCACACCCACGCTCATGTTGGGCGCGAACACGATAGCGACCTGTTTGGATGCCGCTGCTATTCTGGCTTTCTGCTCGACCGTAAAGCCTGTCGTGCCGATGACATGCTTCACATGACTGCGCTGACAGATTTCCAGATAATCCATGCTGGCTTCTGGGCGCGTAAAATCTATCAGCACATCCGCGCCTTGCAGTGTTTTGTCTGCATCGGCGCTGATATACACGCCAGTGTTCTTGCCGAATAACTCACCCGCATCGCGGCCGATGTTGGGGCTGCCGGCACGATCCAGCGCGCCATAAAGCTGCAAACTTTCATCCTCGAACACACCCTGCAACAGCGCATGCCCCATGCGCCCGGTAGCGCCTGCAATCACGATTTTAGTCTTCATGTTTCATCTGTAATTTTAAAAAATCAAAAACCAATCTTTTAGTTATCTCATAACACCGCTGCGCGGGTTAGTGTCCACTGAAAGATTAATTTTTAGCTGACGCTAAAAACCAATCTTTTCCAGCATCCGTTCAAAATAGCCAGGTTCTGCCTCTTCTGACGGCGGCGCTTGCTCTACTTTTTTCGACTTGGTTTTGCTATCAGCTCCAGCCGGTGCAGCATCTTTGGGCGTTGCTTCAATATTTTTATCATCCAGATTTCTGTCCAGCCTGAATATAAAAGTCTCATCCTGTTTTGCGGCTGGCTGACTCGGCGCATCTGGCGCTGGCTCTTTAAGCTCCACTTTAGGGGGCACAACCTTTGGCTCCTCAACTTGAGGTGCTTTAACCTCCGGCACTTCAGCGGCCGGCTTTGCAACTGCAGGGGCTTCTGCTTTTGGAACCTCTACCACTGGCACTTTGTCTGTCGGCGTGTCCGCTGCAGGTGCAATCTCAATCGGCACCGCCAACAGGGACGGTGTTTCTTGCGCTGGTTCGGCAGCTTCGGTTGTGGGCATCTCTGGAGTCCCCACTTTTGGCATTTCAACTTTCGGCATTTCAACAGGCGCAGCTTCCGCTGGTTTTGCCTCTGCCGGTTTGGTCGCAGGCGCTTTTTCGTCTTTCTCCCAGAATTTCAGCTTATCCATCAGCCCCTTTTCTTTTGGTTTTGGCTCGATCGATTTCGGCAGAGTCACAGCGCCCGCCTCTGCGCCCGCAGCCGCACCTGCTGCGCCCTGTGGCACCACATCGCCGCGCACGCGCGCCAGCAAATCTTTTTCAAACTCTAAAATCACACGACGCTGCTCAACAACCTTGCCGGCCTGGCGCAGTTGATAGAAATAATCCCAGCGGTTGTTGTGAAAGCTATCCACAATCAGCGGCGTGCCCATAATAAAGCGCACCTGTGATTTGGTCATACCGGGGCGCAGTTGCAGGAGCATCTTGGAGGTGACCACATTGCCCTGCTGGATATCCATCTTGAACGGCTTGATCATAGGCACGCTGGAACCACAGCCTGTAAGCAGGACACTGCAGACAATGAGTAACGCAAACAACAACTTTATAAAAAAATGCATGATTTTGGGCGAATGACTTATTACTGAATTGGCGTTAATATACCACGATGGGTGCAACCCTAAAACCATAAAGTTAACCCTAACCATTATTCTTGGGCACATTACGATGCACGACCAAAAAGATTTAAAGAACGCCGGCCTTAAGGCAACGCTTCCTAGATTGAAGATTCTGGAGCTGTTTGAAAACAGCACTGAGCGCCATTTATCGGCCGAAGATATCTACAAAATTTTAATTACCACCGGCGAGGATGTTGGTCTGGCTACCGTATATAGAGTTTTGACCCAATTTGAGCAAGCGGGGCTTTTGCTGCGTCACCATTTTGAAAGCGGCAAAGCGGTATTTGAGCTGAACGAAGGCCACCACCACGACCATATCGTGTGCCTGCAATGCGGCCATGTGGAAGAGTTTTGCGATGAGGAAATCGAGAAGCTGCAACACAAAGCAGCCAAAGAACGTGGATTCAAGATTCATGAACATTCGCTTTATATTTATGCCGACTGCACCAAAAAGCCGTGCCCACATAAAAATTAATTGCATATGTAGTTCGAATTAACAATAAAAGCGTTACTTAAATTTTCAGGGAGTGCATCATGTTAAAAAAATATTCTTCATTTTGGCTTAAGGCTTCTTGGGCGGTTTTTTTAAGTGTAACCATCACCGCTTGCGGCACCAACCCTGTCACCAAGAAAAAAGAGATTCAGTTTGTATCAGAAGCCAAAGAAATTGAAATCGGCAAACAAAACTACTCGCCAGCACGCCAATCACAAGGCGGCGATTACATTATCGACCCCGAGCTTACTGCCTACGTGCAAGGCATTGGTAAGCGCCTGGGTGCGGTGTCGGACAGGCCGGAACTCCCTTATGAGTTTGTGGTGCTGAATGACTCCGTACCTAATGCATGGGCGATGCCTGGCGGCAAAATCGCGTTTAACCGCGGCTTGTTATACGAGTTGAATAGCGAAGCCGAACTGGCCGCCGTGATGGGGCATGAAATTGTGCATGCTGCAGCCCGCCACGGCGCAAAAAGCGTGGAGCGCGGCGTATTTCTGCAAGGCGCGATGATCGCAGTTGGCATCGGCGCGCAGAACACAGATTACGCCAATCTGGTCGTGGGCGCCTCGCAGCTTGGCGCGCAGCTGATTTCGAGCAAATATGGGCGCGATGCTGAATCAGAATCTGATTACTACGGCATGAAGTACATGAAAAAGGCCGGCTACGACCCGGCCGCTGCAGTCACCCTGCAGGAAACCTTTGTACGCCTGAGCGCCAACAAAGAAAGCAATTGGCTGACAGGCCTGTTTGCCAGCCACCCGCCTTCGCCAGAGCGGGTTGCCGCCAACAAAGTCACGCTAGAAAAACTGGGCACGGGCGGCGAAATGGGCAAAGAAACCTACGCGCAAAAAGTGGCCAAAGTGAAAGCCACGCAGCCCGCCTACAAAGCCTATGACGACGCAGTGAAAGCCTTGAAAAAAGGTGACACTGCAACCGCTACCAGTCTTGCGCAGAAGGCCATTGTGGGCGAGCCGCGCGAAGCTCGATTTCAGGAGCTTTTGGGCGACATTGCATTAACGCAAAAGAAACCGCAGGAAGCGCTTGCCTACTACGACAAAGCCATTAAAATGCAGCCGGATTACTTTAAACCGCATGTGCAGAGCGGCATTGCGCTATTTAACATGGGTAAAAAAGCCGAGGCCGAGCCTTACCTAAAGCGCGCCAATGAGCTACTGCCCACCGCGCCGGGTCACGCCTTGCTGGGCGACATTGCAGAAAGTCGCGGTGAAACCGACCTAGCCTTGCAGCACTACCAGATAGCGGCAAGTTCAAACTCGGAAATCGGCAAACAGGCAGGCGAACATGCGGTACGTATTGACTTACCGCGCAACCCGAGCAAATACATCCGTTCCGGCGCACAGGCCGATAACAGTGGCAACCTGTTTGCGGTGGTTGAAAACGTAACTTCCGTACCCGTTGGACGTGTTCAGGTACGCGTGGTGAAATACGATGCAAAAACCGGCCGTGCCATAGCGCAAAGCCAACCGATGATTATTAACGGCGTGCAACCCGGCAAACGCAACCAAGTGGCTGTGGGCGAAAAAGTGAAAACCCCTCAGGAAGCGCAGCTATATAGAGTGGTGGTTGAAGCGGCGGAATTAGCGAAATAAAAATCCAAGATTGATTAGGTGAATTCAATATACTAAAAATATTAGCTGAGTATTTTGATTGGTGACCAACCGTGACTCCCCAACCATTTCGCAGCAACTTAGTCTTGCAGGGGCTCATTCTCTGGTTAGTGGCACTCTGGGTTATCACCGCCATCGAGCCCTACAATCGTCGTGACTGGCTACTTGAGAACCTGCTGGTCTTCATCTATGCTGGCTTGCTCATAGTCGCCTATCGGCGATTCGTCTTTACCAACCTGTCATATATGTTGTTCGGGGTTTTTATCAGCCTACACCTGATAGGCGCCCATTATACCTACTCAGAGGTGCCATTCGGATTCTGGCTAAAAGACACATTCAACCTTACGCGCAATCACTTTGATCGTATTGTCCATTTTTCCTACGGCCTGCTAAATGCCTATCCCATGCGCGATATCCTGATGCGTGCCGCCGGCGTCCGTCCACGCTGGTCGTATTTTATACCCATAGCTTGCATACTTGGTTTCAGTTGCTTTTATGAGTTTCTGGAGGCGGCCGTTGCTTTTGTTGTCAGCCCTGAACTCGGTGATCTCTATCTCGGCGCACAGGGTGATATCTGGGATGCAGAGAAGGACACCTTTCTCGCCTTCAGTGGCGCTATCACCGCCATGACCATCCTCTGGCTGTACAACAAATGTAGCTCGTAATGCAATCAATATTTATGCAGCCAACAAGTACCCACCCTACCTAAACCCCAAGCATTTCCTTTGCATGATTGCGCGTGGTTTCGGTAATTTGAATGCCACCCAGCATGCGTGCAATTTCTTCCACCCGCTCGGTTTTGTTTAGCACTTGAATATGGCTTAAGGTTGCGCCGTTGACCTGCGTTTTGCTCACTTGCAAATGCTGCGCAGCCTGCGCGGCGACTTGCGGCAGATGGGTAATCACCAGCACTTGGCGCTCTGTACCGAGCTGCTTGAGCAACTGCCCGACAACCTCTGCCACACCGCCACCGATGCCGACATCGACCTCATCGAAAATCATGCACGGCACCGAATTTTGGCTTGCTGTTGTCACGTGCAACGCCAAGCTGATGCGCGACAACTCGCCACCCGAAGCCACTTTGTTGAGTGGACGCGGTTCTACCCCCGCATGGCCAGCCACTAAAAATTCCACTTGCTCCAAACCGTTGGCCGAGGCTTCACATAGTTGTAAAGCCACGTCAAACTTACCACCGCTTAATGAAAGCCGCTGCATTTCTGCGCTGATTCTTTGGCTTAACGTTTTGGCGGCTTGCTGACGGTTTGCACTGAGCTGTTTGGCGGAGGTTTGATAGGCTGCGAGCGCTTCTGCCTCTAATTTCATCAGCGCACCATCGTTGGCAAAGCTTTCCAGCTCGGCCATGCGTACTAAGTCTGCAGCCAGCATTTTAGGCAGCTCTTCCGGCTTTGTGCGATATTTCCGCGCCGTGTTATGCACTGCCTGAATGCTGCTTTCCACCTCGGCAAGCCGAGCTGGGTCGAGCTCTGCCGCTTGCAAATAGCGATTCAAACTACGGCTGGCCTCCTCTAATTGTATGAGTGCAGAATCTACGCCGTCCGCAGCTTCTTTTAACTTTTCGTCGAACTCTACCAAACTAACTAATTTTTGCTGCACTTGCGCCAGCGTGCTCATGGCTGCGGGCTCATTTTCATCCAGCAGCGCAATGCAAGCCTGCAGGCCGGAAAGCAAAGAAGCGCCGTTGGCAAGGCGGTGATGTTCTGCCTGCAATTCCGCCCATTCGTCCGTCGCAAACCCAAGCTGCTGCAGCTCGCGCGTTTTATCGCGCAATTCGGCGAGTTCATCGGCGTAGGCAGCTGAATTTTTTTCGACTTCCAGACGCTGCAAATGCAGCTGATGCCAGGATTTATAAAGTGTTGCAACCTGATTAGCGAGAGCCATGCTGCCTGCGAATTCATCCAGAATCTGGCGCTGCGTGCTGGTTTTAAGCAGCGAGTGATGTGCATTCTGGCTGTAAATATCGACTAATAATTCGCCTAAATCTTTGAGCTGCCCGATGGTAACTGAGGTGCCATTAATGAAGCCGCGGCTGCGGCCATCACTATAAATAACACGCCTGAGAACCAATACCGGCGCGACTTCCAAGGCAGCATTTTCCAGCCAGATTGAGGCGTGTTCGTTATTGGAAAACGTCGCGCTGATGTCCGCACGCTCCGCACCCGCGCGAATTACGGCGCCGTCGTTGCGCTCCCCCAGCGCAAGTGAAAGTGCATCAATCAGGATGGATTTACCCGCCCCCGTTTCGCCCGTGAGCGTGGTAAATCCTTGGCTGAATTCTAAATCTAGGGTTTCAACGATAACAAAATCGCGGATGGAGAGGCTTTGTAACATCGCTATACATTAACCCCAATTTAGCTTGTTGCGCAGCATATCAAAATAGCAATATTCGCCCGGATGCAGCAAAGTAATGATTTTAGGTGCGCGTGTTATCAATATTTTATCTCCCGCCTCTAATGCAATTTGAAACTGCCCGTCAAAACTGACCTGGGCTTCATCAACCTGTACCAGCGTCACCTCGATTTTGCTGGCGCTATTGACTGTAATCGGGCGATTAGTCAAGGTGTGCGGACTGATCGGCACAAGTGCAATCGCCTCCAAATTAGGATGCAGAATCGGGCCGCCTGCAGAGAGCGAATAAGCCGTTGTACCGGTAGGCGTTGTTAAGATTAAGCCATCACCACGCTGTTTGTATACAAACTTACCGTCAATCTCAACCTGCAGTTCAATGAGGCGCAAACCACTTTTTACTACCACATCGTTGAGCGCAAACCCTTGATACACAAGTTTCCTGGCGCGATGTATGCTGGCAGACAGCAGCATGCGCGATTCTTTTTGATAATCGCCAGCCAAAATTCTATCAAGCGCCGCCAGCATATCTTCTGCGCGTAAATCGGTTAAGAAACCGAAACGGCCACGATTAATGCCCACCAGCGGGATTTCAGCATTCATGATAGTTCTGGCCACGCTAAGCATGGTGCCGTCGCCACCCATCACGATCGCCAGATCGACTTTATTGCCTATCGCTTCCAACGGTGCGGTTTTATACCCTGTGAGTTCAGCATGCTGTGCAGTGTTTTCTTCCAGCCAGACCTCGATATTTTTGGCAGTTAAATGACGCGCAAGATCTGCCAAGTCAGCTTGCATCTGCTGCAGCGCCGATTGATTCATGTATTTGCCGATAATGGCGATTCTTTTGAAATTTTTATGCATGGAAGAATTAAAACATAGTTGACGAAGCGTGAAAAGAAAATCAATCTATTGCAGTCGAACTAATTCAGGCAAAATAGCGACATAGGTTGCAACATGGATAAACGCGCGCAAATATTGCTTAAAACTCTGGTTGAACATTACATTAGTGATGGGCAGCCAATTGGGTCGCGCACGCTGCTGCAGCACTCCGGACTGGGTGTCAGCCCCGCGACGATACGCAATGTCATGTCAGACCTCGAGCAATTAGGTTTTATCGCCAGCCCGCACACTTCGGCGGGACGCGTACCCACGCAAAAAGGCTACCGTTTGTTTGTGGATACGCTGCTCACGGTGCAGCCACTTGAAAATCAACAAATTCAGCAACTGAAAAGTGGTTTATCGTCCCCCAACCAGAGTGAGCTGATTGCTAACGCGGCAGATATGCTTTCGCAGCTCACACAATTTGCCGGCCTGGTGATGATTCCCAAGCGTAAAGCGCTTTCTTTCAAGCATCTGGAATTTTTGCCGCTGACCGAAAAGCGCATTCTGGTGATTATCGTCACCAGCGACGGTAACGTGCAAAATCGCATCATCCTCACCGAAAAACCTTATTCGGCCAGTGAACTCACGCAAGCCAGCAATTACTTTAACGCCAATTTTTCAGGGCAAACCTTTGATGAAGTGCAGCAAAAACTGCGCGCTGAACTCAAACAGATGCAGAGTGATATGAACCGATTAATGACTGCTGCGCTGGAAACAAGCACCAACGCTGCAGGCAGCGATGGCGTGGTGATTGCCGGGGAGCGCAATTTATTGCAAATCGACGATTTATCCACTAACGTCAACAGCCTGCGTAAGCTGTTCGAGATTTTTGAACGCCGCACTTCACTCATGCAGTTGCTGGACAACAGCCAGCGCGCTGAAGGTATACAGATATTCATCGGCGGAGAAAGCGGCTATTTGCCTTTGGATGAGTGCAGCATGGTCACCGCCCCTTATGAGGCAGATGGCCAGGTAGTCGGCACGTTGGGCGTCATCGGACCAACCCGTATGGCGTATGAACGCGTGATTCCCATTGTAGATGTGACAGCGAAGCTGCTATCGAATGCCTTATCAAATAACTAACTAGAACAGAAAAAATTGATGACTTATTACAACCCTGAACCCTCTTACCAACATGGCGATCAGCTTAAAGTCGGCATTCTGCTCGCCAACCTGGGCACCCCAGATGCGCCAACCAGTGCGGCTTTGCGGCCTTACCTGCGCCAGTTTTTAAGCGATACACGCATTGTAGAAATCCCACGCGGCATCTGGTGGTTTATTTTACATGGCATTATTCTGCGGGTTCGCCCGAAAAAATCAGCCGAAAAGTATGCGCAGGTATGGACGCCGGAAGGTTCGCCGCTGTTGGTACATGCACAAAAGCAGGCGCAGTTACTGCGCGGATTCCTGGCGCAAAAAATAAAATCACCATTCGTGATTGAGCTGGGCATGAGTTACGGCAACCCTTCAATTGCATCTGCCATCGAAAAACTCAAAGCACAGCATTGCGAACGCATTCTGGTGTTTCCGCTCTACCCGCAATACGCGGCGAGCAGCACGGCATCGGCCATGGACGCGGTGTTTCGCGTATTGCTCAAAACCCGCAACCAGCCTGCCGTACGCAGCATTCGTCATTATCACGACCACCCGGCCTATATCGCAGCTTTGGCCGATTCTGTGCAAGCACATTGGCAAATGCACGGCGGCAAGCCAAGCAAGTTAGTCATGAGCTTTCATGGTGTGCCTAAATTTCACCTAATGAAAGGCGACCCCTATCACTGCGAATGCCACAAAACCGCGCGTTTATTGGCAGATGCTTTAGGACTGAATAAAGATGAATACACCGTCGCATTTCAGTCGCGCTTTGGCAAGCAGGAATGGCTGAAGCCTTATCTGGCAAGCATTTTAGAAGCGCTGGGCAAAGCAAAAATACCGCGCATTGATGTGATTTGTCCAGGCTTTTCCAGCGATTGCCTGGAAACGCTGGAAGAAATCGCCATGGAAGGCAAACATGTTTTTCAAAGCAATGGCGGCGGTGAATATCATTACATTCCCGCACTCAATGAAAGTGATGCCTGGATACACGCCATGACCGAAATCACGCTCGAAAATCTGCACGGCTGGGTGAGCACCGAATGGGATACAGTGCGAGCCAAACAAGAAGCCGAAATGACGAAATTAAGGGCGCAGGCTTTGGGCGCTAAACAATAAGCAGTATAATTGCCCAATGATTTAGGAAGTCTATTATGAGACAAAATATTGTTTTCGCACTTCTTGTCGGATTGTTTAATACCACTGTCAAGTGGCTTAAAAGAAAGTAATCATTCATGATTGTTGTTACGGGCGGCGCAGGAATGATAGGCTCTATCATCGCCTGGCACTTAAATACCAAACTTGGTCGCGATAACCTGATGATTGTTGACCATATCACGCATGAAGCGCAATGGCAGAATCTTGCGCATCGCCACTATGCACAGTATCTGGATAAAGACCAGCTCATGTCCTGGCTTGAAGGGCCCTCAAATATTGAAGCCATCATCCATATGGGTGCAATCAGCGCGACTACCGAGCGCGACTTCAATAAATTGGTGGAAAATAATATCCACTATTCGCAAAACCTGTGGACATGGTGCGCTAACAACAATGTGCCGTTCTTTTACGCCAGCTCCGCCGCCACCTATGGCGATGGCAGCCTGGGTTATGACGATGCAAATATCACTAACTTACGCCCGCTCAATGGCTATGGCTACTCAAAACATTTTTTCGACCAATGGGTATTGCGCCAAGTGGCAGAAAATCAATTTGCACCAACAAGCTGGGCCGGCTTCAAGTTTTTTAATGTATACGGCCCTAACGAATACCATAAAGAACGCATGGCGAGCGTCGCGTTTCATACCTTTAACCAGTTCAGCCAGACCGGCACCATGAAGCTGTTCAAGGGCACCAAGGCAGGGGTTGCGGATGGCATGCAGATGCGCGACTTTGTGTATGTGAAAGATGCTGCAAATGTGGTTGTACACTTTCTAAACGCGGCTTTAAGCAGCAAGCCTGCTCCAAATGGTATCTATAATATCGGCACCGGCAAAGCGCGAAGCTTCAAGGATTTAGCCACTGCTGTGATGACGGGCATGGGGAAAACACCGCATATCACTTACATCGACATGCCCGCAGACTTGCAAGGGAAATATCAGTATTTTACCGAAGCCAGCATGACTAAACTTATTGCTGCCGGTTATGTCACTCCTTTCACCAGTCTGGAAGATGGGGTAAAGGATTATGTACAGAATTACTTAATGCAAGCTGACCCTTACTGCTAAGGGGAGAAAAATGAAATATGTTGATTATTTAAAAGGTGAATACGCCGCCCACATGGCAATGTTCAATGCGCTTGAGCCGCTATTTCCGCTTATCAGCGCAGTGGGCATTGCAATGCAGAATTGCATTAAAAATGGCGGAAAAATCTTACTGATGGGAAATGGCGGAAGCGCGGCCGATAGTCAGCACATCGCGGCAGAAATCGTCGGGCGTTTCAAGAAAGAACGCAAAGGCATGCCTGCCATTGCGCTCACCACGGATACCTCCATCCTCACTTCGGTAGGCAATGATTACGGCTATGACTATATTTTTGCACGCCAAATCGAAGCGTTGTGCCGCCCTGAAGATTTGGTGTTTGGCATCACTACCAGCGGCAATAGCGCAAATGTAGTGCGGGCCATTGAAGCTGCAAAAGCAGTCGGCGCAACCACGGTAGGCCTGACGGGCGGAACAGGCGGCAAGCTATTGAATTTATGCGATTTTAATTTAATTATGCCGTCAAATGTCACCGCAAGAATTCAGGAAGCGCATATCTTTGTAGGACATTCGCTGTGTGAGATTTTAGAATCCGACTAAATACAAGATTAAAATAAATAACCCATGCAACAAAAACTCTTTGATACAGTCAAGCTATTCGGTAGCAAAAGCCAGCATGCACTAGTGATTGGCGATGTGATGCTGGACCGTTATTTAATCGGCTCTGTCGGGCGTATCTCACCCGAGGCGCCGGTACCGATTGTGCTGTTGAAGCAGCAAAACGAGCGTGCGGGTGGCGCAGCGAATGTAGCAGCAAATTTAGCGCAACTGGGCATTAAAACGCATATTATCGGTTGCGTAGGCAATGATAGCGAAGCCAAAATACTGCTTGGCCTGCTCGGCGAAATCGACGTCGACACAAGCGGAATGTGCACATCTGGAAGTCGCCCGACCATTGCCAAAACCCGTATATTGAGCGGCCACCAGCAAATGATGCGGCTCGATCAGGAAAGTAGCGCGCCATTCGACAGTGCTGAAAATACACAGCTATTGAGCGCCATTCAGGCGCAACTCGCCCTCAAGCCTGCCATTGTGATTTTATCTGATTACGCCAAAGGCTTATTGAGCAGCGAAATCTGCCAAACTGTCATCAAGCAATGTAAAACTCAACATATCCCCGTGCTGGTTGACCCGAAGGGCCGTGATTACAGCAAATACCGTGGAGCAACTGCACTAACCCCCAACAAAAAAGAGACTGCTGAAGCCTGCGATACGACAACAAACGATCCGGATTTAATCAGCAAAGCTAGCAAGCTAAAGAACGACCTGAACCTGCAGTTTCTTGCAATCACACGCAGCGAAGAAGGCATTAGTCTCATCGATTCAGACACGCATCACCTGCCTGCCACTGCCAAGCAAGTGTTTGATGTATCTGGTGCAGGTGACACTGTGGTCGCTACACTGGCAGCAGGGTTGATGAGCGGACTTACCCCTCTGGAAAGCCTTCAAATCGCCAATATCGCCGCTGCGGTTGTGGTCGGCAAAGTAGGCACAGTGCCAATTTCTCAGCAAGAATTGCTGGAAGCCCTGACCGTACAGCAAGGCAGTGAACAAGCGCATAAGATATGCGATTTGGCACAATTGATGCAAAAAGTCGAAGCCTGGAAAATATCCAAGCAAAAAATCGTGTTCACTAACGGCTGTTTTGATTTGCTGCATGCAGGGCATGTCACCTACCTGGAAGCCGCAAAAAAACGCGGCGACAAACTCATCCTGGGGCTCAACACTGACCGCTCTGTGAGAAAGCTTAAAGGGCCGACACGTCCCGTTGTGCATGAAAATGACCGTGCGCGCGTGCTGGCAGCGCTAGAGTCTGTTGACGCGGTGATTTTATTTGATGAAGACACGCCCATCTATCTCATCAACGCGATTAAACCCGATGTCATCGCCAAAGGCAGCGACTATACTGCAGATCAGGTAGTCGGCGGCAAAGAGGTACAATCGTGGGGCGGCGAAATCGCGCTGATTGACTTGGTTGAAGGGCGCAGCACCAGCAACATCATCAAAAAAATGAACGCCTAAACCGCCCTAACTTAACATGTCCGCCGAAAAAATATTGATTCTAGGCCCGGCATGGGTGGGTGACATGGTGCTGGCACAAAGCTTATTCAAGTCTATCAAAGCCAATAAGCCGGACTGTGTGATCGACGTGGCCGCACCAGCATGGACATTGCCCTTGCTGGAACGTATGCCAGAAGTCAACAAAGCGATTGCACTGCCTTTTAAGCATGGTGAGCCGGCGCTTTTAAAGCGCATAAAATTTGGTAAAAGCTTAAGAAACAAGGGCTACACACAAGCGATTATTCTTACCAATTCGTTCAAATCTGCACTCTTACCATGGGCGACAGGCATTAAGCGGCGCACTGGCTTTTTAGGCGAAATACGTTATGGTTTAATCAACGATATTCGCCCATTGGATAAAATCAAACTCAAAAAAACCGTCGAGCGCTTTGTGTTTTTAGGTTTGAACGAAAATCAAGAAATACCTGAAAATCTGCCAAATCCACAATTAACAAGCACTCCAGAAGGCGCATGGGTATTGGCTTCCAGGCATGGCATTAAAAACGATAAAAGCAAGATTTTAGGCCTCTGCCCAGGCGCAGAATACGGCGAAGCCAAGCGCTGGCCGGCCGAATATTATGCAGAGGTAGCAGTTGCCGCACTCAGCAAGGGCTGGCGGGTATGGCTGTTTGGGTCAGATAAAGACATTCCAGTCACCAGCCACATCAATCAACTCACACAAAGTCAATGCACAGATTTTGCTGGCAAAACCAAGCTGGGCGAGGCGATCGACTTGATATCTGTCTGCGACACCGTTATCAGCAACGACTCCGGCTTGATGCATGTGGCTGCCGCATTAGACAGAAAATTGATTGCGATTTTTGGTTCGTCTGATCCCTATCACACGCCGCCAATGCACCCTGATGCAGTAATAGAGTATCTAGGGCTAGATTGCAGCCCTTGTTTCAAGCGTGAGTGCCCATTGGGTCACTTGAACTGCCTCAAACAAATTACCCCTGGCAGGATTACCAAACTGATTCAAGCATAAACTTTATGAATAATCTTTCACAAAAACTAGAGACAATTTCTTTATCTAAGCTGCAATTCCAGATTGTGGTATTAAGCCTCATGATTGCCGCGCAAGTCCAATATATTCAACATGGCTGGATTAATCCAGATTCTGTTTTATATCTGGAAGCGGCAAAATTATTTGCAAAAGGTGAATGGCAAGCCGGGTTTAGTGTGTTTCCTTGGCCCCTCTACTCGCTATGTATCGTAGCCACACATAAATTCACATTTCTAAGTATCCACCATGCTGCGCAATTACTTAATGTCGTATTTTTTGGTATTGCTACTGCAAGCTTCTTAAAAATTATTCAACTGGCAGGCGGCAAGCAGCGCCAAATTATTGCGGGCGCGCTTATATGGCTAAGCGCCCAATACATGATAGGCGGTGTGCTCGAGATGCTCATGCGCGATGAGGGGTTTTGGGCTTTTTATCTTACCAGTCTAGTATTTTTTATACGATTTTATAAAACCGATCACTTTAAAGATGCGCTTTTATGGCAGTTGTGCATCATGCTCGCTACGCTTTTTAGAATAGAGGCGATTTTATTTTTATTGTTGTTACCACTTATTTTACTGCTCAAAAAACAAGGGACTTTTACTGCGCGGTTAGTGAATTTATTTAAGTGTAATGTTATTCATTTTGCACTAGCCTTCATTGTAATTATGGTCTTTGTCACTAACAAGCAATTGTCAACGGCAATGCTAGGGCGATTAAATGAAGTGTTCACATCAAATATCATCCATGAATTTACGAGAAGCTTAGTTGAAAAATCGCACATTATGTCTACCCTTGTGCTGGGGAAATACTTAGAAGAATTTGCTATGCAAGGACTTCTGTTCACTTTTATTTATATAATTTTCGTAAAAGCCATTGCAGCCACAGGCATTGTCAACATTGGGTTGGCAGGGTTTGCAATTAAACATCAAAAACAGTTAATAGAAACTGACGCATACCGGGTGCTAAGTACTGCTGCCATCATAGCGCTCATTAACATGGGGTTAATTATCACCAAAGTATTTGTGTTATCTGGCCGCTATGTATTGGCTTTATCGTTTGTGTTAATGGTATTCGCCACATTCTATTTGGCCGAATTATTTAAATATTTAACCCAAAACAACAAGCAAAAAAAATGGTTAGTGATTGGTCTTATAATAATAATGCTACTGGGTACAATTAAAAACTTACTACCTAAACAAGAAGGCTACAACTATCAACAAGATGCCATAGCTTGGCTAAGCGAGCAAAACAAATCGAATAAACCCGTTTTTTACGAGGATTCCAGAATGCGCTATTTTGCTGGCGCACCCTATATCGGAACAGGAATATACAACTGGGAATTGCTTGCGACTGAAGACGATAGTAGTTCTACTAACAACTATGAGTATTTGGTTATCAACCACTCAACCCAGCATCCAGAAAAAGAAAAAATGATTGCAGAAAAACTTTCTGAATATCATGAGGTAAATCGATTTAGTTCTGCTAATTCTAAAAAATCAATAGTAATTTACCAAAAATAATTACAAATTAACCGGTTTAATATCTGCTGTTATAATCGACTTTACTAAAAAATTCAAAATAGACAAAAATATAATGAAACAAATGCCATTTTGCCCAGTATGCAATCAGCCATCTCCATACGATTTTAGTAGTCGAGATTTAATGTTCAATCACTATGAGCGATATGACTACCATCGTTGCACTAACTGTAATTTTATTTTTCAGCATCCTCTACCAACTCCAGAACAGATTAGCGCTTTTTACCCAAATGAATATGAGGTCTATGAAGAGCAGTCTCGCTTAAAAAAAGTAAGTGGGCTCAGAAAGTCTATTTTAAAAAAGTATTATGACTATACCCATTTAAGTACAAGTGCATTCAATGATTTTATTTGTTTTATTCCTCAATTATTTAATAAAAATTTTGAAGTGCATTTCAGTTCAAATGGCAACCTACTCGATGTCGGGTGTGGTAATGGGCGTTATTTGGACGGCATGAAAAAACTAGGCTGGCAAACAAAAGGGGTAGAATTTAACGAGAGCGCAGTACGTGTATGCAATCTCTCTGGGTTGGATGTACACCATGGGGATTTGTTCTCTGCAAATTTTGATAGCGACAGTTTCGATGTGATCAATGTCAGTCATGTAGTTGAGCATGTGCCCAATCCAAAAGAATTATTTGCTGAGCTCTCACGCATACTGAAAAAAAATGGTACGCTTATTATCAAAACTCCGAATAGCGATGCCTTAGGCAGAGCATTATTTAATACCAATTGGTATGCGAATGATGTGCCAAGGCATATTTATCTATTCGCTGAAAAGAATCTAAAGGTTCTGGCCAGCACTTGTGGATTGAAAGTCCAACAATTAAAAACCCGTACCTCTCCTAAAATTATTCTAAACAGTCTTGATTACGTTACAGCAAACAGTAAAGTACCATCCAAAAAAGTTAAATGGAAAAGATGGATTGCAAAAACCTATGTTTTGATTGCGCAATACAAGAAACAAGGCGATGAGATCTTTGCTGTTTTCACTAAGCCATAATCTTAATGAACAACATCCTCTTCATTTCAAAGGGTGAAGCTGCATCATCCACACGTTATCGTGCTTTGCAGTATTTTCCTCATTTTATTCAAACAGGCTGGCAGCCTAGCCATATAACTATTTCTGGCGGCTTTCTATCTATACTTCGCACGTTCCTGGCAGCTAAAAAATCAGACGTTGTAGTTATCCTACGTAAAACTTTTCCTTATCCGATATTTTGGATATTACGCAAACTATCAAAGAAATTAATTTTCGATTTTGATGATGCCATTTTCTCTAATACTGATGGGTCATATTCAAAAACCAGGATGCATCGATTTAAAATTACCGTAGCTAGTTGTGATTACATTTTTGCCGGAAATCAATACTTAGCTGCCAAAGCAAAAAATTATAATCCTTCAGTTGCAGTAATCCCAACTTCAGTAGAAGTAGATAAATATAATTTATCTTGTCAAAAAGATAATGAAGCTTTTGAGCTAGTTTGGATTGGAAGTAAATCTACCAGAAAATATATTGCAGAAATTATTCCATCACTTGAAAATGCTGCACAAAACATACCAAATTTACGACTTAAAATTATTGCAGATTTCGAGTTAACAAGTACAAAACTAAATATTAATAATGTTGCTTGGACTGAGCATTCTGAAGCAATAGAGTTATGTAAAGCAGACGTAGGACTTGCGCCGATGCCAGAAAATAATTGGACCAAAGGAAAATGTGCATTAAAGGTCTTACAGTATATGGCTTCTGGACTGCCCGTAATATCATCTCAATCTGGTGTTAATGCTTATGTAGTTGAGGATGGAATCAGCGGATACTTGGTGTCGGATAGTAGCCAATGGGCTGAACGCATTGTACAGTTAAGTAAAGATAAAGTAGCTTTGACCAAAATGGGAGAACGTGGCAGATGTAGAGTTCAAACAGAATTTTCTATTAAGGCTGTTTTTCAAAAAATAATTACGACACTTTCTTAAATAATGTTAAAGCACTTAAAATTTATCTGTAAATATAGAACTCACGATACCAATCCACAAATTGTATGACCCCTTGCTGTAGAGGTGTGCAGGGCTTAAATCCGACCCACTCATCCAATGCATTGGTGTCCGCGTAGGTCGCCTTAACGTCACCCGGTTGCATTGGGAGAAATTCTTTTTGTGCTTTTATATTAATCGCATCTTCTAACAAACCAATAAAATCCAGTAACTGTACAGGTTGATTGTTGCCAATGTTAAATATGCGATAAGGCGCTGATGTATTAAGGGCTAAGGTTGCGGGTTTGTCCAGCACACGGACAACGCCTTCAACGATGTCATCAATATAAGTAAAATCACGCATCATATCGCCGTGATTAAACACTTTAATTGGTCGATTATTCAAAATAGCATCGGCAAACAAAAACGGCGACATATCGGGCCTACCCCATGGGCCATACACGGTAAAGAAGCGCAGGCCAGTCGTTGGCAGGCCGTATAAATGGCTATAGGTATGCGCCATGAGTTCATTGGCCTTTTTTGTGGCCGCGTAGAGGCTTACAGGGTGGTCGACATTATCAGTTTCTGAAAACGGTAGCTTAGTGTTACCGCCATAAACACTGGAGGAGCTTGCATACACCAGATGCTGCGGTTTAACTGCCCTGCAAGCCTCCAGGATATTGGTGAATGCAACGATGTTGCTGCTGATGTAGGCATGCGGATTCTGTAGCGAATAACGCACACCTGCCTGCGCAGCCAAGTGAATGACACTGTCTGGTTTTTCACCTGTAAAAAGCTCTGCCGTAGCTTTTTGTTCGGCCAGATCCAATTTAATAAACTTAAAGCTATTCGCTTTAGGATGCGCCTGAATTGAGCTTAATCTGGCCTGTTTTAATCTCACATCGTAATAATCATTGAGATTATCGACACCGACTACCGAGTCACCTCGCTCAAGCAGCTTGATTGCTACATGATAACCAATAAAACCCGCTGCGCCTGTAAGTAAGACTTTCATGTTGACCAGGTTTTATCTTACTAAACGACCAATCGGGCGATACTCAATACCGGCATTTTTTACTATTTGCGGGTCGTACATGTTTCTGCCATCAAAAATAATATTCGCTTTAAGTTTTTGTTTAATATGAGAAAAATCCTGGCTTCTGAATTCTTTCCATTCTGTCACAATCACCAATGCATCGGCATCATTGAGCGCTTGGCTGGGTGATTGCGCAAAAGTTAAACCTTGCACATGATTAAATATACGCTTTGCTTCCTGCATCGCAACCGGGTCATAAGCAGTTACCGTGGCACCAGCTTGCAGTAAATCGTTAATCAGCACACGGCTGGTGGCTTCGCGCATGTCGTCAGTATTAGGTTTAAACGCCAGACCCCAAACTGCAAAATGCTTGCCTGCAAGATTTTGGCCAAAATGGTTTTTAATTTTTTGCGTAAGCACTTGTTTTTGCAGATCGTTTGCGACCTCAACCGCATTCAGCACTTTTAGATCATAACCATTGTTATTGCCCGTGCTAATCAGCGCTTTCACATCCTTCGGGAAACACGATCCGCCATAGCCGCAACCAGAATATAGAAAGTCGTAACCGATGCGCGGATCTGAGCCAATGCCTTTACGCACCGATTCAATATCGGCCCCCAGAATTTCCGCCAGATTGGCCAGCTCGTTCATAAAACTGATCCGGGTTGCCAGCATGGCATTGGCCGCATATTTGGTAAGTTCAGCAGAACGCACATCCATCATCACCAAACGCTCGTGATTCCGCTGAAATGGTGCGTACAGATTGCGCATCACTTCTTTACTCTGCTCATCCTCCGCGCCAATCACAATACGGTCAGGGCGCATAAAGTCCTCTACCGCAGCACCCTCTTTTAAAAATTCCGGGTTGGAGACAACGCTAAACGGTATATCCACTTTGCGCGCAGCAAGCTCTTCCGCAATGGCCGCTTTCACTTTATCCGCTGTGCCAACCGGTACGGTAGACTTATCCACAACCACTTTGTAATTGGTCATGTATTTACCCATATTTCTGGCAGCCGCAACAACGTACTGTAAATCCGCCGAGCCGTCTTCGTCCGGCGGCGTGCCAACCGCGATAAACTGTACATCACCAAACTCTACTGCCTGCTGGACATTAGTGGTAAATTTTAGGCGCCCAGCTGCCACATTGCGGCGCACCATTTCCAATAACCCGGGTTCATGAATAGGAATGTCGCCGTCTTCTAATATCTTGATTTTAGCCGGGTCAACATCCAGACAAAGTACCTCGTTGCCAACTTCGGCCATGCAGGTGCCGCTCACCAAACCAACGTATCCTGTACCTACCACAGTAATTTTCATTATGCTTTCTCTACTTTATCAATCACTTACCCATTCTGACAAGCCTGCCCAAAGCCAAAAACCAGCAAACTTTTATGTTTTTTTAGATAGGGCCTAAACTCTTTTATTTTACAACCCGCCTTGGCTTGCAGCCCTTTCAGATCATCGCCATTCACTAACAGAAAAAAAGACGCTGAACTCTCTTTGGCTTGGTTGAAAGATTTTTCATCCAGCACCCGTATCTGCCTGTTTGCATAATAAACCAGACGGCTATCAATTTCTTTGTAAGCATAAAGATTTTTTTGCTGATTCTTGGAAGCCCAAGCAGAAAAATCTGGAAAAACGGCCACGCGATATGCGAATATTTTCGGTTCCAGAAAAACATAAAAAAAGGCAATGCCAACAGGCAGCAATACACCAAAAATAATCATTATTTTCCTGACATTCTGTTTTGCTCCATCGAAAATGCTGGCCAGCTTCATTGCCAACAAAATGGCAATCAAAGGATAAATTGGTAATAAATACTTGGCATGTTTATTACTAAATAATGAAAATATAAGCATCGGAAGAATGATTGATAACACCAAGACTAGCTGATGCGGCTGTTTAATTTGATTCTTGTAGAAATCTTTGGTGCAGACAAAAAACAGCCCGATCAACAACATGGAATCAACGGCAATCCAGCCTAAATAACTCAGCAAAGGCTTAGCAGAACTTTCGCCGCCTTGCATCTTCTCCAGCATGTCTCGCCTGATAACCTCACCCCAAATATCAAAACCCAGCTTCCATGTCACTGAGGTATACCAAGCCAAACCGACAGCAAAAAAAATCAGCCAGCCCTTCCAACTAAGCAGCACTGCCTTGATCTGCGGATTTTTACTATAAATTGCGGCGATTAGTAGTGGCAAAGTCACAAAAAGCAGCGCCAAAGGCCCTTTGGTCATGAGTGCCAACGCCAAAAGAAAGTAGCTGAGATAGATCCAGTTTTTATTGGCTGGGAGCTGATCGGATGCGTCTTGTATATACTTTAATGCGGATTGAAGCGACCCCACGCAAAGCGAAGTCAATAGCATTTCAATCTCGGCTCTGCGCCCCAGCATGGCAAAACCAAGGTTGGCTACCAACAATTGCACGGAAAACAACGCTGCCCATTGACCTGACTGCTTCAAGGTATAACGATAAACCATGGTCAAAACGGCAACCGCGGCGAATGCAGATGGCAGTCGTAATGTCCATTCACTTACCCCGCCTAAAACCAAGGCGAAAGCTGAGGATATCCAATACAGTAAAGGGGGTTTGGTTAAATATAATTCGCCATTAAGATGGGGAAGCAGCCAGTTGCCACTTGATACCATTTCTTTTATGGCCAGCGCGCGCCGCCCCTCATTAAGCGATATCAATTCAATGCTGCCCAAGCCCCAAAAAAACACGATACTCGCGATAATGACTGTCACCCATAAAAATGATGGGCAAGGTTTATTTAAATCGCGAAACACGTTTAATCACTCAATTTTTGATTTAATTTATTTATTGTTATTACGGTGGATTAATACCAAATTTCTGGAATATACAATAGTGCCAGGCAACTGGCCTAAAATAATTACAGGGTCTACCTTGTGCAAGCCGTAAGCCAATACAATCAGCCCGCCAAGCAGGCTCAAATACCAAAAACTTACGGGGATGATGCTTTGCTGATGCCTTTCGCTGTGAATCCATTGCACGATAAAACGCATCATGAACAGACACTGCCCTAGCAAACCTATCGTCAGCCAAATCAATTCTGTAGTCGGCATGCCTATAATATAATTGTTTAGCGTATTGATAATGTGCGAAAAATACGTGCCGATGCCGTCATTGACGATTTGCATGACTAGACCACCTTATCTTCTATTAGCTGCGGAACTTTTGCGCGCCTTTGCAGCCATGCCACGCCAAATAAATCGACAATGCCTACTAACAGTCTATCAATGGTGCCATAATTGGATTTGCCATGTTCACGATTTCGATGCGCGACAGGCACTGATACGATTTTGCCGCCACGACGTTTGATGAGTGCCGGTAAAAAGCGATGCATGTGGTCAAAATAAGGCAAATCCAGAAAGGCCTCGCGTTTGAACAATTTCAATCCGCAGCCTGTATCCGGCGTATCATCGTTGAGCATCTTGGAACGCACTGTGTTGGCAATCACTGATGAGATGCGCTTGATCCACGTATCACGGCGACTGGCCCGGCGGTTGCCGCCTGCCAGGTCAATTCCATCTGTTATTGCGACCATCAATTTCAGTATATCAGCCGGGTCATTTTGCCCATCGCCATCCAAAGTCGCCACCCAGGCATATTGAGCGGCTTTTACGCCGGTACGCACCGCAGTGCTTTGGCCACAACTTTGCGCATGGCGCACAATTTTCAACTGCTTAAATTGCGATTGCAATGACTTCAGTTGGCTGTATGTATTATCCGTGCTGCCATCATCCACATAAATAATTTCATGGGTAATGTGCTTTAGCGCTGTATCAATCTCACCGATCAGGCTAGCTACATTGCCTTCTTCATTACGCACCGGAACTACCACGGAAACTTGATTAATTTGCATGTCGATATTTTATATTGATTCAGTTAAGTAATTGAGAAATATTATGAAGTTCGATGATGTTATTCTCAGCACAATAGCCTCGCCAATCAGGCACTTCCGTCCATTCACTCAAAAAAACAAAATCCAAGCCCGCATTAGTGGCGGCTTGATGATCATATTTGCTATCGCCTAAAAATAAGGCAGGGAACTGTATATTGCCGTTGGATTTTTCACGCGCCAGCACCTCTTCTTTTTTGTCGGGCCCACCAAAAATTCCAGCTTCAAACATTGGTGCCAAATTGCGGCGGGCAAAAATTATCCGTAACTCTTTTTGGTCTCCTCCAGAAAGTAGCATCCATCTGGCTTGTGGCGTCGCCGCTTTCAATTCCTGCAAGCCCGGGGAGACCTCACACTCCATCAGCGTTTTGTCCAGAATCTCCTCAAAGGTATCCATATAACGCTGCATCGTTTCTGCTGTCACGGGCTGTTTGACTATTTCTTTGAGGTAATATTCGATTTTTCCATTGCGTGGAAAACTGCCTTTTGCCACATGATGATCCACAAGTGCCTGCGCTTGTTCATCAGTCCCGCCATTGCTCTTAGCCACCTGAAAATAGGCGTCCACCTTGATTTTATTGCTGTTCAGCACTACACCATCGCAGTCGAACACAATCGTTTTGTATTTGCTTAAATCAATCACCCTGAGATCCCAATAAAAAAGGCCTGGAACATCCAAGCCTTGATTATAACTGCTGACGACTAATTGGCAGCAGTAATCGCGCTTGCCTCTTTAGCCAACTTGGTAATATGCGCCCAATCTTTGCGCGCAACCGCATCGGCTGGCGTGAGCCATGTGCCGCCGCACACCACCACATTTGGCAAGGCCAAGAATTGCGGAGCACTTTCCACAGTGACACCACCGGTTGGACAGAATTTCACATCGCCAAATGGGCCTGCGAAGCCTTTCAGCAGGTTAATGCCGCCCACTGCCACTGCAGGAAAAAGTTTTAAGAAATAATAATCATCGGCATTCGCCATCATGATCTCAGAACCGGTGGAAACACCCGGTAATAACGGCAATCCGATTTTGCGTGCAAACTGACCCAGCTCACTGGTGTAACCCGGACTTACTGCAAACTTGCAACCCACGTCTTTAGAGGCCTGCGCGTCTTTCAAGTTACGCACCGTGCCCGACCCCATGATCGCGTCAGGCACGTGTTTTGCAATCTGCTCCATGGCTTGCAATGCACATGATGAGCGCAATGTCACCTCAAGCACTTTGATGCCGCCTTCAAGTAAAGCTTCTGCCATCGGCACTGCATCTTCTACTTTATTAATAACGATAACTGGAATTACCGGGCCATGATTGGCTAAATCTAATGTACTCATGTTTTCTACCTATTGATGTTAATTTATTTTTTACCACATTCCAGCCACCCTTCGACAGGCTCAGGGACGGTGGGAATAACGTGTTTTAAAGTTTAAGCAAGGCTGCAAGCTGTTTCAAAATTAATTTAGGCAAGGCACTTGAGCGCAGACAGTACGATTAGTACGGCAAGCGATAGTAACGCGCATAAAATATATTTTCAAACGGCTACAACCAAGTAACGGCGCCTTCTTCAGCTGACAACACATTCTTACGCATCCCGCCAAACAACTCCCGGCCGAAGCCATGCGAATTGTTATGACGTTTAATATCTGAAAGTTCTTCAACTTCCCGCTCTGCCCATACATCTTCGTCCACCAGCACGTTAACCATGCCGACCGTTGCATTTAAACGAATAATGTCCCCTGTACGCACCTTGGCTAACGGACCACCCGCAGAAGCTTCTGGCGTTAAGTGAATCGCTGCAGGAATCTTGCCCGATGCGCCGCTCATACGGCCATCGGTCACAATAGCCACC
>JAKQTN010000014.1 GCA_029563075.1 Pseudomonadota bacterium
TTGTCGCAAGTTCAAAACTACATGATGTCCCAGCAGTACGAGTCGCTGTTAAAGAAGGCTAATTTCAAGTCTTCCTAGGACGGTTGGTAGAAATGTCGAAAGATGACGTTATCCAGATGCAGGGAGAGGTTGTGGAAAACCTCCCGAACGCGACATTCCGCGTGAAACTGGAAAATGGTCATGTAGTGTTGGGGCATATATCGGGCAAGATGCGAATGCATTACATACGAATTTTGCCGGGTGACAAAGTCACTGTGGAGTTGACGCCTTATGACTTGAGTCGGGCGAGGATTGTTTTTAGAGCCAAGTAACAGCGCATGTTCCGCGCGATTAAAAGTGTCGGAACGGAGCGAAGAGTTTTAGGAGAATGAAATGAAGGTTTCGGCTTCGGTCAAGAAAATTTGCCGTAACTGCAAAATTATCCGACGCAAGGGCGTTGTACGTGTGATCTGTACAGATCCACGTCACAAGCAGCGTCAGGGTTGATTGCAAGAGTTTTAGAGGACAAAAATGGCACGTATCGCTGGCATCAATATTCCGCCGCATCAGCATTCTGAAATTGGCTTGACTGCCATTTTTGGTATCGGTCGCACCCGCGCTCGCAAAATTTGCGAGGCCTGTGGCATTGCATATTCCAAAAAGGTCAAGGATTTGACCGATGGAGATCTGGAAAAAATTCGCGACCAGATCGCCCAGTTCACGATTGAGGGTGACCTGCGTCGTGAAACCACCATGAACATCAAGCGTTTGATGGACATCGGGTGTTATCGCGGGTTCCGCCATCGTCGCGGCTTGCCCATGCGCGGTCAGCGTACGCGCACCAATGCGCGGACTCGCAAGGGTCCACGCAAAGCTGCACAGTCACTGAAGAAATAACAGGCATTGAAAGATCAATATGGCAAAAGCTCCCGCCAATAACGCCGCCCAGCGTGTACGCAAAAAAGTTCGCAAGAACGTTGCTGATGGTGTTGCACACGTACATGCGTCGTTCAATAACACCATCATTACAATTACAGACCGTCAGGGTAACGCGCTGTCTTGGGCATCTTCTGGTGGCCAGGGCTTCAAAGGTTCGCGCAAGTCCACTCCATTTGCCGCTCAAGTGGCTTCTGAAGTTGCCGGTCGTGCCGCTGTTGAACAGGGCATCAAGAATCTGGATGTTGAAATCAAGGGCCCAGGTCCTGGTCGCGAATCTTCCGTTCGTGCTCTCGCCGCTTTGGGTATTCGTATCAACATGATTGCTGATGTGACGCCTGTCCCGCATAACGGTTGTCGCCCTCAAAAGCGTCGCCGTATCTAATTTATCAACCAAGCCCACCGCCATTCGTCACAGACTGATGGCTCCCACAGCATGCTGTGGCAGATGACATAAAAGGAAGTTCAAGTGGCACGCTATCTAGGCCCCAAGGCCAAACTATCCCGCCGTGAAGGCACTGACCTGTTTCTGAAGAGCGCACGTCGCTCGATCGGTGATAAGGCCAAATTTGATTCGAAGCCCGGCCAGCATGGTCGTACTTCCGGCGCACGCACCTCTGACTACGGCCTACAGCTTCGCGAAAAGCAGAAGGTCAAGCGTATGTACGGTGTGCTGGAGCGCCAGTTCCGCCGCTATTTTGAGGAAGCTGATCGTCGCAAAGGCAATACGGGTGCCAACCTGATGTTTCTGCTGGAATCCCGGCTGGACAATGTGGTGTATCGCATGGGTTTCGGCTCCACCCGTGCTGAAGCACGTCAGTTGGTATCCCACAAGGCAATCACCGTCAACGGTAACACGGTAAACATCCCGTCTTATTCGGTCAAGACCGGTGATGTTGTGGCTGTCCGTGACAAATCCAAGAAGCAGAACCGCATTGTTGAGGCGCTGCAACTGGCACAACAAGTTGGCATGCCAGCCTGGGTCGAAGTAAGCATTGATAAAGCCGAAGGTACCTTCAAAAAGGTTCCCGACCGGGATCAATTTGCTTCCGACATCAACGAGTCATTGATTGTCGAGTTGTACTCACGTTAATTCTGGTCTTTGTTAGTTCGTTCCTGATTCACTGATTACTGTGGGTCAGGTGCTTCACCAGCCTTACCGGTGTAACGAGCCGGGGGTATTGAGAGGAAGTCCGCATGCAAAATAATCTGCTGAAACCAAAAACAATCAATGTAGAACAACTCGGCACCAACCGGGCAAAAGTGGCGCTGGAGCCTTTTGAGCGCGG
>JAKQTN010000027.1 GCA_029563075.1 Pseudomonadota bacterium
GCTGAAAAACGGCGGCCATGGGTGCCTTCAGCCCCTTGATACGGCCATGAGGAATCGCCACGCCATGCCCCAACCCGGTGGAACCCAAGCGCTCCCGGGAAAACAGGCTGTCGGTGACCAGCGCACGACTCAGGCCGTGCAAATTTTCAAAAAGAAGGCCCGCATCTTCAAACGCACGCTTTTTGCTCGTTGCGTCCACACGCACAAGAACGTGTTCAGCTGAAAGGATGGACGCAAGTCGATTCATGGTGAAGATTCAAGATTATGCACACAAAAAAAGCCGCCCGATCAAACGGGCGGCTTTTGCTCAATTCGGTGTGCGAACTACATCAGCCGTTTGGTGGCATCGTGGTGGTGATTCTGGACGCGATCCTTGTGGCGGACGACCTGCCGGTCCAGTTTGTCGACCAGTTCATCCACTGCAGCGTACAGATCAGCATGAGAGCTTTCTGCAAACAAGTCGCTGCCTTTGACATGAATATTGCACTCGGCGCGCTGCCTTCGTTCCTTTTCCTTTTGTTTTTCAACTGTGAGAAGCACTTTGACATCAACAACCTGGTCAAAGTGGCGGGTGATTCGATCAAGCTTGGTCGTGACGTAACTACGCAGGGCTGGGGTAACTTCGAGGTGATGACCGCTGATCGTCAAGTTCATAAATAGCCTCCTGGTGCTCTCGGGGTGAAAACCGTTTGTCGAATACAAACGGAGAAAAACCAAAAAATCAGAAATTTATATGCTTGTAATTACTATGCGCCCGACCAGAGGGAAATGCAATCCCCCTTTTTAGTAACATGATGCAAAACTTTTTTTGGTAAAACTTTTTTCTGACGAATGTCAGTTTCTAAGCCTCACCAGCAGCCGGAACATGGCCAGACAGTGGCGCAACCGGCGCAGCCATGCTGTGCAGCCGCAACCGGGTAGCGACGAAAACGGCCAGCAAACTTGCGCATCCACCGACAACTGCTGCCATCCAGTAGTTTTGCAACAGGCCCTGCGCATCCCGGCTGATCAGACTGCCGCCTATCAGGGCAGCAAGACCCATTGCTGCCGACTGGATCGCGGCATTGATAGTCATGAATGTGCCACGCAACGCCGGGTTGGCTGCCGATGTGATGATGGCCATGCCTGGAATCATGCGGCCGCTC
>JAKQTN010000050.1 GCA_029563075.1 Pseudomonadota bacterium
GGAGCAGGAGCAGGAGCAGGAGCAGGAGCAGGAGCAGGAGCAGGAGCAGGAGCAGGAGCAGGAGCAGGAGCAGGAGCAGGAGCAGGAGCAGGAGCGTTTCTTGTCTTACCAAGGCCTGAGAGTTTAGTTAGGCTTCCCCAGCCAAAGCTGCTAGTGGGAGCTGGTGCGGTTGCTACACTTGCTGGCTTAGGGGCGGCTGTAGTTGCTACAGTTACTGGTGCGGTTGCTAGGGTTGCTGGCTTAGGGGTGACTGTAGCTGCTACGGTTACTGGCTTAGGGGCGGCTGTAGTTGCTACGGTTGCTGGGGCGGTTGATGCACCAATTGATGCTATGCCTGGAGTGGCGCCGCCAGCTGTGCCAAAGGTTGTTATAAATGCACTAAGGTCTTTTGCTTCTTTTGAATTCTTTGTTTTTGTCCCAGTTGAGTCAGTAGAACATAATTCTTTTTTTTGCAAGGCATTCACGATTTCACTTTGTGACGCTTTGGTGAAGCCAGAAGCTGGCGGTTTGTCAGAATACTGGACAACACCTCTTGCGTCACGCCATTTATATACCTCTGCCTGGGCGGCGCTACTGGTGACTGCGATGGCTATTGCAGAGAGGGTAAATGCTAAGGTTTGTGTACGGTCAATCGATTTTGGCATAGTGTCTATCCGTTGGAATATCAAGAAGATGTGGCATTTTAGGTAAGCTTCAATCGCTAAGTCAATGAATTTGAAATAAATATTCTAAAAACTAGAGATTAAATAACTATTTAATATAAGTAACAAAATGTTTCAACGTTAATTAAAGTAGTGCTGGCTAAAAAGACGCTTTTGTTTTATCTTTCAAGCTAATATTAAGCATGTATTGTTAATGAAATATGTCGGGAATGTAAAAGGTTAAAAATGCGCTTAGATGATGAACGTGAAAGTAGTAATGTTGAAGACAGGCGCGGTAGCGACGGCTTCCCCATCGGTGGACGCAGTATCGGCATCGGAACCATTGCGCTGGCTTTGGTGGCGATGTATTTTGGCGTGGATCCTTCGGTCGTGCTTAATATCGGCCAAGGCATGAGCCAGAATGCCCCTGTTGAGGCTAAACCCATACCGCAAGACGACCCCGCAGCTAAATTTGTAGCAAAGGTGTTAGGGAGCACGGAAGACACATGGGGCAAGATATTTCAAAATTCCGGGCATGAGTATCCCGCACCTAAATTAGTACTATTTAGCGGCCAAACACCTACCGCCTGTGGCTCCGGTCAAGCCGCAATGGGGCCCTTCTATTGCCCCGGCGATCAAAAGGTATATATCGACCTCAGTTTCTATCAGGAAATGAAAGACCGTTTTCATGCGCCCGGTGATTTCGCGCAGGCTTATGTGATTGCGCATGAAGTCGGGCATCATATTCAAAATCTCATGGGTACATCCGACAAAGTGCAGCAGGCGCGCCAAAGTGCGCGCAGCGAAGCGCAGGCGAACCAGTATTCTGTGATGCTTGAGCTGCAAGCGGATTGCTATGCAGGCGTGTGGGCGCATCATGCCGATGGCACAAACCGCATACTGGAAGCTGGCGATGTAGAAGAGGCCATGACTGCGGCGGCGGCGATTGGTGACGATGCACTGCAGAAGCAAGCGCAAGGCTATGCCGTACCAGATAGTTTTACCCATGGCACGTCGCAACAGCGCATGCGCTGGTTCAATCAGGGCTTAAGCACAGGTGACGTGAATAAGTGCAATACCTTTAACGTTGCATCGCTTTAATCATCATGCATGACGCTGTGCCAATAGACTTAAGCGAGCATTGCATTAGCTCGCAGACCATCACCTCGGGGGGTATGCTTACAGTCAAACGTGACCAGGTGCGTTTGCCCAATGGTAATATCAGCCAGCGTGAGTACGTCATCCATCCGGGCGCGGTGGTGGTGGTGCCAATATTGCCTAATGGCAATGTTGTCCTTGAAAAGCAGTTTCGCTATGCATTGCATCAAGTCTTTATCGAATTGCCCGCAGGCAAGATTGATGCGGGCGAAGATATTTTAATCACAGGCCAGCGTGAATTGCTAGAAGAAACGGGATACAGTGCGAGCGATTGGGTCAAGCTCGGGCATCAGCATCCCTGCATCGGCTACTCTAATGAAATCATCCATATCTATTTGGCACGCGGGCTGAGCGCTGGCGCGCATCAGCGTGATGACGACGAGCACTTGGATATATTTGAAGCGCCGTTTGAGCAATGTTTAAGCATGATACAAAATGGTGAAATTACTGATGGCAAAACGATGATTGCCTTATTTTTTGCCGAGAAATATCTGCAAAAGCATGGCTAAAATTTTAATTGTAGGCTGCGGAGATTTAGGTTCAGCTATTGCTACATGCTTGCAACAAAACCACAAGGTGATTGGCTTGCGGCTTAGCAGCCTACAATTGCCGCATGGCATGCAAACTATTCAAGCCGACGTTACGCAACCTGATACATTAACTGCACTCGAAAAACTCGACCCGAACTTTATCATTTACTGCGTCTCGGCCAGCGCCCAAGCTGATGAAAACTACAAAGCCATTTATGTGGATGGACTTAAAAACATACTCGCGACACAGCAGGCGAATCAACAACTGCAACACGTGTTTTTCGTTTCCAGCACGCGGGTTTACGGTCAAAACAACTCAGAAGTCTTAGACGAAAATACACCTGCAATCTCTGCAGATTTTGGTGGCGAGCGCCTTTTAGAAGCAGAAAATGTGTTAAAAGGTCTGCCCTGCAAGGTAACATCCATGCGCCTCTCAGGCATCTATGGAGAAGGCCGTCTGTACCTGGCGAACATGGCGAAGGACTTAACGCGGTGGCCAAAAGAAAATCGCTGGAGCAACCGCATTCATCGTGACGATGCGGCCGGGTTTATATCGTTTCTGGTTGAGCATGCAAGCAGGAATCATGAAGTTGCCGATTGTTATATCGTCACAGACGATATGCCGACCCAGCAGTACGAGGTGCTGGCCTGGCTGGCAAAGCAGCAGGGTATCGATACCTCCAATATCAAAGCGCCAATCGCACAAGGTGGCAAGCGCTTGAGCAATCTGCGCCTGCGCGCAACGGGCTTTCAGCTACAATATCCAAATTATCAGGCGGGCTATAGCCCGATATTGCAAAACTTGATCCTGCAAAATTTAAAGTAAAAAGTAATATGCTAAAAAAAATAATATTGACTGTTTGTATGGCAGTTGCCAGTTTTTGTGCGCAAGCTGTTGATAAAACACATTTCTATGCCTGGCTAAATGAACTGAAGGCGGAAGCGAAAGCCGACAGTATTTCGCCAAAAACTATCAAAAGCACCTTTAAGAACGCCAAATATTTGCCGCAAGTCATTGTACTGGACCGGGCGCAGCCAGAATTCATCTCTCCCTTTTTAAGTTACATTGACAGGCGCGTCACGCCTGACAAAATAGCGCAGGGCAGGGCAATGCTGCAACAGCACGAAACGCTTTTAAGCCGCATCGAAACACAGTACGGCGTGCCAAAACAAATACTGGTCGCGTTCTGGGGTCTGGAAACGCACTATGGTGAAAACCAGGGCGGATTTGGGCTGCCATCGGCTTTGATGACGCTGGCGTACGAAGGCCGCCGTGCGGAGTTTTTCCGCGGCCAGTTACTCGATGCCATGCGCATTGTCGATGCTGGCCATAACAATGTCGCGGGCATGCGCGGCTCATGGGCGGGCGCGATGGGGCATATGCAGTTTATGCCTTCTACCATGCTGAAACACGGCGTGGATGCTGATGGCGACGGCCGCATCAACATTTGGACATCGTTGCCGGATGCGTTTGCGTCAGCCGCGAATTACTTGGAAAAAACAGGTTGGCGCAAGGGCGGGTTGGCAATGTCGGAAGTGAAATTGCCTGAACACTTTGATTATAGTTTGGCGCACCTGCTGAATCGTAAAAGCACAGCCGATTGGTCAAAATTGGGCGTGGTGGATATAGACGGCAACCCTTTACCAGTATTGGATAACGCAGCGATTCTATTGCCGCAAGGCTGGCAAGGCCCGGCCTTTATGGTGTTCAGCAATTTCGATGTGATTATGGATTGGAACCGCTCGGTCAATTACGCGCTATCGGTGGCACATCTTGCCAATCAGTTTGTAGGCGATAAGCCCATCATGGCTGGGTTGGAGGCTGAAGGTGAAGCGCTCACTTTCAATCAGATGTGGGCGCTGCAAGGCAAATTGAACGAGCTGGGTTTTGATTGTGGCGCGCCCGACGGCTTTCCCGGTTTTAAAACGCAAGCCGCCATCCGGCAATATCAAGCTACAAAAAATTTGCCGCAAGATGGCTATGCCAGCCCCAGTTTGTATCAGCAGTTGTTGCAGCCTTGATTTGCGCCCGAACTGTATATAGGCTAAAATTCGGCCTCGCAATAAAATTGTAAAATACAGGCGGTTAGCTCAGTTGGTTAGAGCGCTTGGTCGACATCCAAGAGGTCAGCAGTTCGAATCTGCTACTGCCTACCAAATGTTGAAAGTAAAGCCGTTAATCTAGCGGCTTTTATTATTTTTATTTGAATGTGGATATAGCATGCCTGTAATTCGCTTGCCAGATGGCTCTCAACGCAGCTTTGATGCACCGGTTACCGTGGCCGATGTCGCCATGAATATCGGTGCGGGCCTTGCCAAGGCAGCGTTGGCTGGCAAGGTGAATGGCAAGCTCGTGGATACCAGTTATCTGATTGAATCGGATAGCGATTTGGCGATTGTCACCGATAAAAATCCTGAGGGCTTGGAGATTATTCGCCATTCGACAGCACATTTATTGGCGTATGCGGTGAAAGAGCTGTTCCCTGAAGCGCAAGTGACCATCGGCCCGGTGATTGAAAATGGCTTTTACTACGACTTTTCCTATGTGCGGCCTTTTACTCCGGAAGATTTGATCTTCATTGAAAAAAAGATGGTGGAATTGGCTAAAAAAGACGAGCCAGTGACACGGCAAGTATTGCCGCGTGATGAGGCGATTGCTTACTTCAAAAGCATCGGTGAGGATTACAAAGCCGAAATTATTGGTTCCATTCCAGCTGGAGAAGAGGTTTCGCTCTATACAGAAGGCCGCTTTACGGATCTTTGCCGCGGTCCGCATGTGCCGAGCACTGGTAAGCTAAAAGCGTTCAAGCTCATGAAGCTGGCAGGCGCCTACTGGCGCGGCGATAGTAACAATGAGATGCTGCAGCGTGTGTATGGTACGGCTTGGCGCAATAAAGAAGAGCTGGACGCGTATTTATTCCAATTGGAAGAAGCCGAAAAACGCGACCACCGCAAGCTTGGCAAGCAGCTCGATTACTTCCACATGCAGGACGACGCGCCGGGTATGGTGTTCTGGCATCCGCGCGGCTGGAGCATCTGGCAGGAAGTGGAACAATACATGCGCCAGATGTTTCGTGATTACAATTATCAGGAAGTGCGCACGCCGACCGTGATGGACAAGACTTTATGGGAAAAGTCCGGCCATTGGCAGAACTACCGCGACAACATGTTTGTCACGGCTTCAGAAAACCGTGATTACGCGGTAAAACCGATGAATTGCCCAGGCCATGTGCAGATTTTTAACAGCACCTTACATAGCTACCGTGATTTGCCGTTGCGATTGGCTGAATTCGGCTCTTGCCACCGCAATGAGCCTTCCGGCGCGCTGCACGGCTTGATGCGCGTGCGCGGCTTTACCCAGGACGACGCGCATATTTTCTGTACCGAAGAGCAAGTGGAAGCGGAAGTTGCTGATTTTATTAAAATGCTTTACAAAGTGTATAGTGATTTTGGTTTTGAAGATGTGCTGGTGAAATTATCGACCCGCCCGGAAAAGCGCATTGGCACAGACGCAGATTGGGACAGAGCGGAGACTTCACTTGCGAATGCGCTTAAAATCAACAACTTGGAGTTCGAGTATCAACCGGGCGAAGGCGCATTCTACGGACCGAAAATTGAATTTACGCTCAAAGATTCGCTCGGCCGTTTGTGGCAATGTGGCACCATACAACTCGACCCGAACTTGCCGGAACGCCTGGGCGCAGAATATGTGGCTGAAGATAATTCTAGAAAAAGACCTGTCATGCTGCACCGTGCCATTGTTGGCTCGATGGAGCGTTTTTTAGGGATTTTGATTGAACACTACGCCGGTGCAATGCCGCTTTGGCTGGCGCCCGTGCAGGCGATGGTGTTGAATATTTCTGACAATCAGGCCGATTATGTGATGCAAGTGGTTGAAAATTTGAAGAAAAATGGCATCAGATGCGATTTTGACTTGAGAAATGAGAAGATTACCTATAAAATACGCGAACATAGCATGCAAAAAATGCCTTATCTGCTTGTGGCGGGTGAGCGTGAGATGCAGGCTGGACATGTGGCCGTGCGTACCAGAAAAGGTGAAGACCTGGGTTCTATGCCAGTAAGCGAGCTGATCGCTCGATTGAAAGCAGAAGTTGAAGCCAAGGGGTAAACTGTTTTTTTGGCTAGCGCGGTTTAATTTTTTATAGTACAGAACAGGAGTCAGCAATAGCACAGGACAAAGAAACGCGAATTAACGGGGATATTACTGCACCCGAAGTTCGTTTGGTGGGCATAGAAGGCGAGCCGTTAGGTATTGTGAGTTTACGAGAAGCCTTTGCAAAAGCAGAAGAAGCCGATATTGATTTGGTGGAAATCGCGCCAAATGCAGTGCCGCCAGTGTGCAGGTTGATGGACTACGGTAAGTTTAAGTACGCTGAAAGCAAACGTCAGCATGAGCAAAAACTTAAACAAAAACAGGTTGTTATTAAAGAAATCAAGTTTCGCCCGGGTACGGATGATGGCGATTACAATATAAAGCTGCGTAATATCATCCGCTTTTTGGGTGAGGGCGATAAAGCCAAGATTACGCTGCGTTTCAGAGGCCGCGAGATTACGCACCAGGAGTTTGGGTTAGCCTTATTGAAACGTGTAGAAGCAGATTTGCAGGAACACGCAGTGGTCGAGCAGTTTCCTAAAATGGAAGGCCGGCAAATGGTGATGGTGCTCGCACCCGCCAAAAAAGTGCCAGTGAAAGCGGCTAAGGAAAAACCGGCAGAAAAAACTGCTGAGAAAACAGTGGAAAAAGTAGCAGCAAGTTAAAAGTTTTATTCGAGCGATACGGCGAAATGGCATGCCTAGGCGCTCTTAACTACTCTTAAGGAGAAAAAAATGCCAAAAATGAAAACAAAGAGCAGCGCCAAAAAGCGCTTTAAGTTCTTAGGAAATGGCAAGGTGAAGCGTACGCATTCACATTTGCGCCATATTCTTACCAAAAAGACCACCAAGCAAAAGCGTAAATTACGCGGCACGGCGATCATCTCTGCAACCGACGTCAAGCGCGTTCGCGCCATGATGCCAACCCAATAAGGAGACCGATATGCCTAGAGTAAAACGTGGTGTCATCGCCCGTGCGAGACACAAAAAAGTATTAAACGCTGCCAAGGGTTACCGTGGCCGTCGTAAAAACGTTTACCGTATTGCCAAGCAAGCGGTAATGAAAGCGGGTCAATATCAATATCGTGACCGCCGCCAGAAAAAACGTCAATTCCGCACCTTGTGGATTGCACGTATCAACGCCGGTGCGCGTGAGTGCGGTTTGACTTACAGCCGTTTCATGAATGGTTTGAAAAAAGCCGCTGTGGAAGTGGATCGCAAAGTGTTAGCGGACTTGGCTGTATTTGATAAAGCCGCATTTGCCAAATTTGTAGAAATGGCAAAAACCGGTTTAGCAGCTTAAGTTACCCAATTAAAAAAAGAGGCTGCGGCCTCTTTTTTTATGTTCAATCAATCACTTAACTAAGTTAAAATGACGCATGGCTAATTTGGATCACTTAATCGCAGCATCGCAGGCCGACTTTTCAGCTTGCGAAGATATGCCTGCACTGGAAAATGCTAAAGCCAAGTATTTGGGCAAAACGGGTCTCTTGACCGAAGCGTTAAAAGGCCTGGGCAAACTAAGTGCAGAAGAGCGCCCCGCCGCAGGTGCCGCTATCAACGTGGTCAAGCAGGCGATTGAAGCCGCGTTAAATGCACGCCGCGAGGCCATTTTAAATGCGGTGCAAGCGAAACAGCTGGCGCAGGAATCGATTGATGTCACCTTGCCCGCGCGCGCGCAATCGCAAGGAGGTTTGCATCCCGTCACATTAACCCTGCAGCGTATTGAAACCTTGTTTCACTCGATTGGTTTTGAGGTGGCAACCGGCCCGGAAATCGAAACGGATTTCTATAATTTCACCGCATTGAATATCCCTGAGAATCATCCGGCACGAGCCATGCACGATACGTTTTATGTGGATGACGCAAACGTATTGCGTACGCACACTTCGCCCGTACAAATTCACTACATGGAAAATAAAGAACCTCCACTCAAGATTATCGCGCCAGGCCGCGTGTATCGCGTGGATTCAGACGCGACGCATTCGCCCATGTTTCACCAGGTGGAAGGCTTGTGGGTGGACGAAAATGTCAGCTTTGCCAACCTAAAAGGCGTGGTGCAGGATTTTCTGCAAAAATTCTTCGAGCGCGATGATTTGACCGTGCGTTTTCGCCCCTCATTCTTTCCGTTTACCGAACCGTCTGCAGAGATGGATATGAGCTGGAACGGCGGCTGGCTGGAGATCGGCGGCTGTGGCATGGTGCATCCGGAAGTGTTTAAACACGTGAATATCGACAGTGAGAAATACCGCGGTTTTGCTTTTGGTTTGGGTGTAGAGCGCCTGGCCATGCTGCGTTACGGCGTGAATGATTTGCGTCACTTTTTTAATAATGATTTGCGCTTTTTGCAGCAATTCAACAAGTAAACACTTATGCAATTCTCAGAAGACTGGTTAAGAACCTTTGTTAACCCAAATTTAAGCTCAGAAGAACTAAGCCACGCGCTGACCATGGCGGGGCTTGAGGTGGAGGAGATGACGCCTGTCGCCAAGCCATTTACAAAAGTGGTGATTGGCGAGATCATCGAAGCTGCAAAACATCCGGATGCCGATCGCCTGCAAGTATGCAAAGTGAATGTGGGCAAAGAAACCTTGCAGATTGTGTGTGGCGCAAGCAACGCCAGAGTTGGCCTGAAAGCGCCATGCGCTTTGGTGGAAGCAGAATTGCCCGGCTTTGCCATTAAAGAGGCCAAAGTGCGCGGTGTGGAATCGTTCGGCATGATGTGCTCGGCCAAAGAGCTGGGTTTGGCAGGAGAGGCATCAGGTTTGCTGGAGTTGCCTGCAGACGCGACTGTTGGCCAGGATATCCGTGAGTATTTAAGCCTGAATGACAATCTGTTTACATTGAAACTCACGCCCAATCGTGCTGATTGTTTAAGTATTTTGGGCATTGCGCGCGACGTGGTGGCGATTACCGGCGCGCCACTAACCTTGCCGAAAATCACACCTGCGAAAATTGAGTCACAACGCACGCAGGCAGTGCTGGTGAATGCGCCGCAAGCCTGCCCGGCCTATTATGGCCGCGTAATTGAAGGCGTGAATGCGCAAGCCCAAACGCCCGATTGGATGGTGCGTAACCTTGAGCGCAGTGGCGTGCGCAGTATCAGCGCAATTGTCGATATCACCAATTACGTGCTGCTGGAGCTAGGCCAGCCCATGCACGCGTTTGATTTGGCCAGGTTGGGCGACTATATTGAAGTGCGTTTTGCCAAAGCGGGCGAAACGCTTAAGCTGCTGAATGACACCGAAGTGAAACTGGCCAATGATGATCTGGTGATTGCCGATAATAGTGGCGCCATCGCGCTGGCAGGCATTATGGGCGGTGAGCCGACTTCGGTTACCGAAACCACCAGCGCTATATTTTTGGAAAGTGCCTTTTTCACCCCTGACATCATGGCTGGTAAGGCGCGTCGATTGGGCTTGAGCACAGACTCGTCATATCGTTTTGAGCGTGGCGTGGATTTTGGCAATACGCTGAACGCCATGGAGCGCGCGACTGCGCTTATTCTGGAGATCTGCGGCGGCAAGGCCGGGGCGATTGCTCAAGCGATCACTGAATTGCCCGCGCGTAACACGGTGAGCCTGCGCTATGCGCGGTTATGTTCGGTGCTGGGCATGCAGATTCCGCAAGCCACGGTCACGAAACTGCTCACGCAGTTAGGTTTTGCAAATAGCGAGCATGCCGGCGTGTATACGGTGCAGGCACCTAGTTACCGGTTTGACATTGCGCGCGAGGAAGATTTGATCGAAGAAATTGCCAGGCTTTACGGCTATGATCACCTGACCGCGATTGTGCCACATGCTGAATTGCGCATGCTTGATACTCCGGAAGCCTTGTTAAATAAGGCTTGGGTGGCAGATGTTCTGCAGGCGCAAGGCTATCAGGAGGTCGTGACTTACAGCTTTGTGGATGAACACTGGGAGCGCGAGTTGATGGGGAATGCGAATCCGATCAAGCTCAAGAATCCTATTGCAAGCAACTTAAGCGTGATGCGCAGCGGCTTGTGGGGCGGGCTGCTGGATGCGCTTACTTACAATTTGAACCGCAAGCAAGAGCGTGCCATGCTGTTTGAAATCGGCGCCAGTTATTTTGCTGACAAACAAAGCTATGGCGAACAAACGCAGGTTTCAGGCTTGGCCTACGGCGAGTTTCAACCTGAGCAATGGGGCGACAAGGCGCGTGACGTGGATTTTTTTGATGTAAAAGCTATCGTAGATAGCTTGACACACAACCAGGCGGAGTATCGTGCTGAGGTTCATCCAGCCTTGCATCCTGGACAATCTGCCCAAGTTTATCTGCACGGCAAGCCGATAGGCTGGCTGGGCAAGCTGCATCCAAAATGGCAGCAGCATTACAGTTTGCCTAAAAATACGGTTTTGTTCGAGTTGGCTGTAGCGCCGCTCATGCAAACCAAGGTGGCGCAGTACCAGGAAGTGTCTAAATTCTTGCCGGTGCGCCGCGATATTGCCGTGGTCGTCGATGCGGACTTACCCGTTCAGGCTATTGTGAATGCAGTGCATGAGGCTAAAATTCCACTGTTGCATCAAATACAATTATTTGATGTTTACCAGGGAAAAGGCATCGCGGAAAATAAAAAAAGCCTTGCATTTCTTGTACTTATGCAAGATACTCATAAAACTTTGTTGGATACAGAAGCAGAAGTGGCTATGACCGAACTGCTCAAACTGCTGGAAAAACAATTCGGCGCATCGTTACGTAATTAAGTATTAAATTAATTTAGAGCAAGCAATAAAGGTTCGTGGAGGAAATTGCATGACATTAACAAAGGCCGATCTGGCTGATTTATTATTTGAGCACGTCGGCTTAAATAAGCGTGAGGCGAAGGATATGGTGGAAGCGTTTTTTGAGGAAGTGCGCACCGCTTTAGAAACTGGCGATAGCGTGAAGTTATCAGGTTTTGGCAATTTTGAATTGCGCAAAAAATCCGAGCGTCCAGGCCGCAATCCAAAAACAGGCGAAGAAATCCCGATCACAGCACGCCGAGTGGTGACATTTCATGCCAGCCAGAAATTAAAAAGTAAAGTAGAAGAACATTACGCCAGTTAAGGTCAATAATTAACAATGCTTGATCCCGCCGCAAAAGTACAATTACCCCCCATTCCCGCCAAGCGGTACTTTACCATTGGCGAGGTGAGTGAGTTGTGTGGCGTAAAACCGCATGTATTGCGCTATTGGGAGCAGGAATTTACGCAGCTCAAGCCAGTCAAGCGCCGTGGTAACCGCCGCTATTACCAGCATCATGAAGTGCTCTTAATCCGCAAAATCCGCGAATTGCTTTATGAGCAAGGCTTCACCATCAGCGGTGCACGAAATCGTCTGGATGGTGCGGAAGAAGTCACAGAGCCAGCAGTCATGCCTCAGGCGAATGCACAAGTTTCCAACAGTGAAACGGCATCCACAAGCGATTTTGATATTCATGCGTTCAAAAACGGGCTGCGCGAAGTCATTCAGTTATTGCGAGCTTAGCTTTAAAAGCAGCCAATTCCGGCGTCAATCAAAAAAGTTTTATCTTTAATGCGCCAGATCTAATCCGTATCCGGTCATTTCATTTATAATGCTCGCTCGTTGCAAATCAACAGCAACGCGGTTCGGGGCGTAGCGCAGCCTGGTAGCGTACTTGCATGGGGTGCAAGGGGTCGCAAGTTCGAATCTTGCCGTCCCGACCAAAAATAACAATCATTTTTTACATCAATCTTTAAATTGGTTGATGGTCATCATCAATTGAAATTTGTTTCAGACTTCTAGTCGAATTATCAATAATCAGACCCAATTGTAAATGTTAATTAGGCTTCGCATAGAACCACTTCAATATGTATATTTCCATGCACCATTTTGGAATTTTTTGCACTAATTGAGTGCAAAATTAACATATATATCAATAACATAGCTTTTTTGTGTAAAAATGCCGAAATGTTGTGGTAAAAACGCAAAAAGTGCGGTGTTGTCTTTAAAATAATCTTGTATTCAATATAACTTACCTTGTTTATGCGCAGGCTATTTGATACTGTGTATTCAAGGGCGCTAAAAATGCTAGCGCAGGTAGTTATGACCACTATTAAAAATAACTACGAACGAATTTGGTGCAAGTTTAGGTTGAAGTTTTAAGTGTTGCAATATTTTTATTTGTTAAGGGAAATCAAGGGAGTCTTATGAAAACGATTAGTTGGTTATTAAACCGTCATGTGTTGAGCGCATTATGTGCGGCACCACTTTTATTGAGCAGCGCTTATACATTCGCGGATGAAGCGGCGCCAGCAGCTGCACCAGCTGCCGCAGAAGCTGCTCCTGCAGCTGAAGCCGCCGCACCGGCTGCTCCAGCCGAACCAGCATCACCACACACATTCACTTTCAATCTTGGGGCATACAGCAACTACATGTTCCGTGGTGTTGCGCTAAGTGATGGCCCGGCTTTACAAGGCGGTGCGGATTATGCACACAGCAGTGGTTTTTATGCAGGTACCTGGTTTTCTAACATCGATAAAGAGTTCACAGGGCATGGTGATGGATTTTCTGGTGGTAACCGTTTAGAGGTAGACATTTACGCAGGCTGGGCAAAAACATTTGAGAATGGTTTTGGCGTTAACTTCTTGGCAAACTATTACTGGTACCCAGATCACGAAGATTCATTCAGAAGCCCTGCTTTTAAAGGTCAAAACCAAGATACCCTCGAAGTTTCTGCAGCTTTGTCTTACAAATGGCTAACATATACTTTCTATTACATTCCTACTGATTATTATGGTGCCAATAGAACTGATAGTACTCTTACTCAGATCAAAAAAGGTGACACAGATGGTGCTACTTACAACGAGCTGAAATTTAACTACACGTTGCCAATTGGCGATTTAAATTTCCTGGCTAAAGTAGGTTACCAACATACACCTGGCCTTCAAGGCAGCCAGGGTGACTGGGCAATCGGCTTGAACAGAAACTTTTCATTGCCAGGTGCCGGTAAACCGATCGAAGGCTTTAATGCGGGCGCAGTTTACACGAATACATTCGACGTGAAGAACGAAGCGTTTTACAACGCTTTCGATGGCAGAGATACAAACGAAGAAAAATTGACGTTTTATATTAAACGTACCTGGTAATTGCATACTCTCTAGGGTTTTAAAAAAGGGTGCTTCGGCACCCTTTTTTATTTGGATAAAGCAGTTTATTTCATGGTCGGCATGACAAACTCAGTGCCTGAGTTGTTGTTACTGGCAGGCCAGCGTGAGGTGGTAGTTTTAAGCCGTGTATAAAAACGAATGCCATCCATACCATAGATATGATGGTCGCCGAACAGCGAGCGTTTCCAGCCGCCAAAACTGTGGAAGGCGATTGGCACGGGAATCGCCACGTTCACGCCTACCATGCCGACCTGTACGCGGCTGGTGAACTCACGCGCGGCTTCACCATCGCGCGTGAAAATTGCGGTGCCGTTACCAAACTCATGGTCGTTGACCAGTTGCAGCGCTTCCTCAAATGTCTTGGTGCGCACTACACAGAGCACAGGACCAAAAATCTCCTCTTTGTAAATGCGCATATCTTTGGTCACATGATCGAACAGACACGGTGCCAGGAAGAAGCCCTTTTCATGGCCTTTGTGGCTGTAACCACGGCCGTCCAGCGCCAGCTTTGCCCCTTCGGTTACTCCTAAATCGACATAGCTTTTTACTTTTGCAAAATGCTGCGGCGTGACTAAGGGCCCCATGTCGGCTTTCTCGTTCAAGCCTTGGTCGATGGTGATATTTTTTGCTTTTTCAGTGATTTTTTCTACTAATTGATCGGCAATATCACCCACAGTCACTGCCACGGAAATAGCCATGCAGCGCTCGCCTGCAGAGCCGTAACCCGCGCCAATGAGTGCGTCGGCGGCCTGGTCTAAATCTGCATCCGGCATCACCACCAGATGATTTTTTGCGCCGCCCAGCGCCTGTACACGTTTGCCATTTTTGGTGCCAGTGCTGTAAATGTATTCAGCTACCGGAGTAGAACCTACAAAGCTGATGGCTTGCACGCGTTTGTCTGTGAGCAGTACATCCACGGCTTCTTTGTCGCCATTCACCAGGTTGAATACGCCTGCCGGCAGGCCGGCTTCAGCCAATAAATCTGCCAGCATAAAACTTGCACTAGGCGTTTTTTCTGAGGGTTTCAGCACAAACGTATTGCCAGCCGCCAACGCCATGGGGATCATCCACAATGGCACCATGACGGGAAAGTTGAACGGCGTGATGCCCGCTACCACGCCCAGCGGCTGGTGCATGCTGTAGGTATCGATGCCGGTGCCGACCTGGTCATTGAAGTCGCCTTTCATCAAATGCGGCGCGCCGCAAGCAAACTCGACCACTTCGATGCCGCGTGTCACTTCGCCGCGTGCATCAGAAATGGTTTTGCCGTGCTCCAGAGAAATGGCCTTGGCTAGATCGTTGGCATGATCATCCAGCAAGGCTTTGAACTTGAACATGATGCGTGCGCGTCTTAGCGCGGGTGTAGCAGCCCAGGCAGGGAAGGCTGCTTGGGCCGCGTTGATCGCTGCGCTTGTTTCCTCTGCGGTTGCGAAAGTAATTTGCGCCTGCACGGAGCCAGTGGCAGGGTTATAGACATCGCCTAATCTTTTGCCCGCGCCGGCGACATGCTTACCATTAATATAATGACCGATTGTTTTCATGCTGAATTCCTCATTGCTTGTTAAATGGTATGTTGCTGATGCAATGCCCATTGTTGTTCGTTTTTAAGATAACGGCTGACATCCAGCCCAGCCTCACCTTGCGAAGCCACGTATTTAATTGCATCCGCGAGCGTGTTAAAGATGCGATCAATCTCATGTTTTTCGATAGTGAGCGGCGGCGAGATGGCAATGATGTCGCCCGTGTAGCGCACGTGCAGGCCAAGTTCATAGCATTTCAAATATACGGCAAAAGCAGAAGCGCCTGCCTTTGCCTCAAACTCAATGCCTGCCACCAGGCCGATATTGCGGATATCTTTCACCATCGGCAGGCCTTTCAGGCTGTGCGCGGCTGATTCGAGATAAGTGCTTAAACCCGCCGCACGCGCTTCCAGTTTTTCTGCGGCAAAAATATCCTGCGTGGCGATTACCGCCGCGCAGGCAATGGGGATGGCGCTGTAGGTGTAGCCATGCGGCAGTTCTATGCTACCGACGGCAGAGTTTTGCATAAACGCATCGTAGATTTCGCGTTTCACCGCTACCGCACCCATCGGCACGACGCCATTTGTGAGGCCTTTGGCGCAGGTGAGCATGTCGGGGATGACGTCAAAATAATCCGCGCCAAACTTGGCGCCCAGTCTGCCAAAACCGGTAATGACTTCGTCAAATATCAGCAAAATGCCATGTTTGGTGCAGATTTCCCGTAAGCGTTTCAGGTAGCCGGCCGGTGGTACAATCACGCCCGCCGAGCCTTGCATGGGCTCCACAATGAGTGCGGCAATCGTAGAGGGGTCATGCAAAGTCAGCATGCGCTGTTCAAACTCATTCGCCAGTGCAATGCCGCCATCTTGCGGAATGCCTTTGGTAAACGCATTTTTTTCGATATCCAGCGGATGGCGAATATGGTCCACGCCGCTTAGCGCATTGCCAAATGCCTTGCGGTTGCCTGCGATACCACCTACCGAAATGCCGCCGAAATTGACGCCGTGGTAGCCGCGCTCACGGCCAATCAACTTGTTTCGCAACGGGTTGCCTGCTACACGATGATAGGCCAGCGCGATTTTAAGCGCAGTATCGGCAGATTCTGAACCGGAATTGGTGAAGAATATCCGATCTAAACCAGTGGGCATATAGGCTGCCAGACGGGTGGCGGCTTCAAACGCGAGCGGATGGCTCGATTGGAACGCCGGTGCGTAATCCAGCGTGCGTAGTTGATTGGCTACGGCCACCGCAATTTCTTCGCGTCCATGTCCCGCCGGCACGCACCACAGGCCTGCCGTGCCATCTAGTATTTGCCGGCCATCCATAGACGTGTAGTAATTACCCTTGGCCGCTTTGAATAGGCGCGGCATGGCTTTGAATTGCCGATTGGCGGTAAACGGCACCCAATAGTGCGACAGGTTAGGCAGCTCGGCTTGTTCTGATTTTGACATGCGAGAATCCTTAAATATTACTTTTTCATGCATACGATTATTTAGCATCTTTTAGTGTTTAGCATATTGTGTCAAGTCTGGTTTTTAATTTTATTAATCTATTGATTATACTAGTATTAATTTTATGAGTGTTATTGTATATTTAACACTTTAAACACCAAGTGATTAGATTATGGATATTGATGTAGGCTTAAGACTCAAAATAGTGCGGCTACGGCACCAGCTATCGCAGCGCGCATTGGCAAAAAGGGCGGGTGTTGCCAATGCCAGTATTTCACTCATAGAATCCGGCAGTACTAGTCCATCTGTTAGCGCCTTAAAACGCATACTGGCGGGCATTCCGATGACACTGGCTGAATTTTTCTCAGACGAATTGCCGGGCATGAAGAGCGAGGTTTTTTACCGCGCCCGGGATCTGACCGAAATTAGCGCTGGTGAAGGTATCTCATATCGCCAGATTGGCTCGGCTAAGGCTGGTCATGCTTTGCAGATTCTCTATGAAACATATGAAGCAGGCGCCGATACGGGCATGATGATGCTGCAGCACGAGGGTGAGGAAGGTGCTGTGATACTGTCTGGACGCCTGGAAGTGACTGTAGGAGAATCTACGCGGGTATTGGGTGCTGGCGATGCTTACTACTTTAACAGCCGTCAACCGCACCGCTTTCGTAATGTGGGGAATGAAGTGTGTACCTTGGTGAGTTCGTGCAGCCCACCCACGTTTTAATGCAGAATACATAGGGATTTGGGTTGATCTCAGTTATTATAAAACCATCAATACACGAAGATAAACGATGATTATTACTTACGCGCTCAATAGTGTTCTTGTTGCAACTGCTGTGCTGATCCATTTTGAGGCGCTAAACCAGCTTTCAAAACTGATTCCCAGGCTTACCATCAAGCCACGGTTACGTGTTTTATTCGGTGTTTTTGGTGCATTATTTGCACATGTTATTGAAATATGGGCTTTTGCTTTTGGCTACTATTTCATGATTCATCAAGGTGGTTTTGGCTCATTGGAGGGGCACTTTAATCAGAGTCTGATGGACTGCAGTTACTTTTCGTTTGTGAGCTACACATCGCTTGGCTTTGGCGACATTGTCGCCAAAGGCAATGTTCGATTTACAGCTGGACTGGAAGCATTAACAGGCCTGGTTCTAATCTCCTGGACCGCATCTTTTATGTTCATCGAGATGCAGAAATTATGGAAAGACAATTAACCTTAGCCATGCATGCTTTCTGAAGGACGGCGCAGGTAATGAGGGGGCTGCACTGGTCAGTTCGTGCACACCATCCTCTAGTTAAACGGAACCTTTTGACTTAAAAGCGAGTCTCATGAATGCCTTATCGTAAATCAATTTTCAAAAGTGAGATTACCATGAAAACAAAAAGTAAATTAGCGATGACTTTCATTGCGGCAACACTCGTTGTTGGCTTAAGCGGCTGTAGCAATATGTCAACACGTGACAAAAACACTGCGATTGGTGCCGGTGTCGGGGCTGTAGCAGGTGCGGTGCTGACTGGCGGCAGCGGTGTTGGGACAGTTGGCGGCGCGGCTATTGGCGGTATTATCGGCAACCAGATCGGTAGATAGCAAGCCCGTATCTGGTTGGGGTAGGGTGAGCAGCAAGTTGCTCACCCTGCAAGGATTTTAAAGTTTCACCATCACATGCCGCACGGCACTGTAATCTTCAATCGCGTATATCGACATATCTTTGCCATAGCCTGATTTTTTCATGCCGCCGTGCGGCATTTCTGATACCAGCATAAAATGTGTGTTCACCCAAGTGCAGCCGTACTGTAATTCGGCAGATACGCGCATGGCGCGTGAAACATCACTTGTCCATACCGAGCTGGCGAGGCCGTATTCTGAATCGTTCGCCCAGCTGACTACAGTTTCTTCATCATCAAAACGCGTGACAGAAACCACGGGCCCAAACACCTCTTTGCAGACGATCTCATCGGTTTGCAGGGCACCTGCAATAATGGTGGGCTCGTAGAAAAAGCCACTTCCGGTACGCATTTTGCCGCCAGTGGTGATTTCGATATGTTTTTGTGCGGCTGCCCGGTCTACAAACCCCGCCACACGCTCGCGCTGACGTGCGGAAATGAGCGGTCCCATTTCTACGCCGCTCATTTTTTGTTCGCCCACTTTAATGCTGGCGGTGGCTGAAGACAGCTCGGCAACCAGTTTTTCGTAGATTTTTTTGCCTGCATAAATACGGCAGGCGGCGGTGCAATCCTGGCCTGCATTATAAAAACCGAAAGTGCGCACGCCTTCTACCACTGCGCTTAAATCCGCATCGTCAAACACGATCACAGGCGCTTTGCCGCCTAATTCAAGGTGGGTGCGCTTCACGCTTTTTGCAGCGACTTCCATGATTTTCTGGCCGGTTGAAATATCCCCCGTAATTGAAATCATCTGTACTTGTGGCTGCGAAATCATAGTCGCGCCGACGGATTCACCGCGCCCATTCAAAATATTCACTACACCGGCAGGGAAAATTCCGGCGATGAGTTGCGCCAGTTTAAGCGTAGTAAGCGGCGTCATTTCCGATGGCTTTAACACCACGGTATTGCCTGCAGCCAGCGCCGGGCCCAGCTTCCAGGCCGCCATCATCAGCGGGTAATTCCACGGCGCAATCGAGGCCACTACGCCTAATGGATCGCGCCGAATCATGCTGGTGTGGCCCGGCAGATATTCGCCTGCCAGCGCGCCGGTCATGTTGCGCACCGCGCCTGCGAAAAAGCGGAATACGTCCGCAACAGCGGGGATTTCATCATTCAGCGCCGCCAGATAAGGCTTGCCGCAATTTAGCGACTCCAGACCGGCAAAGCCTTCCGCATCGGCCTCTATGGCATCTGCCAATTTGAGTAACATTGTGGAACGGTCGCGCGGCGTGGTTTTTTTCCAGCTTTTGAAAGCGGCTGCTGCAGCGCTTGCTGCAGTTTCAATCTGTGCCAATGAGGCTTCCGCTACCTGAGCTATCTCAGCACCAGTAGCTGGATTCAGCACGCTGATTGGTGCGCCTTCGCCAGTTACGAATTGGCCATTAATCAGTAATTGCGTTTGAATGTTATGCATTTTTCGATCCTCTTTCAAAAATAATACCCGATTTTTTAGCGACTGCTGCCGGCGATGCTTTCCGTGCCGCGCGTTAAATAATAGGCTGCGATAATCGGTAATGCGGTAATCAGCATCACCATCATGGCGACTACATTGGTTATCGCAGCGTCACGTGGGCGCGCGAGCTGATTAAGCAGCCAGATCGGCAGCGTGATTTCATGTCCCGAGGTGAATATAGTCACAATCAGCTCATCAAACGATAGCGCAAATGCCAGCAATGCACCCGCAAGCAGGGCGGTCGCGAGTTGCGGCAGAATAATGTGCCGAAACGTGGTGAAACCATCCGCGCCCAAGTCCATGGAGGCTTCCACCAGGCTGTGCGGCATGCGCCTGAAGCGCGCGACCACGTTGTTGTAAATCATCACCACACAAAACGTGGCATGGCTCACTATAATGGTCCAAAAACCAGGGGTGATATCAAGTATGTTCATCGCAGAGAGCAGCGCGATGCCGGTGATAATGCCGGGCAGGGCAATCGGCAGAATCAACATGGTGGTAATGGCTTCTTTGCCAAAAAAGTTGCGTCTGTACAGCGCTGCGGCGGCCATAGTGCCCATCACTAATGCCAGCAAAGTCGCCACAGCCGCCACCTTGAGTGACAGCGCGATGGCCAGCATGACATCTTCGCGTGCAAAAGCCTCGTGAAACCAGCGCAAGGTAAAGTAAGCCTTATCGCCATCTCCCGCCAAAAAAGCGTTGATGACGATGACGACTATGGGGAAATGCAAAAACACCAGGCCGCCATAGGCAAGCGTTTTCAACCATACGGGTGCCCGATTTTCATTGGATGGTTTAGCGCGCAACCCTTTACCTGACTGCTTTATGTTATAAGGCATCGAAAGCCCCCGCCCGCTTGGCTAGCGCAAGGTAAATAAAAATCAAAACAATCGGCACCACAGTGAACGCAGCTGCCAGCGGCATATTGCCTACAGAGCCTTGCATGGTGTACACCATGGTCCCGATATACAGGCCGCTGGGGCCGATGAGTTGCGGGATAATGTAATCGCCCAGTGTGAGCGAAAAAGTAAAAATAGAGCCTGCTACTACGCCGGGAAATACTAGCGGTAACAATACGTGGCGAAAAGTCTGTGCAGGCTTCGCGCCCAAATCGGCCGAGGCCTGCAGCAAGTTTGCAGGCACGCGCTCCAGCGCGGCTTGTATCGGCAAAATCATAAAGGGCAGCCAGATATAGGTGAACACCATGAAGCGCCCGAGGTTGGATGTGGCGAGCGTGTTGCCACCGATGACAGGTATTTGTAAGATGTGATTGAGTGCAGCCGTTAAACCTAAGTGATTGATGCACCAGTATAAAATGCCTTGCTGCGATAAAATCACCGTCCATGCGTAGGTTTTAACGATATAGCTTGCCCACATCGGCAACATGACCGCGATGTAGAAAAAGCCTTTTTCAGCGGAGCTGCCGTAGCGTGTCATGTAATAGGCAATGGGAAAGGCAATCAAGGCGCAGGCCAGCGTCACCGCAATCGCCATGCTGAGGGTGCGCAGGATAATGTCAAAATTGGCGGCGTCAATCAGGCTACGGTAGTTTTCGAGCGTTAAATCGGGTGAAACCGACATGCTGAAACTATCAAATGTATAAAAACTTTGCCAAAGCAGCGCAAATAGCGAGCCCAGGTAAACTACGCCAAACCATAATAGCGGCGGAGTGAGCAGCAAGAATAGGAACAGATGATGTTTACGATAGAGTGTGTTGCCCAACCATCTCAGGAGTGGATTTGCGGGTGGGGTTAAGCTGGCAGAAGGTAGCATGGCTGAGAATAACGGGTTAATTTTCCAGCATCACCATGCGGCTTCGCGGCCAGCACAAAGTAATTTTCTGGCCGATTTTCGGCAGCTGCGCTTCGCTTACTTCCGTGTTGGAAAGTACCATGGATAGCAATTGGCCATCCACGGCAACCTCTATTTTGCTGGTTGCACCGTGATATTGAATATCTGCGACTTCGCCATTTAACTTCAAGATGCCGGCCTGCCCGGTGTTAATGCCGATATGTTCGGGGCGAATCGAAAAGGCTTGGCTATTGCCGGTAATTTGTTGTGCCAAATCCCCGCTTACCACATTTGAAGTGCCGACAAAATCCGCTACAAAGCTGGTTTTTGGGTGGGTGTAAAGGTTGCGCGGCGAATCCACTTGCTCGATTCTGCCGCGATTAAATACGGCCACGCGGTCAGACATGGATAATGCTTCGCCCTGATCGTGCGTGACGTAGATAAACGTAATGCCAAGTTTTTTATGCAGGGTTTTGAGTTCCAGTTGCATTTGCTCACGCAGCTTTAAATCCAGCGCACCCAGCGGTTCGTCCAGCAGCAACACGCGCGGCTCATTCACCAGCGCCCGCGCCAAGGCTACACGCTGGCGCTGCCCGCCTGAAAGCTCACCAGGCCTGCGCGTGTCGTATTCTGCCAGCGCCACTTGCGCTAGTGCATGCTTGGCATGCTGGTAACTTTCCGGTTTGGCGATGCCTTTTACGCGCAAACCATATGCCACGTTATCCAGCACGTTCATGTGCGGAAACAGCGCATAATCCTGAAAAACAGTGTTCACTTCACGCTCGTAAGGTGGCGCGCCAGCAGCTTCTTTGCCGAAGATTTTTATGCTGCCAAAGCTTGGCTGCTCAAAACCTGCAATCAGGCGAAGACAAGTAGTTTTGCCCGAGCCGCTTGGCCCAAGCATGGAAAAAAACTCGCCCTCAGCGACAGCAATCGTTACATCATCAACCGCTTTTACGTTACCATAATGGCGGCTGACGGCGGAAAACTCGACGGCTGCAACCATAGGTTATAACTATCTGCCACCCATGATGGCGATATAGTCCTTCGTCCAGCGGCTGTATGGTACGCAGCCTTCTTTAAGCGAGCATTTGGCTTGCGGCGTTCTCCAGAATTTAATTTCGGTAAAGCGCTCAAAACCGTTATCAGCGCAGAAGTCACTACCGCCCGGTGCTTTGGCTTTGCAGGCGGTTGGCACGGCCGGGTTAGAGCCAAACCATTCTGCCAGGCCCGATTGCAGGTTCGGGTTCAGCGAGTGCTCCAGCCATTTATACGCGCAATTCGGGTGTTTCGCGCCAGCGGCCAGCATGGTGGTATCCGCCCAGCCTGTCGCGCCTTCTTGTGGAATCACAGACGCAATCGGCTGCTTTTCAGTTTTTAACGCATTGACCTGATATGGCCACGCACCAGAGGCTGCCACGCCTTCTTTTTTGAAATCGGTCATCTGCACGGTCACATCATGCCAATATCTGTGGGTGAGGGTTTTTTGCTGGCGCAGCAGTTTTAACACCGCCGCATATTGTTTTTCGTTGAGTTCATAGGGATCTTTAATGCCAAGTGACGGGTCTTTCTTCATCAAATACAATGCTGCGTCTGCGATATAAATCGGGCCATCATAAGCCTGGATGCGGCCTTTATTTGGTTTGCCATCGGGCAGGTTTTGCGGCTCGAACACCGTCGCCCATGAGGTGGGTGCGGTTTTAAATACTTGTGTGTTGTACATCAGCACGTTTGGGCCCCACTGGTAAGGCACGCCGTAATGCTTGCCGCCAACGGTGTGCCAGGGTGCATTCTGCAGGCGGGAATCTATCGTATTCCATGAGGGGATTAAAGCGGAATTGATCGGATGTACTTTTTTGCCTGCAACCAATCGCAGGCTGGCGTCGCCCGAGGCAGTCACCAGGTCATAACCGCCTTTATTCATCAGCGATACCATTTCATCCGAAGTGCCGGCGGTTTTTACGTTCACCTTGCAGCCGGTTTCCTTTTCAAATCCGGTCACCCAATCGTAGTTCTTATCCGATTCGCCACGCTCAAGGTAACCAGGCCAAGCGATGATATCAAGCTTGCCTTCGCCTGCACCAATTTTGCTTACATGTTCTGCATGCGCGCCGCAGATGCTGGCAGCCAAACCTGTAGCAAGCGCTGCCACTAAAGCTTGTTTAATTGAAATTGAAATCATTTTAATCCCCTTAAAAAAGTGACAGAATTCAAAAATATTAAATCGGGCATACATCACTAAAACTAAAGCAAAATCTTACCGATTACAATAGCATTGTTTTCTTAAACTGGATATGCAACAAGAGCCATTTGGAATATTTTGCTAGAGCCACTTGTTGTTATTCTTTAGCTTCTACAAGCGGCAGCGCAAGACCCTCTTTTACTTCTTCCATCACGATATAACTGCGCGATTCCTGTGCACCGGGCAAGGTGAGCAATATGTCGCCCAACAGGGTGCGGTAATCCGCCATTTTTGCAATGCGTGCTTTAATCAGGTAATCAAAATCGCCGGAAACCAAATGGCACTCCAGCACGCTGGGCAGTTTGAGAATTTCCTGTTTGAATTTGCCAAAAATCGCACCTGATTTGGTAGCAAGTTTGAGCTCCACGAATACCAGCAAGCCAAGGCCGAGTGCATGCGGATTCAAGCGCGCCTGATAACCCAGAATCACGCCTTCCTTCTCCAAGTTCTTGATGCGCTCGCCACAGGGCGTGACGGACAAGCCCACGCGCTCCGCCAGCTCGGTTATGGGGATGCGCGCATCGGCCTGCAGCACAGACAATATCTTCATATCAATACGATCCAGCTCGCGCACGGCATGGGTACGAATGCGCATGATTTCTCCTTAATGTTGAATAAACTATTTTTTATTTAATTTTTAGCAAATACTACTACTAATTAATAATTATTAGTTAATTATGTAAATAAAAGTAACTAATTTGGTTAATTCGATGCGTCTGAATTCAATAGACTGTACGTGTTATCTTTGATATATACAGAGGTTGAAATGAAGGTGCTTGTACTGGGTTCCGGCGTGGTGGGTGTCACCTCCGCTTACTATTTGGCACAGAAAGGGTTTGATGTCACAGTGATAGACCGCCAGCCAGCAGTGGGGCTGGAAACCAGTTTTGCTAACGCGGGGCAAATCTCGCCGGGCTATGCTGCGCCATGGGCTGCGCCCGGCGTGCCGATGAAGGCATTAAAGTGGCTGTTTCAACGCCATTCGCCACTTTCACTTAGGCCGGATTGGACGCTATGGCAATTGCAGTGGACATTTAAATTGCTGCAAAACTGCAACGCCAAGAGCTACGACCGCAATAAAGAACGCATGGTGCGCCTGGCGGAATATAGCCGCGATTGTCTGGCTGAATTGCGCGCCAGCACCGGCATTGCCTATGAAGGCCGCACACGGGGCACTTTACAGGTGTTTCGCACACAAAAACAGCTGGATGCTGAAGCAAAGGACATTGCTGTACTCGAACGCTTAGGCGTTCCGTTTGAGCATCTTGATCCTGATGGCTGCACCCGGGTGGAGCCAGCTTTGGTGCTGGTTAAAGACCAGCTGTTAGGCGGCCTGCGCTTGCCCGGCGATGAAACCGGTGATTGCCAGCTATTCACAACCAATCTGGCTGAAAAGGCAAAACAGCTTGGCGTTAAATTTCGCCAAAACGTGAGTGTAAAACATCTGCTTACCAGCAAAAACAAGCTTTTTGGTGTAGAAATTAGTACCGATGTTGGTACGGAAATGCTGGAAGCCGACCAATATGTAGTCGCGCTCGGCAGCTACACGCGCCAGCTGATGCAGGGGTTGGGTTTGCAGATTCCCGTGTATCCGGTCAAAGGTTACTCGCTCACCGTGCCTGTTATCAATCCTGCTGCTGCACCTGTTTCTACCGTGATGGATGAAACTTACAAAGTGGCTATTACGCGCTTTGACGATAGAATCAGGGTGGGCGGGATGGCGGAACTGGCGGGCTTTGATTTAAGCCTGAATCCGCGTCGGCGCGAAACGTTGGAAATGGTGCTGAACAGCCTGTTCCCCAATGCGGGAGATGCCTCAAAATCACTGTTCTGGACAGGTCTGCGGCCGATGACGCCAGACGGCACACCGATTATCGGCAAAGCGTCCAGTGTTGGCAAAACAAACAGCCTATATGACAACGTATGGCTTAATACAGGCCATGGTACTTTAGGCTGGACCATGGCCTGCGGCTCTGGGCAATTGCTGGCAGATTTGGTGGCGAACCATCAGCCCGCGATCCAAAGTGACGACTTGAGCTTAAATCGTTACAATAAGCGCGTACAAAATCGTGCCAGTACAAAACAAACACTTATAAAAGCCTAACTTTATGTCCCGTCCCGCTATTGCGCACATTCGCCTGGATGCGTTTCGCCATAATTATCGCGTTGCCAAGCAAATGCACGGTGGAAAAGCGCTGGCGGTCATCAAGGCCAACGCCTATGGCCATGGTGCGGTGCAATGCGCCAAAGCAATAGAAAATGAGGCTGACGGTTTTGCTGTTGCGTGCCTGGAAGAGGCGCTGCAACTGCGTCTGGCGGGCATTAAAAACTCTATTTTGTTGCTGGAAGGTTTTTTTGAGGCCGCCGAGTTGCCGGAAATTGTTGCAAATGACCTGTGGCTGGTGGTGCATGCGCAGTGGCAAGTGGAGATATTGCTCGCGGCAAAACTCGCTAAACCGGTGCATGTCTGGCTAAAAATGGATAGTGGCATGCACCGAGTGGGCTTGTCACCAAGTGGGTACATTCAAGCTTATTCGCGCTTAAATGGACATCCCAATGTAGCGAAAGTCGTACTGATGTCGCATTTTGCCAATGCGGATACTTTAAGCAGCGAGCACACGACGCAGCAAATCGCCCTTTTTCAGCAAACTGTACAAAATTTGGGCGTCGTGGATGTGAGCCTTGCTAATTCTGCTGCTATTCTTGGCTGGCCGCAAGCCCGCGCCAATTGGTCGCGCCCTGGTATCATGCTGTATGGCGCAGATCCACTTTACGACGCGAAAACGCCGCTGCGCGCGGTGATGCAACTTACTTCGCAGATCATCTCAATCCGCAAAATCACCAAAGGCGAATCCATTGGCTATGGCAGCATATTCACGGCGGAAAAGGAAACGTTAGTCGGCGTGGTGGCTTGCGGCTATGCGGATGGCTACCCAAGATCTGCGATGGGCGCGCCTGCTGCGGTTGAAGGCAAAAAGACGCGCATCATTGGCCGGGTTTCGATGGATATGCTGTTTGTGGATTTAACTGATATTCAAACTGCTAACATTGGCTCAACGGTTGAGTTGTGGGGCGACCAAATATTGGCTAATGACGTTGCAAAAGCCGCTGGCACCATTGCCTATGAATTGTTTTGCAATACCAAACGGGTACAATTTAGGTATTCTGATAATTAACTAAAAAGGTGTTCAAGTGAAAGTCATCCAAACCTCAAACGCGCCAGCCGCCATTGGTCCATACTCACAAGCCATGGTAGTGGGTGATTTATTATTCACCTCGGGCCAAATACCATTACGTGCAGATGGCACGCTGAATGATGGCGATATTACCGTGCAGACTACGCAGGTGTTGGCGAACCTGAAAGCCGTGATTGAAGCCGCCGGCGCGAGCCTGAACAAAGTCGTTAAAACCACTGTGTTTCTAAAAAATCTGGATGATTTTGTGGCGATGAACAAAGTGTATGGCGATGTTTTCGGCAGCCATACGCCTGCACGCTCCACCGTGCAAGTGGCTAAATTACCGCGTGATGTGCTGGTGGAAATTGAAGCGATTGTGTCTTTGAATTAATTTATTAGCTGGCTTCATCGATTCATCACTTTTTTATTCTGAAGTCAGCTCGGTTAAACAGTCGTTAAATATTTGTACTAGTTTCTTAATGTCTTCTTGGCTGGTAGCGGGGCACACCAACATCATGTTATGGAATGGTGTCAGCAGCACGCCGCGATTTAGCAAATAGAGATGGATGGCGCTTTCTAAAATGTCGTTTTGCGCAAGCCTTGCAGCTTGTGCGTCGTGAGGCGGATTTTCGCAAAACTGCAGCTCCAGCCGCGCGCCCAGCCGTGTGATGTTCCATGGCAGATTATGCGATTCTAATGATGCGGTAAGCTGTTGCTCCAGTAAGTCGGCCAATGCCAGCATGTGCCTGTAAGCCGCATCAGTGGCTGTTTCTGTAAGAGTTGCATATATGGCAGCGAGCGTCATCATATTGCCGGAGAGCGTCGTGCCGATGCCGGAATGTCCGGCCGGTGCGTTATCTTTGGCAGTTTTCATGCGATCTGCCATTTCTGCGCTAAAGCCGTAAGCTGCCGCCGGCAGCCCGCCTGCAATCGGTTTGCCGACCACTAAAAAGTCAGGAACGACACCATTATATTTAGCCCAGCCGCCGCACGCGGTGGAGATGGTGTGTGTTTCATCCAAAATTAACAGCGTGCCGTATTTTGTGGTGAGTTCGCGTAAACTTTCGATAAAGCCATCGTTCGGTAGCACCATGCCGCAGTTAGTGAGCGCAGGTTCGGTGAGTATGCAGGCAATGTTACCCCTGGCCAATTCGCGCTCAACCGCGGTTAAATCGTTAAACGGCACAGCGACCGTGTGCAAACTTAAATCATAAACTTGGCCGAGCAAACTGGCGCGGTTTCTCGTTTTGCCATTAACGGCGTCCACCATGGTGTCATCTCGCATGGTGTAATCCACCATGGCATCATCTATAGTTCCGTGATAACAGCCATCGAACACCAGCAGTTTGTTACGGTTGGTTATGGCGCGCGCCCAGCGCAGTACGAAGCGGTTGGCATCGGTCGCAGTGGTGGCCATCTGCCAGAAGGGCAAATTGAAGTATGCTGCCAAAGTCTCACCCACGCCGGCTGCCAAGGCAGAAGGCAGCATGGCGGTTAAGCCTTTATTGGCTTGGTCTGTGATGGCTCTCGCAACTGCTGGTGGGCTATGGCCGAACATCGCGCCAGTATCGCCCAGACAGAAATCCGTATAATCCAGACCATCTGCACAAGTGAAATGCGCGCCTTGCGCTTTCTCGACAAATAAAGGTACCGGCGTGCCCCAGTCGTTCATCCAGTGCATGGGCACGCCATAGAGAAAGTGCTGGCTTGTGCTTTGTGATAATGCAACTGAACTCGGATGCAATTGTAGATAGCGCTCGCGCTCGGCTTGTATCATTTTTGTGGCGCTGTTGATAATTTTTTGCATTCAATTTCGCTTTAAATTGGCTCTATCAATTTTAAATAAATGGTTCTACTTATAAGGCCAGCATAGAATTATCATTCTACCTATAATGTCACATGAGTACATCCAGTTTCGGAGCAATGAATGAATCACGCGTTTGCCTATCTTTCCACTAGCGGTTTTCTAGGGTTGTCAATAGAAAATCCTCTGTCTATTGATATGGCTGCTAAAAAACCATACGCCATCACGGGTATCAATTGGGATGGCAGCGTGACCAATCGTCCTGGTGCGCGTTTCGGGCCGAGTGCGATTCGCCACGCCAGCCAGATGTTGTGCGATGCAACACATCCTTTGTTTGATGTTTCGCCACTTGAGTTTTTAAAGGATGTGGGTGACTTGCTTTTACCAAACACCAGCATTGACGCCATGCGCAGCGCGCTGATGCCGCTAGCAGCAGAATTGATTAAAAACCAGACGATGGTGTGGCTGGGCGGCGATCACTCCATTACTTTGCCGCTGCTGCGTGCTTACCATGCACATTACCAACAACCGCTGGCATGCATCCATTTTGATGCACATTGCGATACCTGGACTGATCATTTTGGCGAACCGTCAGGCCATGGCACCTGGGTGTATGAAGCGGTGACCGAGGGTTTGGTTGACCCTAAATGCTTCGTACAAATCGGCATCCGCTCGTCTGGCGAGCGCTCTGCGCGTGAGTTTGTAAATGACCAAGGCGGCAAAATTTACACCGCGCGCGAATTGCGCGGCAAAGATGGTGATGGTTTAAAAAAGGTGGTCGATGAAGTGCGCGAACGCATGGCTAAGGCCGGTAATCCGCCGCTGTATTTAACGTTTGATATTGACGCGCTTGACCCGGCGTTTGCCCCGGGCACAGGCACGCCAGAAGTAGGCGGCTTGACCACCACACAAGCGATGACGCTGCTGGAAGCCTGGCATGATTTGAACTGGGTGGGCATGGACTGCACCGAAGTTTCACCACCGTATGACCATGCGGAATTAACATCCAACGCGGCTGCAACCCTGGTGTGGACATGGCTTTGTGGGCGCATTGCAGCAAAAAATAAACATGCTCGAGACTAATATTAAATCTGCAGATTTAAAACTTACGCAAAACTCTTATTACGCCGCCAGCGCGAATGAGCAGCCTGCTTACCCCAAGCTGCGAGGCGATGCTGAGGCAGATGTATGTGTGGTGGGTGGCGGTTTTGCAGGATTGTCTGCGGCGATCGAGCTGGCAGACCGTGGTTACTCAGTTGTTGTATTAGAGGCCAATCATATCGGCTTTGGCGCCAGCGGACGCAATGGTGGGCAAATTATTGCCGGCCTGGCTTGTGAACAGGGTGTGATTGAAAGCGCGCTTGGTTTTGAAGCCGCAAAACAGGTATGGCGCATGACGCTGGAAGCGCTGGATATGGTGCGCGAGCGTGTGAGGCGCTTTGATATCCAATGCGATTTAACCGATGGTTTTTTGGGTGTTTCGGTAAGCGAACGTAAAGGTAAAAAGCTGCGTCAGTGGTTCGATGGTATGACACAAAAGTACCATTATGACAGCGATGCAACGTGGATTGAACCCGCGCACCTTCCTAGCTGGATTGATAGCCCGCGTTATTTTAATGGCTTCTACGATAAGCGTTCAGGGCATCTGCATCCGCTGAATTACTGCTTGGGCTTGGCAAAAGGCGCGGCCAGTCTGGGTGTGCGCATCTTTCAGCATTCGCCTGTGAATACGATGCAGCAAGGCGACACAGTAACTTTGCATTCAGAAACCGGCAATGTAAAAGCCAAATTTGTGGTGCTGGCAGGTAATATGTATTTGCCAGAAGTGTCGCCAAAACTTGCACCGAATCTGACCAGACGCATTATGCCTGTGGGTACTTACATTATCGGCACCGAGCCGATTGATTCAAAACTTGCAGCAAAACTTATTCCCACTAACGCAGCTGTGTGCGACTCCAATTTCGTACTGGATTATTTTAGATTTGCCCGAGATGTCAATTCAGATAACAAACGCATGATCTTTGGCGGCCGCGTGAGCTACAGCGCCATGACGCCGCGCAACCTGACAGCCAGCATGCAGGCGCGCATGACTACAGCATTTCCGCAACTCGCAAATACAAAGGTTGAATACACTTGGGGTGGCTTTGTCGATATCACCATGAACCGCGCGCCCGATTTTGGCCGCATTGCGCCAAATGTTTATTACCTGCAAGGCTTTTCAGGCCACGGTGTGGCGCTTACCGGCCTGGCAGGAAAACTGGTAGCGGAGGCAGTTTCTGGCCAAGCAGAACGCTTGGATTTAATCGCGCAAATCAGGCACCATGATTTTCCTGGTGGTAAACTACTGCGCACGCCCGCTCTGGTGTTGGGCATGGCGTGGTATCAGTTGCGCGATGCCTTAGGCTAATGCCTGTTTTCTTAAAGATTCCTGTATCACATTAGCTAATATATTGCCATAATGTGTGATGTGTTCGGTTGCAGCGTAGGCATAACCGATAATCAGGCCTTTTTCTTGTTTTGCACCCACGCAGTAGTTTGAAAGCGCATACACGCGCAAACCCTTTTCTGCAGCCATTTCAGCCACGCGAATGTCATCAACATTCGAGTCGAACTCCACCACCAGATGCAGCCCGGAATCAACAGGTGAAAGCCGTGCGCCAGCATTTGCCACCGGTGCCAGTGCGGCCTGCAGCAAACGTCGTCTTTCGCCGTAGGTTTGGCGCATGCGCCGGATATGGCTGGCAAAATGGCCTTCTTCAATAAAATCGGCCAATGCCGCCTGAATCATCACCTGACCTGGACGTTGCAGTTCGTAAAGGCCGTTTTTGAACGGGGCTACCAGTTGCGGCGGTATCACCATGTAGCCCAGGCGGATGCCCGGGTACATCACTTTTGAAAATGTGCCCAGATACAGCACACGGCCATCCTGATCCATGCCTTGCAGTGACGAGATGGGACGGCCTTCAAAACGAAACTCGCTGTCATAGTCATCTTCAATAATCCATGCGCCCTGATTCTGCGCGTAATCCAGCAGCAGCCGGCGGCGGCCATAGCTCATGACCATGCCTTTAGGGTACTGATGCGATGGCGTGGTGTAAATAAGACGCGGCTTCACACGAAAGTCCTGTGTGGTGGGTGCCATACCTTCGTTGTCTACAGCAACCGGATGCAGTTGCAGGCCATTCGCTTCCAGTACGCGCCGTGCTGCCCAATAGCAGGGGTTTTCAACCCAGACACAGTCGTTGTGGTCGGTGAGTAAACGTGCACACAAGTCGATTGATTGCTGGGTGCCAGAGGTGATCAGCACTTGATCTACCTTCAGGTTCACCGCACGTGATACGCGCAAATAATCGGCAATGGATTGCCGTAACGGCAAGTAGCCGCCGTCATGGCTGCTGTCCAGCAGGGCTGGGTCTAGCATGCGCCATTGACGATTGAGCAAGCGCCGCCAGAGCTCGAACGGAAATTTGGAGTAATCATCCGCGCCCGGCGTAAATGGCTGTACCTCATGGTTGCTAGGGTGATTGCTTGAATGGTCACTTGGATGATTATTTTGTGTGCTGGATGCAATCAGTCCGCGCCTGGAAAGCCCGATGATATTGCCCTCCGGGTTAAGCGAGTGTATCACGTTTGGATTTTTTGAGAATTCATCAGGCTGATTGTAGGCAACATAGGTGCCGCTACCCGTCCTGGCCGCTACATAGCCTTCATCCAGCAATTGGTCGAAAGCCGTCAGCACAGTGTTGCGGGACATGCCTAAATCAGTCGCAAGACTGCGCGTGGAAGGCAATCGGCAGCCCGATGGCAATACTTGCTCTGTAATGGCGCGGCGGATAGCTTCGTACACGCGCCGGTGATTGGGCATGCGGGCGGGAAATCTGCTCTGGCTAAGCTGCGTTAATAACCATTCAGAGAGAACAGGCTGTTTCATCAGGCAATATTGTTTTTCTAAAGTGGTTCTAATTAAATAACTTAAATGGCTCTTGTGGTATTACCAATTAAAGGCATAGTATACTTGTAACCGAATTGTTGCAATCCTTGAAAATAGTGGTATAACGAGCATTGAAGGCATATTGATAGGGTTGCTGAGTAGTAATAACGATGAAGAAACCTGTGCACAGAAAACCAGTAGTATTGCTGCCAGCTGACGTGAAGCAACTCGGCGCGCACCCCTTTCATGCGGTCGGGCAAAAATATATTCTGGCGGTGGCGGAAGCGGCAGGAGCCTTGCCTCTGCTGGTGCCTGCGGTCAGCGACCATATTGAGCTGGAAGAGTTGCTGGCGATGGCGGATGGTGTTTTGCTAACAGGCTCAGTGTCTAATCTGCATCCTTCACATTTTGGCCAGGAGGTACATGATCCCACGTTGCCGCTAGACCCTGCGCGAGATGCGCTTACGCTAAAACTGATTCACGCGACGATTGACGCAGGCATCCCGCTGTTGGCCATTTGCCGCGGCTTTCAGGAGCTGAATGTGGCGTTCGGTGGCAGTCTGCATCAAGCCGTGCATAAAGTTACTGGTCTGAATGATCATCGCGAGGCGGATGATACGCCAGCAGAAGCGCAATATGCGCCAGCACACCCGGTTCACCTGGTGGCCAATGGACAACTGGCATCGATAGTGGACAGCACGCACATGATGGTGAATTCGATTCACGGCCAAGGCATTGACAAGCTGGGGGCAGGGTTGACGGCAGAAGCACATGCACCGGATGGCCTGATAGAGGCTTTGCATGTGGATGATGCCCGATCTTTTGCTTTAGGCGTGCAATGGCATCCGGAGTGGAAAGTGATGGAGAACCCGCAATATTTGGCAATTTTTAAAGCGTTTGGTGAAGCCTGCCGGAATCGGATGAACGCTAGAATTAACTAACGAACAATATGTAACATAGATTCAAATTTATTTATAAAAAGAAGTTGGGGAACAAAAATGCATGAACGTAAAAATTTTGATCTTGCAGCAATGGATCGCTGGCTGACCGAGAATAATGTCACGGAAATAGAGTGCCTGGTACCCGATTTGACTGGCGTAGCACGCGGCAAGATTTTGCCGCGCGAGAAGTTTTCTACCGAGCGTGCCATGCGCTTGCCGGAGGCCGTATTGGGCGTGACTGTGACGGGGGAGTCGCCGGAAGGCCATGAAGGCTATGACCGGGTGATGGGCTTCACAGATAAAGACATGGTGCTATTGCCGGACCCCGTGACCCTGAGGTTGGTTCCTTGGGCAGTTGATCCCACCGCGCAAGTGATTATGGATTGTGTCGGTCATGATGGAAAACTGATTGATTTTGCACCAAGAAACGTATTGCGCCGGGTCACGGATTTATACAAGGATTTGGGCTGGACGCCCATCGTGGCACCCGAGCTGGAGTTTTATCTGCTGGCGCGTAACACTGACCCGGACCTGCCGCTGACACCCCCTGTCGGCAGGAGCGGCCGCAAGGAGACCAGCCGCCAGCTTTACAGTATTGATGCGGTAAACGAGTTTGACCCATTGTTTGAAGATATTTACGACTACTGCGAAATTATGGGGCTGGAACTGGATACGCTGATTCATGAATTCGGGGCAGGGCAGATGGAAATCAATTTCCTGCATGATGAACCCATGGTGCTGGCGGATAAAGCATTCTTCTTCAAACGCACATTGCGGGAGGTGGCCATGCGGCATGATATGTATGCCACGTTCATGGCAAAACCCATGGAACATGAGCCAGGCTCGGCCATGCATATTCACCAGAGCGTGATTGATACAAAAACCTGTCAGAATATTTTTAGCAAGCCGGATGGCGAGGCTTCACCGCTTTTCTACCATTACATTGCTGGCTTGCAGAAATACCTGCCGGCCGCCATGGCCTTGCTTGCGCCGTATGTGAACTCATATCGCCGCATCGTACGCAATGGCGCGGCGCCAATTAATATTGAATGGGGCTATGACAACCGTACGGTGGGTATCCGGGTGCCGATTTCCGATCCTTCCGCGCGTCGTCTTGAGAATCGTGTAGTAGGCGCAGATGCCAACCCCTATCTGGCAATGGCAGTCACATTGGCTTGCGGCTACCTGGGCATCAAGGAAAAGCTAAAGCCGACTGAAGTCACCACCGGCAGCGCCTACGCCCATGATTACCAGCTACCGCGCGGCCTGTCGGAGGCGTTGCGCGAGCTGGAAGATGCAACAGCATTGCATGAAGTGCTGGGCAAAAACTTTATCGATGTGTATCTGGCTGTGAAAGAAACCGAGCATGATGAATTTATGCGCGTGATTAGCCCGTGGGAGCGAGAGCATTTGTTAATGCATGTGTAAATTGCTCAGGCTGAGCCGCCAAATAACGAATTGAGAACGACATGACCATTACTAAAGATATTCAAGCAATAGATTCCGCACACTATATGCACCCGTTTACCGACCACAAAAGCCTTGCGGCCAAGGGTGCACGCATCATTACCAAAGCTGAGGGGGTGTACATCTGGGATTCGGAAGGCGCGAAAATCTTTGATGCGATGTCGGGGCTGTGGTGCGTGAATGTTGGCTACGGCCGCAAAGCCTTGGTGGATACGGCTGCTAAGCAAATGTTGGAATTGCCTTATTACAACAGTTTTTTTCAAACCACTAATGTGCCGGCAGTAAAACTCGCAGAAAAAATTATCAAGCTGGCGGGTGACAACTATAGCCATGTGTTTTTCAGCAGTTCAGGCTCGGAGTCAAACGATACCAATCTGCGCATGGTACGTCATTACTGGACGACACTGGGCCAGCCGGAACGCACAGTCATCATCAGCCGGAACAATGCCTATCACGGTTCAACCGTGGCAGGCGCTTCTTTAGGCGGCATGGGCGGCATGCATGCGCAGGGTGGTCTGCCGATTCCCGGCATTGTGCACATTGAGCAGCCATATCATTACGGTCTGGCGCCGAATGAAGACAGGGACGCGTTTGGCATTAGAGCGGCTTCGTGGCTGGAGGATAAAATCCTGGAAGTTGGGGCGGATAAAGTCGCCGCTTTTATTGGCGAGCCGGTGCAGGGTGCAGGCGGCGTGATTATTCCGCCTAAAACGTACTGGCCGGAAATCCAAAGAATATGTGACAAGTACGGCATTTTGCTGATTTGCGATGAAGTAATTTGCGGTTTCGGCCGGCTGGGCAAATGGTTCGGCTCGCAATTGCTGGGCGCCAGACCGGATTTAATGACTTTCGCCAAAGGCGTGACTTCAGGCTACATTCCGCTTGGCGGCGTGGTGGTAGGTAAGCGCGTGGCCGATGTGCTGATTGACAAAGGCGGCGAGTTCAATCACGGCTACACTTATTCAGGCCATCCGGTCGCTTGCGCTGTGGCATTGGCAAATATTGAAATTCTTGAAAGCGAAGGCTTGGTGGACAGGGTGCTGCATGAAACCGGTCCTTACCTGGCCGAGAAATATGCAGAACTGGCAAAACATCCACTGGTGGGTGGTGCCGAAACTTGCGGCCTGGTGGCAGGGTTTGTGCTGATGAAGGACAAGCAAAACCACATTGCTTTTGATGAAGCACTAGAGGTTGGCATGATTTGCCGTGGACATTGTTTTGCCAATGGGTTAATCATGCGGGCCGTGGGCGACCGCATGATTATCGCGCCGCCGCTCGTAACCACCAAGGCGCAGATTGATGAAATGATTGCGCTAATTTACAAATGTTTGGATGCGACGCTGCTGGATTTAAAAACACGAGGTTTGCTGTAAGTATTTTCTGCGAAAATTTTGATTGAATTTGCAATGTGCGCCAATAAAATTGTGGTTGTTGGCTGATACATATTGTAAGATTGCTGGCGAGCAATCGATAATGAATACGGGTGTTTCACGGCTCAAATGAATGATGTAAATTTACTGAAAAAACGTTTTTAATCACTCACCAAAATTGAAGGGGTAATGAATATGAATGTATCTTTTAGCAAGCGCTGGTTAGGCTTGATTGCAGTAGTGGCTGCCGGCATGATGCTGGTCTCGTGCGGCGATAAAACCAGCGGAGATAAAGCAAGCGAGCCAGCGAAAGTGGCCGAGGAAGATAAAGTCCTTAACATCTACAACTGGTCAGATTATTTGGCAGAAGACACGATTCCTAACTTTGAAAAAGAAACCGGCATTAAAGTACGTTACGATGTGTTTGATAGTAATGAGATATTGCATGCAAAAATGATTGCTAAAAACACAGGCTATGACATTGTGGTGCCCTCATCCAACTGGGGCAAAATGCAAATGGAAGGTGGTTTGCTGCAAAAACTAGATAAAAGCAAATTACCTAATTGGAAAAACTTAGACCCTGCTGTGCTGGAGCAAATGGCCAAGCTTGATCCAGGCAATCAATATCTGGTGGACTGGCTGTGGAGCTACACGACAGTAGGTATCAATGTGGATAAAGTAAAGGCGGCGCTGGGCGATATGCCAATGCCAGAAAATACCTGGGATTTGGTGTTTGATCCTAAATATACGTCCAAACTTAAATCATGCGGCATCTCATTTTTGGATGCACCATCAGAAGTGTTTCCCATCGCATTACGTTATGTAGGCAAGCCTGAGTTCAGTCTGAATGCGGATGACTACAAAGTGGCCTTTGATATGCTGATGAAAGTGCGTCCTGATATCAAACGCTTTAATTCAGGTGGTCAAATTGAAGATCTAGCCAGCGGCAATATCTGCGTGGCGCTTGGCTGGGCGGGTGATTTCAACTTGGCACGCAAACGCTCTATCGAAAACAAATCTGAGCAAAACATTGAGGCACTGGTGACTAAAATGGGCGGTTATATGTTTATGGATACCATGGCGATTCCGGCAGATGCCAAGCATCCAGACAATGCGCATAAATTCATCAATTACATTTTAAGGCCGGAAGTGCATGCAGGGCTAACCAATGCAGTGACTTATGCTAATCCGAACAAAGCGGCTACACCGTTTGTTGATGAGGAAATTAAAAACAATAAAACCATCTTTTTGTCGGAAGCCGATGTTAAAAATCTGATTCCACCAGGCAATGTGGATAATGCAACACGTCGTGTCCAAACGCGTTTATTCACACAATTCAAAACAGGTACTTAATTTATTAAAATGATTGCCTGGATTAGCTGGTTGGCTAGTTCAGGCTTTTCTGATGGTTTAATCATAATTTCTTTATAGCTTCTTTAATTCGGGGTCAGCATGGCGACAGCACCTAAATCTCAAACAGACAGCAAACCAGCTGAAAAAGAGGTTTTGCTGAGGGTTGAAGGCATTACCAAAATCTATGATGGAACGATCAAGGCGGTAGATGATGTTTCGCTCACCGTCACAAAAGGTGAGATTTTTGGTTTGCTTGGTGGCTCCGGTTGTGGAAAGTCGACCTTGTTGCGTATGCTGGCAGGTTTTGAGCAGCCTACCAAAGGCAGAATCTTTCTTGAAAATCAGGATATTACCAACATACCATCTTATCAGCGCCCAATAAACATGATGTTTCAGTCCTATGCACTTTTTCCGCATTTAAGTGTTTGGGAAAATATTGCGTTTGGCCTGAAGCGTGACCATCTGCCCAAAGAGCAAATTGCAGAGCGCGTAGAAGCCATGCTGAGTCTTGCCCAGCTTAATAAATACGCCCAGCGTAAGCCGCATCAGCTTTCTGGTGGACAGCAGCAGCGCGTGGCCCTGGTGCGCAGCCTGGCTAAGCGCCCTAAACTGCTTTTGCTGGACGAGCCGCTTGGTGCGCTGGATAAAAAATTACGTGAGTCCACCCAGTTAGAATTAGTCAATATTATTGAAGAAGTTGGCGTGACCTGTGTGCTGGTGACGCACGACCAGGAGGAAGCGATGACCATGGCTTCGCGCATTGCGGTCATGGCTGAAGGCTATTTCCTGCAAGTGGGCGAGCCAGACACTGTTTATGAAATGCCGAATAGTCGCCAAGTGGCCGATTTTATTGGCAATGTGAATATGTTTGAAGGTGTGATAGAAGAAGACGAAGCAGATCACGTTACGGTCCGTTGTCCGGAATGTGTGCATTATGTAGGCCACGGCATCAGCGGGCATCAGGGGCAGTCCGTAAGTGTGGCGTTACGGCCAGAAAAAATCATGCTTTCCAAAGATAAGCCAGCAGGTGAATACAACTGGTGCGAGGGTGAAGTGGTGGAGATTGTGTATTTTGGCGACCACACCACTTATCACCTTAAAACCAGCACGGGCAAGGTCATAAAAGCGCAAGAAATGAACAATACGCGTGATTTAAGCTGTGGTCTGACGTGGGGCGACCGCGCTTATATGCACTGGAATGATTTAGCGATGGTTGTGTTGACCCAATAAGGTGCTGCCATGAACAAGCTCACTCAATACTTCCGCGGTTTGTTTCAAGGCAATAAACTCGTCATTGGGATCCCGTACGGCTGGTTTATCCTGCTGGTAGCAATTCCGCTGCTGATTGTGCTAAAGATCAGCGTATCTGAGATGCAGGCCACCTCAGTTTCCAGCATGATTAGCTGGAGCGAGGGCTGGCCGACCCTCAAGCTCAATTTCGCGAGCTATCAGTTTATTGCCAGCGATGCACTATATGTTAAAACTTACTTTTCGTCCATCAAGTACGCATTTCTCACTACCGTTCTGTGTTTGGCCATTGGTTATCCGTTTGCCTACTTCATGGCGCGCTCACCCAAGCATCTGCAGCCCATGCTGCTCATGCTGATTATGCTGCCGTTCTGGACCTCGTTTTTATTGCGTATTTATGCCTGGAAAACTTTATTGGTGAGTAACGGCGTCATCAATAATGCGCTCATGAGTTTGGGGATTATCGATGCGCCGCTGGCGATGATGAATAATTCTTTTTCATTGGTTGTGGGCATGGTGTATTCCTACTTGCCATTTATGATTTTGCCTTTATATGCCAATCTGTCCAAAATGGATTTGCGTTATCTCGAAGCGGCGGCGGACTTGGGCACCAGTCCTTTCAAGGCATTCTGGCTGATTACGGTGCCGCTTTCAAAAGCGGGCATTATTGCGGGCTCCATGCTGGTGTTTATCCCGGCAGTGGGCGAGTTTGTGATTCCAGAGTTGTTAGGCGGTCCTGATACTTTAATGATTGGCCGCGTATTATGGGATGAGTTCTTTAGCAATAACGATTGGCCGATGGCAGCCGCTGTGGCGGTGGTGATGATACTGATTATTCTAGTCCCGATGGCGATTTTAAATAAAGCGGAAGCGAAGCTAAAGGAGGCTAAATCATGAGTCAGGCCTCAAATAAGCTCTTTGCCAAGGGCTGGATGTTCGCGGTTTATGCGTTTTTATATTTACCCATTATCACGCTCGTTGTGTTTTCATTTAATGATTCCAAGCTGGTCACCGTTTGGTCACATGCCAGTATGCGTTGGTACAGTGCATTAATGGAAGACAGTGATTTGATTGCAGCGGTATTTTTATCGTTAAAAATTGCTTTTTTATCCGCGCTCATGTCGGTGTTTTTTGGCACATTCACGGCTTTTGCACTGCATCGTTACACGCACTTTCGCGGGCGCGCTCTGCTTTCTTCTATGGCCAGCACCCCGCTAGTGATGCCTGATGTAATTGTGGGTTTGTCATTGCTATTAATGCTGGTTTCCATCCAGCACTGGCTGGGTTTCCCAGAGCGAGGCCTGTTTACCATATTGCTTGGACATGCGCTGTTAGGCACCGCCTATGCGGCGGTAGTAGTGACTTCCCGCTTGCGAGAAATGGATAGCAGGTTAGACGAGGCCGCCATGGACCTGGGCTGCAAACCATGGCAGGTGTTTACATTGGTGACTTTGCCATTGTTAACGCCATCGCTTGTTTCGGCGTTTTTACTGACCTTCACGCTTTCGTTTGATGATGTCGTGCTGTCTTCATTCTTGTCTGGACCAGGCTATTCCACGATGCCGATGGTGATTTTCTCGCGTGCCAGGCTGGGCTTAAATCCTACCATCAATGCGGTGGCCACCGTGACCATCGTTGTCGTGACTATCGCCGTTGTGGCATCGAGTTTTTACCAGTCGCATCAGGAGCGCAAACGCAAACGTGAAATGGCGCTTGCCTACAGCGATGCGAATAAATAACAGGCAGCTCCATGACACTAAAATTGAATCATACAACGTTACTTCGGTCTGGCAGCACTTGGCTGGCGGGTGCTTGGGTCGGGGCGGATTCTGGTGAGAAAATCGCTGTAACCAACCCTGCAAACGGGCGGGTTGTCTGTGAAGTGCCGCGCATGGGTCGTGCCGAAACTGAGCGCGCAATTGTTGCTGCCGAAGCCGCGCAAAAAACTTGGAAAACGCTTACCGCACAGGCCCGCGCGGTGATTCTGAGGCGCTGGTTTGATTTAATTATTCAGCATCGCGAAGATCTGGCGCAGATTCTCACGGCAGAGCAGGGCAAGCCGCTGGCAGAAGCACGCGGCGAAATCACTTATGGTGCCAGCTTTATCGAGTGGTTCGCCGAAGAAGCCAAGCGTGTGTATGGTGAGGTGATTCCGTCACCAGCAAGCGACCGCCGTCTGCTGGTGATTAAGCAGCCGATAGGCGTAACGGCCGCCATCACGCCATGGAACTTCCCTGTGGCCATGATCACGCGTAAAGCGGCGCCTGCACTTGCGGTAGGCTGCTCCATGATCATCAAACCGGCCGAACAAACGCCGCTTTCTGCTATCGCTTTGGCGGTGTTGGCCGAAGAAGCAGGTGTGCCAGCAGGTGTGCTGCAAGTCATTACCGGCAAGGCGCGCGAAATCGGCGCAGTGATGTGCGAAAGCCCGATTGTGACCAAGCTTTCATTTACGGGCTCCACCGAAGTCGGCCGCATTTTAATGCGCCAGTGTGCCGATACCATCAAAAAACTTTCGCTGGAATTGGGCGGCAATGCGCCGTTCATCGTGTTTGACGATGCCGATCTGGATGCCGCGGTAGATGGTGCCATGATCAGCAAATTCCGCAATGCCGGCCAAACCTGCGTGTGCGCCAATCGGCTGTTTGTGCAGGATGGCGTATTTGATGCGTTTACCAAAAAACTAGCGGCCAAAGTCGGCCAGCTTGAGGTCGGCGAAGGCACAGCAGATGGTGTGACGCAAGGCCCGCTCATTGATAGTGCCGCCGTCGAGAAAATAGAAAGCCATGTGGCGGACGCCGTCAAAAAAGGCGCAAAACTTGTGCAGGGCGGCAAGCGCCATAACCTGGGCGGCACATTTTTTGAGCCGACCGTGTTGGCGGATGTGACTGCAGATAGCATGATTTTCCGCGAAGAGACTTTTGGCCCGGTGGCGCCGTTATTCCGCTTCAAGACAGATGAAGAAGTCATTGAAATGGCCAATCGCACCGAGTTCGGGTTGGCTTCGTATTTCTACAGCCGCGATATTGGCCGCATCTGGCGCGTGGCAGAAGCGCTTGAATACGGCATGGTGGGCGTCAATACCGGCATGATTTCCAACGAAGTCGCGCCATTTGGTGGCGTGAAACAATCGGGGCTTGGGCGTGAAGGCTCTCATCACGGAATAGATGAGTACCTGGAAATCAAATATATCGCTATGGCCGGTCTAGAAAAATAAAGATGGATAAATAGGCATGGACTCGAAAAACATGATTGACTGGCATGCACGTGCAAAAGCACTAAAAATTGATGGCCGTGCTTTGATCAACGGCAAGCGTGTAAATGCTGTTGATGGCCAAACTTTTGAGTGTTTTTCGCCGATTGATAATCGCAAGCTCACTGATGTGGCGAGCTGCAAAGCCGCTGATGTGGATTTGGCGGTCAGCGTTGCGCGCGCAGCCTTTAACGACAGGCGCTGGGCAGGTTTGTCACCCAAAGAGCGCAAGCAAACCATGATTCGCTTTGCTGATTTGATTCTAAAAAATAAAGAAGAATTGGCATTGCTGGAAACGCTGGACATGGGTAAGCCGATTACCGCGAGTTTGAATTCGGATGTGAATTCTGCGGCCAATACGCTGCGCTGGTTTGGTGAGGCCATCGACAAGGTTTATGACGAAATCGCGCCGACAGCAGACAATACTTTGGCCATGATTACGCGTGAGCCGATTGGAGTGGTCGGTGCAATTGTGCCGTGGAACTACCCCATGGCGATGGCCGCCTGGAAGATTGCCCCTGCCTTGGCTGCAGGCAATAGTGTGGTGCTGAAGCCCTCCGAAAAATCACCGCTCACGGCTTTGCGACTAGGTGATTTGGCCCTGGAGGCGGGCATCCCCGCAGGCGTGTTGAATGTGTTGCCCGGCTTTGGGCCAGATGCCGGCTCACCGCTGGCCTTGCACATGGATGTGGATTGCATCGCATTTACCGGTTCGACTGCGGTAGGCAAAAAGATACAAGTAATGGCGGGGCAAAGCAACCTGAAACGTGCCTGGTGCGAGCTAGGCGGAAAATCGCCCAACATCGTGTTTGCTGATTGCGCTGATTTAGACCGCGCAGCAGAAGCCTCTGCAGGTTCTATTTTTTACAATCAGGGGGAGAGCTGCAATGCGCCTTCCCGCTTGCTAGTAGAGCGTTCTATTAAAGACGAATTTGTTAGAAAAGTGCTTGCAGAGCTTAAAAATTATCAGCCCGGAAACCCGCTGGATGCTGATACCACGATGGGCGCGCTGGTGGATTGTGGACAGATGGAAAACGTTCTTAAATATATTGCGAGCGGTAAACAACAAGGTGCAAAAATGCTGGCGGGTGGTGAGCGCGTACGCGGTGAAACGGGCGGCTTTTATATCAGCCCAACTGTGTTCGATGAAGTCACCAATGATATGACCATTGCGGTGGAGGAAATTTTTGGCCCCGTGCTGTCGATCATCACTTTCGATACGCAGGAGGAAGCGATTCGCATCGCCAATGACACCCATTACGGTCTGGCCGCAGCGGTATGGACGCGCGACATTTCACGTGCACATTTAGTGGCGAAAGCCTTGCGCGCAGGCACTGTGCATGTGAATAGTTACGATGAAGACGATATTACCGTGCCGTTTGGCGGGTATAAGCAATCAGGCAATGGCCGTGATAAATCACTGCACGCGCTGGAAAAATATACCGAGCTTAAGACGACCTGGATTCGATTGGCTTAGCTGAATCGATCTAAATTAAGGAAACAGGATGAATAAAATGACGGATCCAATGGCCGATAATAAAAGGCTGAGCAACCAAGCCTTGCATGAGCGCCGTCTGGCTGCTACCCCGCGCGGTATCGGTGTGATGGCCAATTTTTTTATTGAGCGCGCGCTTAATTCTGAAGTGTGGGATGTAGAAGGCCGCCGCTATATTGATTTTGCGGGTGGCATTGCGGTGCTGAATACCGGACATCGCCATCCCAAGGTGGTGGCTGCGGTTGAGGCGCAATTGCAGAAATTTACGCACACCTCCTATCAGGTGCTGCCTTATGAAAGTTATGTGACATTGGCCGAGCGCATTAATAAATTAACCCCTGGCAATCACGCCAAAAAGACCTGCTTCTTCTCAAGCGGTGCTGAAGCGGTAGAAAATGCTATTAAAATTGCGCGTGCCAGCACCGGCCGTCCCGGCATCATTGCTTTCTCCGGCGCTTTTCATGGCCGCACCATGATGGGTTGCGCGCTTACGGGCAAGGTGGCACCGTATAAGGTTGGCTTCGGGCCGTTTCCTGCAGAGATTTACCATCTTCCGTTTCCGATTGATATACACGGTGTCAGTGAGCAGGATTCCATCAATGCGCTGCATACCTTGTTTAAGGCAGATATAGACCCCAAGCGCGTTGCGGCGATTATTATTGAGCCGGTGCAAGGCGAGGGCGGTTTTTATGTCACGCCGCCAGCGTTGATGAGCTCATTGCGTAAAGAATGTGACGAGCATGGCATGCTGCTGATTTACGACGAAGTGCAAACCGGCTTTGGCCGTACCGGCAAAATGTTTGCGGCAGAGCATTATGATGTGATTCCAGACATTATTACCATGGCAAAAAGCATGGCGGGTGGCACCACGTTATCCGCCGTGAGCGGCAAAGCGGAAGTGATGGACGGTCCTGCGCCTGGCGGTTTGGGTGGCACCTATGCCGGCAATCCGCTGGCGATTGCGGCGGCGCATGCGGTGATTGATATCATCGAAGAAGAGCAACTGGTTGCGCGCGCTAATTTTTTAGGCGAAAAACTGACCAATAGATTAAAAGCCGCGCAGGCCAAAGTACCGTCAATTAAAGAAATCCGTGGCTTAGGCTCGATGATTGCGGCAGAGTTTTTTGATCCAAACACGGGCGAGCCTTCAGCCGAGATTACCAAGCGCGTGCAAAAGGCAGCGCTGGATAAAGGCCTGATTTTGCTTACTTGCGGCGTATATACCAATGCGATTCGTTTTCTATACCCGCTCACAGTGCAAGACTATGTGTTTGATGAAGCGCTGGATATTATTGACCGCGCTTTATTAAAGGCTTAAGTAATAAAATGGATGATACTGCTATAAAAACTGAAGCTATTGAGCAAGCCAAACAGCGCATGCAAGCGGCTGGCGTGCACACTGTCATCGCGCAGTTTGTGGATATTCATGGCGCAGCTAAAGGCAAATATATTCCGCTTGCGCATTTGGACGATATTGTCGGCGCAGGTGCCGGCTTTGCCGGGCCATCGATTTGGGGCACAGGGTTGCCACGCAATGGTGCGCGTTCTGAATTTTACGGGCAAGGCGATTTAAGCACCTTGCAGCCGCTGCCGTGGATGCCAGGCTACGCGCGGATTGTGTGCAATGGCGTGGTAGATGGCAAGCCGTTTGAGGGCTGTTCGCGCCGCTTGCTGTTACGCCAGATTGCGCGTTTGCAGGCGCGCGGTTGGACACTGAATGTGGGGATAGAACCGGAATTTTTTCTGCTGCATACAGATGCACATGGCCGGCCGGTGCCGTGCAATAAAGACGATCAGGACAAGCCCTCTTACGATTTACAAGCGCTGTCACGTGTGCGGGATGTGTTACACCGCATGGAAACAGGGTTAACGGCTTGTGGTTTTGACGTATTTCAGATCGATCACGAAGACGCCAGTGGGCAATATGAACTGAATTACCATTACAGCGATGCACTCAAAGCGGCCGACAATTTTATCTTGTTCAAAATGGCCGCTAGCCATATTGCCGAAGAGGTGGGCCTGATTTTTAGCCTGATGCCCAAGCCCTTTGCAGATCGCCCCGGCAGCGGCTTGCATCTGCATCTGTCACTCACAGACGCGCAGGGCAACGCCGTCATGGCGGACAAGGCAGATTCGCATGGTTTATCAAAAATCGGCCGCGAATGCATCGCCGGTATACTATCCCACAGTCCGGCATTGGCGGCGTTTCATGCACCTTCGGTTAATTCGTACAAGCGCTTGGTGGTTGGCCGCTCACTTTCTGGCACCACTTGGGCACCCGCACACATTGCCTGGGGCTATAACAACCGCACCACTGTTGCGCGTGTGGTCGCAGGCCGCATGGAGTTCCGTTTAACTGACGGCAGCAGCAACATCTACGCGGCTTTGGCTTCCACTATTGCCGCTATGCTGGATGGCATAGAGCAGCAACTGATGCCGCCCATGCCGATAGATGAAGATATCTATGAGTGGGATGAAACCGAGTTTAAGCGACACAGGGTTAAAACCTTGCCGCAAACACTGGGTCACGCGCTTGCGGCATTAGCGGCCGATGCTGCGCTGAACAAGGCCTTGGGTGAAAATTATGTGACGGAATATCTGGCCGTCAAAACTCCGGAGTGGCTTGATTACTGCCGTTCAGTCAGTGACTGGGAGTACCAGCGCTATCTGACCTGGCCTTGACCCTGCTTCAATTACAAGGCACTCTTGTAGTATTTTGTATGAAAAGTATCGTAACACATTCATATCAAATGTAAATTTGCTTTTTACTGCATGCTTTTCTAAGTTAGAATAGCGCTTATGCAATCATGGGTAAATCGTTTCAAACTGCCATCACGCGCTGCGATAGCGACGTTCAGTCTGCCAATTCTTGTGTCATTTGTTGCTTCACCGGCTTTCGCCGCAACCGACTTACCAGATCCTGCCAATCTGCCTCGCCTGGAAACGCAGCCCGCGCCGCCGGTGATCACCCGTCCTGAGATCGAAAGAAAGGGTGAACCCTACCCCGCGCCGTTGCAAACTAATACAGGCATTCAAGTCACCATCGACCAGCTTGCGTTTACCGGCAACAAAAATGTCGACGCTGCTCAGTTGTCTCTGCTGCTGAAGGAGTATCTTGGGAAACCTTTAGGCATTAAAGAATTAAATACAATGACGGCATTGGTGACGCGCTATTATCGCCAACAGGGTTTCATGCTGGCAGAGGCTTATCTGCCAGAACAGGATATTACCCAAAACACACTCACCATAGCTGTAGTAGAGGGGTATTTGGGGGAGTTGAAGTTGCAGATGAAAGGCAATCTGGATGAAGCTTTCCTGAAAAGGATGGTGGCACATGAATTGGCAAGTAACGACACAATCAAAGAATCCAATCTGGTTAAAAACGTGACCCTGGTCAACTCGCTGCCTGGCGTGAAGGCAATCTCCGAGCTGTCCCCCGGGCAGGAGGTTGGTTATAGCGACGTGTCGATAGAAGTGCAGGCGCAGCCATTTTTTTCGGGCTATGTGGCGGCCAATACCTACGGCAACCGCTTTACCGGCCGGGAAGTGCTCAATGCGGGCTTGTTTTTTAATAACCTGGCAGGCAGGGGAGACCGATTAGGACTCAATCTAAAAACCTCGAATGGCGAGCGCCAGCGCGCTGCGCAGCTCGGGTATATTATCCCTGTACATGAAACAGGAACCCTCCTGAATCTGAATGCGGGCTATTCGGACTATCGTTTGGGCGGGGAATTTTCCATACTGGACGCATCTGGCCGCAATGCTTATGTCAGCGCGTTTCTGGATCAGCCGATACTGAGATCCAGGCAAGGCAACCTCACCTCAAGAGTTGGGCTTTCCTACAAGGATGTTTCTGACGATGTCTCGGCATTTGCGTTAAAAAATCACCGCAGTATCAATGCCGTAGAGCTGGGATTGTTTGGCGACTGGCGCGACGCTGAGTGGAATGGATTTAACCAGCTGGGCATGAATTTAAAGCTTGCAGAGGTTAACTTTAAGAACAGCCTGGCTAAATCATTGGATGAAACCGGCGCTGATACGGCGGGGGATTTTGTTAAATACAATCTGTTCGGATCCCGCATACAGCCTTTGTCTGCGACATATCATCTATTGCTGAGGGGTGAATATCAAGGCACAAGTAAAAACCTGGACAGTGCTGAAAAACTCGCCATCGGCGGCATCAACCGTTGGCGTGAATTCGGTGAGTTGCCGACCTCATCGGATAGGGGTCTGATTATCGGGGCCGAGTTACGGAGAGCCATGTTGCCAATTGCAGGGTTGGCAAGCTTTTTGCCTGTATTTAAAAGTACAGAATTCAGTCCGTATGTGTTTTTTGATTATGGCAGGGGCATCATTGACCACAACGCGTTAAGCAGTGACAACCATGTCAGGTCATCGCATTATGGTGCAGGCGTGGATGTGCAGTTTGCAAAAAAATGGATGCTGGATTTGACGGTATCGCACCAGAAAAGCAAGGTTGAAGGTGTCGATTCAGATTCGGAAACCAGAGCATGGGGGCAGATTAGAACTGAGTTTTAGAAAAAATAATAAAACTTGGGAGCAGGACATGAGCAAGATGATGAAACCACAGCAGCAGTTTAATTTAACTCGGCTTAGTTTAACAAAACAAGCGCGCATGAGAGTCATGCTGACTGTTGCTTTTTGCATGGCTTTTAATCAGGCGCAAGCACTGCCGATAGGTGAGCAGGTGCAGGCAGGTAATATTGGTTTTGTTCGCGATGCGCAATCATTAAACATCAACCAAACCAGCCAGCAGGCTATTGTAAACTGGCAGTCTTTCGGCATCGCTGCCAACGAGGCGGTGAGGCTTTATCAGCCGAATCAGGGCATAGCCTTGTTCCGGGTCGTTGGTTCCGATCCATCACAGATTTTCGGCAGCTTAAGCTCGACAGGCAGCCTGTTTCTAAGCAATCCCAACGGTGTGCTGTTTGCGCCCGGTGCACAAGTCAACGTGGGCAGTCTGCTGGCCACGACCATGCAAATAAGCGACCAAGACTTTTTGGCTAGGCATTATCAGTTTAATGGCGATTCAAATGCAGCAGTCATCAATCAAGGCGTGATTCGTGCTGAAGATGGTGGCTACATCGCATTGCTCGGTAATGCAGTTGAAAACAGCGGCACGTTGCAAGCCAACAACGGCAGCGTAGTGCTGGGTGCAGCACAATCCGCCCTGCTGGATATTTATGGCGATGGTTTGGTCCGCGTGAAATTAAGTGGCGACGCCCTCAATGCCGCCATTAAAAATACCGGCAACATCACAGCCGATGGCGGTGCTGTGCAGTTGGCTACAAGCGCCCGCACTGCTGCGCTTAATGTGAATGGCGTGGTGCAAGCCAACAGCCTGGTTGAGCGTAATGGCGTGGTTCGCCTTGAGGGCGGTAAAAATAGCACCGTTCAGGTATCGGGTAATATCAGTGCAAAAGGCAATATAACCGGCCTTAAAGGCGGGGAAGTGAATATTACTGGCGAGCGTGTGGCTTTGCTCGACGACGCCAGCGTTGATGTGAGTGGTCGTGCGGGCGGCGGCACTGCCCTTATAGGCGGCGATGTCCAAGGTAAAAATGCCAATTTTCAGAATGCTGAACGTACTTATGTAGCAAGCGCGGCCAGAATTAAAGCAGATGCTTTAGATTCCGGCGATGGCGGTAAAGTGGTAGTGTGGGCAAACGACATTGCCCGCTACTACGGCAGCATTTCAGCGAAGGGCGGTGCAAATGGCGGTAATGGCGGCTTTGCAGAGGTTTCCGGCAAGCGCTTGCTTAACTTTTTGGGTAACGTTGATTTAAGCGCCACACAAGGCGTTGGCGGCAATCTGTTGCTGGATCCGCTCAATATCACCATCAGTACAGGCGCAGATACCAATACGACGGGATTCACTCCGCCAGGCGATATTACAGAAGCCTTTGCTGACGATGCCGGCTTGAATAGTATTTTCAGGGTGAATGCAGGCGGCAGTTTTGCGGGTATCACCGCAGGCAGCACGATTACTTTGCAGGCCACCAATAATATTACTGTGGCAAATGCGTTCAACCTGGCTACAGCAACGGGAAGTACGAATAACAGCTTGGTGTTGGAGGCGAATAACAATATCACTGTAAATGCGGGTGCTACGGTGACGGCAAGTGGAACAGGTAGCGTGACTATGCGGGCGGATGCTGATAATTCAGGCGCTGGCGCTGTGGCGTTGAACGCGGGTATTGTCACAGCGGGCGGAACGGTCACTTTATCGGGTGCCACCATGTCTTCGAATGCCGCGGGTGCAATCAATAGTGCAGGCGGTGCTGTTAATTTAAGCACATCTACCGGCACATCAACGCTTTTAGGCGTGATTTCAGGCGTTGGCACATCAATTAATAAAAATGGCGCAGGCACAGTTAACTTAACTGGAGCGAACACTTATACCGGCGCTACCAATATTAACCAGGGCACTTTGGGCGTGAGCGGCGGCGCTATTCCCAATGCAAGTGCTGTCAATGTGGCTGCGGGGGCAACATTTTCTGTGAATGCGGCGGATACTATCGGCTCCCTGGCGGGCTCCGGCAATGTCATATTGACCGGCAACTTGACAACCGGCGGTGATAATACCAGCACGGCATTTTCCGGGGTGATGAGCGGCGCAGGCGGCCTTGCCAAAGCAGGCACAGGGAGCATGGCGCTGTCAGGTGCCAACACATATACAGGTACGACCACCGTGAGCGCGGGTACATTAGTTGCCGCGAATAATACGGCGCTTGGCGGAACAGGCGCAGGCACGACAGTGGCTAACGGCGCAACGCTTGCCTTGCAAGGTGGCATCAGCGTTGGCGCAGAAGTATTGAGCATTAATGGGGCTGGAGTGGGGGCTAATGGCGCCTTGCGTAACCTGAGCGGTAATAACAGCTTTGCAGGTACAGTCACCTTAGCGGGCAACGCTGAAATCCAATCAGATGCAGGAGTGCTAACCCTAAGCGCTGCAAATTCAGTCACAGGCGCGACTAGAACACTCACTGTTGATGGTGCTGGCAATACCACTATTAACGGCACCATTACCACGACCACTGGCGGCCTCACTAAAAATAACACCGGAGTATTAACGCTTTCTGGGGCTAATACCTATACAGGCGCAACTACAATTAATGCAGGTACGCTCAGGTATGGCGCGAATAATGCCATCGCGACAGGTGGCGTGACTGTGAACAATGGCGGCACTTATGATCTGAATGGTTTTTCTGACACGATAGGCGCGCTGGCCGTGAATAGTGGCGCTACCGGCGGTTCTGTGACCACTGGCGCGGGCACACTGACTTTGGGCGGTAACATTACCTCAACTGGCGGCGCTGGCAATGCGTTAATCAGTGGGAATTTGAACCTGGGCGCGGCTGCGCGTACGGTGACCGCCACTAATGCGGCGGATGGCTTGACAATATCTGCTGTAGTCAGCGGTGGTGTTGGCTTGACCAAGGCTGGCAATGGTGCAGTGACACTCGCTGGTGCGAACACATACACTGGTGCGACCGCGGTAAATGCAGGTACCCTGGTAGCCGCCCATGCCAACGCGCTGGGCACTACGGCTACTGGCACGACAGTTGCCACAGGCGCGACATTAAATGTAAACAATGTAACGTTGGCGAATGAAGCGATTACGATTAACGGCACGGGTGTCGGCGGTGCAGGCGCTCTCACAGGAACGGGCGCCGCGGCAGCCGGCGGGAACGTCACGACAGCCAGCAATAGCAGCATCGGTACGACTTCTGTTGCTTCATCGCTTAGTTTAAATGGCGTGGTGACTGCAGCCAATAACTTAGGCATAGTTGGCACTGGCGATGTCACAGCCACCAACGCCAGCAATAACTTGACTACGGTGAATATTAACGGCGCTAAAAATGTCAGTCTGCGTGATGTTAATGCCATTACTTTAGGTAATGGTGTATCTAGTCTGACTGGTAATTTAATGGTGCGGGCAGGCGGAAATGTGACGATGGCTAATAATATTGCTACAACTGGCGGCGATATTACTTTGGCAGGCATCAACTTTATTAATACCGCAGGCGTTTCTGCACTTTCAGCCAGCGGACGCTGGCTGGTATATGCCAACACGCATACCGGCAATACGTTCGGGGGTCTGAATAGTGCGAATCAAGCGGTTTGGGGAACTGCTTTTCCAGCCGCGGTTTCTCAAACAGGCAATCGCTATGTGTTTGCCAACAGCCCGGCTTTAACAGTTACTTCAACCAATCAGAGCAAAACTTACGGCCAGGATGGCGCGCCGACAGTCGCGAATGCTTATACGGCATCAGGGTTTATTAACGCGGCGACTTTTGGTAACGTGTTTACGCAAGATATAGCCGTTAACTCGTTATCAGGTTCGGCAACCTCAACAGGATCGCCGACCACGGCCAATGTCGGCAGTTACGCGATAAGCGTCGCACCAATCACGGCCACAACTGGTTACACGCTCACTAAAAACTCCACCGGTTTACTCACTGTAAACCCTGCTACGCTCACCGTCACTGCCAGCAATCAAACCAAAACCTACGGTCAAACCTTTAACTTTGCTGGCACCGAATTCACCAGCAGCGGCTTGCAGAATGGCGAAACTATCGGCAGCGCAACCCTGACCAGCGCCGGTGCGGTTAATACGGCTAATGTCGCTGGCAGTCCCTATGCAGTTTCTGCCAGCGCGGCGACAGGCGGTACGTTTAATGCCACTAACTACAATATTAACTATATCAATGGCGCGATGACGGTAGGCCCTGCCGCCATTAACTTAAACGGTACGCGCACTTACAATGGCACAACTGCCTTTAACGCAGGTGACTTTGGTACTGTCAGTGGCGTGTTGGGCCAGACACTCAATCTGTCAGGTGCGGGCTCTGTGGCCAGCGCCAACGCTGGCGCTGCACAAGCCGTGTCACTGGGTTCGCTGGCCTTGGCTGATGGGTCAGGCTTGGCTGCTAATTACACACTTACCGGCGGGACACATACGGGCACTATTAATCAGGCCGATCTCACCATCAGCACGGGCAATGTCGTAAAAACCTATGACGGTACGTTAGCCGCCGCAGGCACTGCCATTGTCACCAGCGGTAGCTTGTTTAACAACGCCAGCAATGGCGGCGTGCTGGATAGTTTGTCTGGAGGGACGTTTGCCTATGCTGATGCTAACGCAGGCGCGGGCAATAAAACCGTGACCGTAGCGGGTGTCACGGTCAACGATGGTAACGCCGGTGGCAACTACAATGTTACTTATGTCAATAACACTACCAGTACCATCAATAAAGCCAATCTCACGGTGAGCACAACAGATGTGGTTAAAACCTATGATGGCACGACCACGGCATCAGGCACAGCAACGGTTACGTCCGGCATCTTGTTTAACAATGCCAGCAACGGTGGCGTGCTGGATAATTTAAGCGGCGGTACTTTTGCTTTTGCTGATAAGAATTTTGGACTTGGCAACAAGACAGTAACTGTAAGTGGCGTGACAGTGAATGATGGCAACGGCGGCGGCAATTACGCAGTCACTTTTGCCGATAACACAACCAGCACGATCAACAAAGCCAGCTTGACACTTGATGCTGCAAGCGATACACGCACTTATAATGGACTTACTGACTCGGCAGGATTGGTGACCTTTAGCGGACTGCAACTCGGGGATGCGCTCTCTGGGCTTACCCAAAGCTTTGACAGTAAAAATGCCGGTAGCCGAACTTTAACTGTAGATGCCGGTTATGTCTTAAATGATGGCAATGGCGGCAACAATTATAATGTGACGACCAATGCAGCAGCTGGAACCATTACGCTGCGCGCGATAACAGTAACGGCAAATCCAGGACAAAGTAAAGTCGCAGGCAATGCCGATCCGTTACCATTTACCTTTACGATTGGCGGCCTGGGATTGGTGGGTAGCGATACGCTCACCGGCGCGCTTAGCCGCATTGCGGGTGAGGCAGTAGGCAGTTATGCGATTAACCAAGGCAGTTTGGATGCCGGCAGTAACTATGCATTAAGCTATATCGGCAATAACTTCACCATTTTTGCAGCACCTACTGTTCCTGTACCGAATAGTGGGATAAGTGGCAACCCTCGTAATGCGGCGGGTCTGGTGGACTTGAACCCAATGCTCAACAATTACACCAATCAGCAACTGTTTGTGCTGAATGTCGGCTTTACAGCCGCCGGCAACGATTCGGCTGGCAATCAGCAAGCCTGCGAGGAAGATCCTGAGGTGCTGGCCAAAGATAAAGATTTCATCCTGATGCTGAATTATGGCCTAAAATTGCCTAAGGGCGTCAATACGAGCTGTGACAAGGCTTCTATTTAACAGGATGGTTGCCGCTGAGGCCAACATAATTTATATTGTAGATAATTACATTCATAGAGCAAAAAGTGATGAAAATAATCACCACACCGACACAGCCCTTTTCAGATCAAAAACCCGGTACCTCAGGTTTGCGCAAAAAAGTTAAGGTTTTTCAGCAGCCACATTATCTGGAAAACTTTGTGCAAAGTATTTTTGACACGCTGGATATTTCTGCCGGCGCAACGTTGACGGTGGGTGGGGATGGTCGTTTTTACAATGCGCAAGCCATTCAGACCATCATCAAAATGGCGGCCGCCAATGGTTTTGCCAGAGTGATTGTCGGGCAGGGTGGTATTTTGTCTACCCCGGCTGCATCGCACATCATTCGCAAATACCAGACTTTCGGCGGCATTATTCTGTCTGCCAGCCATAATCCGGCCGGACCAGAGGAAGATTTTGGCATTAAATACAATTCAGCGAATGGCGGCCCTGCGCCAGAAAAAATCACCGAAGCGATTTTTGCGAAAAGCAAAACTATTACGCAATACAAAGTAGCTGATTTGCCTTCGATTAACATCAATGCTATCGGTGAAACGGATTTGGGCGGATTCACCGTGCAGGTGATTAATCCGGTCGCCGACTATGCAGATTTAATGGCTGAACTGTTTGATTTTGATGCAATCAGGACATTGCTAAAATCAGGATTCAGGCTGATGTTTGACGGCATGCATGCAGTGACAGGGCCTTATGCCAAAGAGATTCTTATGAGCCGTTTAGGCGCGCCAGAAACCAGCCTCATGAACTGTGAAGTGAGCGAGACTTTCGGTGGCGGCCATCCAGACCCGAATCTGACCTATGCGCATGAATTGGTGGATATTTTATACGGGAGCGATGCCCCTGATTTTGGTGCGGCTTCTGACGGCGATGGTGACCGCAACATGATTTTAGGCAACCATTTTTTTGTGACGCCTTCGGATAGCCTGGCGATTATTGCTGCCAACGCAAGACTGATCCCAGCCTACAGGCAAGGATTGGCAGGCGTTGCGCGATCCATGCCCACCAGCGGGGCGGTGGATAGAGTCGCCAAGAAACTGAATATCCCTTGTTATGAGACACCTACCGGCTGGAAGTTTTTCGGCAACCTGATGGATGCCGGCAAAGTGACGCTATGCGGCGAAGAAAGCTTTGGTACGGGCAGTAACCATGTGCGTGAAAAGGACGGTCTGTGGGCAGTATTGTGCTGGCTCAATATCATTGCTGCCAAAAAACAAAGCGTAGAAGCTATTGTGAAAGCACATTGGGCGGAATATGGCCGCAACGTGTATTCCCGGCATGATTATGAGGCAATCCCCAGTGAGACTGCCAGCGGTGTGATGCAGCACCTCAAAGGCCAGTTTGGCACATTGCCGAACCAAAGTTTCGGCAAATACACAGTTAAAACATGCGATGATTTTAGCTATACCGACCCGGTAGACGGCTCTGTCAGTACCGGGCAAGGCACCCGGGTTCTATTCGCCTGTGGCTCGCGCATTGTGTTCAGGCTTTCCGGCACCGGCACCGAAGGCGCGACGCTACGCATCTATTTGGAAGCGTTCGAGCCAGATGTAAATAACCACCATTTGGATGCCCAGGTGGCGTTGGCTGAGATGATACAGATTGCGCTTGAGATTTCTGAATTAAAACAACGCACAGGACGCGAGAAACCAACGGTAATTACCTAAGTTAAGTGAAAAATTAGTTTAGTGAACAATTACAAAAATAAAGCCAGCAATAAAAAGCTGGCTTTATCATTGTACATTTTTATGTCAGTTACTTGCTGAGCAACCCTTTGGCCCATTCTTGAGCATCTAATTGCTGGTCAGTTGAAGTGTCAAGCTTTGCAAACACAGCACGATGATGGTTTAGAAATTCCTCGCGCGTGACTTTATGATCGCCATCGGCGTCCATCATTTTCATCATCTTCATTGAGCGCAGTTCACGGCTATAACCGCCAGTGGCGAAATCGATTTTGGTTTTATTGCTTGGGCCAGCCCATTCACTGGCTTCCAATGAGTCGTCACCATCCTTGTTGAGTACGTCAAAAACACTGTTGTAATAAGAATCTGCTTCTGCGGCAGTGACCATATGGTTACCGTCTGCATCCAGCATTTTCATCATTTCCATTTTCTGTAACTGGCGAGCATAACCGCCAGTAGCCAGCATGGCGTCTGCAGCAAAAGCCGTAGCAGAAACAGACAGTAACATGCTGGCAGCAAGCGCTGCATTTTTAAGTTGAAAGTTCATTTTAAATCTCCTAAAAGTTCTAATTGGCGAGTAAGTTAAGTTTGCTAGCTAGCCACCATTAGTCATGGCCAAACTAAAATTACTTACAATTTTTTAGAGATTTAAAATAAATGCTTCAAATACAATTTGTTAGAAGGTAAAAAAATGATTCAGCCAGCTTAATCGCTTACCTGTTTAATGATCATCTGGCCTTTGTATAATCGTACGTCCATACGGCCTAAATAGCTCATGCCTAGCAGCACATCGCCATCAAGCCCGGGCGCAATCATGGCCGAAACATTGCGTGCTTCTACGCCGCCCACTTTTACCGAATCCAGCCGCACCATATAGCCGATACTATCACCATTGGCGGTGCTGGTGCGTATGGCCTCGATGCTTTTCAAGTTGAGTTTGTCGGCGACAGCCTGCGAGATCGCCACGCCAGTGGCGCCAGTATCCACCAGCACGTTCACTTTCTGGTTGTTTATGAGCGCTTCGGCACGGTAGTGGCCATCCGTGCCGCGTTTAAGCACGACAGAATTAGCATTGTCTCCTAGTCGCCATGCCTTATTGGGGTTCTGGATGTTATCGGCCAAGATGTAAATGATGAAAGCGAGGCTAAGCCAAATGATGGCGAAAACAATAGAGCTGCGTGACATGCCTTTCAATTAAGCTAGAAAGGCAAGGCGACGTGAGGCGCTGCACTCCAGATCACCTCACGGAACTGTGCCTGAATGCGTTTTAGCGCAGCTTCGTTGTCTGCCTCAAAGCGCAGCACAATCACCGGCGTCGTGTTGGAAGGGCGCATTAAACCAAAGCCATCGGCATATTCCACACGCAAACCATCGATGGTGATGATTTTGGTTGCACCTGCAAATTTGGCCGAGGTATTAGATTGGTTTTGTAATTGTGCAATAAGCGCATGCGGTTCGCCTTCCTGCATCTGAATATGCTGCTCAGGCGTGCTGACGCTATCGGGCAGGTTGTTGAGCACTTCGGATGGATTGTCAAAATGGCTTAAAATCTCCAGCAGACGTGCGCCGGCATACAGGCCATCGTCAAAGCCATACCAGCGTTTCTTGCCGTGGCTATCGGCATCGTTAAAGAAGATGTGCCCGCTCATCTCGCCCGCCAGCGCGGCATCGGTTTCTTTGATTTTGGCTTTGACCAGCGAGTGGCCCGTTTTCCACATGATCGGGTTGCCGCCAAGTTTGTGTATCCACGGACTCAGGTTGCGTGTCGATTTCACGTCAAAAATAATATTGGCCCTGGCATTGCGGCTTAGTACGTCTTCTGCGAACAGAAGCAATTGCCGATCCGGGTAAATAATGTTGCCGTCCTTGGTGACCACGCCCAGCCTGTCGCCATCACCGTCAAACGCCAGGCCGATTTCTGCATGCGTTGTTTTGAGCGTGCCAATCAAGTCATTTAAATTTTCAGGTACAGAAGGGTCAGGATGGTGATTCGGAAAATGCCCGTCCACCTCACAAAATAGCTCGTCGACATGGCAGCCGATGGCATTGTATAGCTGTTTGGCAAATGCCCCGGCCACGCCATTGCCGCAATCCACTGCTATGTGTAATGGACGCGCGAGGTTGATATCAGCCTTTATTTTTGCGATATAGTCTGATGCAATGTCGTAATGGCGCTCGAGGCCTTCGCCATAGGCAAAATGATTCTGTTCGATACGGTTGCGCAAACTCTGGATACTTTCGTTGGAAAGCGTTTCTCCTGCTAGCACCATTTTCAGGCCGTTATAATCGGGCGGGTTATGGCTGCCCGTGACCATGACGCCGCAGTTGTTGTTTAGGTGATACGCCGCAAAATACACCATCGGCGTGGCGACCATGCCTAAATTCACTACATTCACGCCGGCTTTGCGTATGCCTAGCGACAAGGCCTCGGCCAGCTCGGGGCCTGATAAGCGGCCATCGTAGCCGATGCAGATTTCATGCTGCATGCGCTGTTTTGCCTCGCTGCCCAGTGCGTGGCCAATCGCTTCAACGATTCTTGGAGTTAAGGTTTTGCCGACGATGCCGCGAATATCGTAGGCTTTGAAGATTTCTTTAGGTGGCAACATAGTTTTATAGACTTAAGTTAAAAGCAAAGTAAACAATCGCAAAATAGGTGATGTGGTGCAGCAACTGATCAAATCCCAGTAATATCCAGAAACGGTCGCTGTTATTAGGTTGTAAATCATAATGCTTGCTCACATTCATTTTCGCCCAGTCGATGTGGTAATGCAGCACCATGTCAATTGCGGCATACAGCAGGCATGCGCTGCCTATATACGGGGCCAGCACCAGTAGCGTACCAATTGCATGTATGCCGGCATGCGTGATGCCGCCCGGGTGCATGTAGGTGCCTTTGTTGCGGTAGATCCACGGGTTAGCCTGCAGGGGAAAGTCGCAAATAAAATGCTTGATAAACAGTAGAAACAGGGCCTCGAACATGGCTATTCAGCCTCCTCTATCCATGCAAGCTGAATCGCCTCTAATATTTTCTCGCCACAGTGTTTCGGGTCATCGTCAAAGTCCTCTAGCGCCATGACCCACTCCATTAGATCGATAAAACGAATGGTCTTCGGGTCGATATCCGGATACTTGTCAAACAGTTCTTCGGCAATTCTTTGGCTGTCTGTCCATTTCATCATGCTGCCCTCAATACTTTGTAGCGTGATTATAGCGTGCACCCGGGGTGCTGGCATCAGCATAATACGCGAGACGTAAAAAATTTGGCAAAAAAAGCCCAGCTGGTGCTGGGCAAATGGGGAGCGACATTGGAGATATACGCTAATTAATATTAAGCAATCTGTATGCCAATTATTTAATTCAATCAAAACAATAAGTTAATATTTTACTACTCAATGGCTGGGTACTAAGCGAAGCCAAACCTGTGTTTATTGAACCAGTTTGGTGCATTGGTTTGGCTTTTAAGTCACAGAGATTTTAGCAACAACAACTTTATGTAAAGCTGCGGCGTGTTAAAATGCAGCATTCAATTCTTTAAATATTTTTGGAAAAAATTACAGTCATGTTCAGCACTTCGAAAACTCTACATATCGCCGACCCAGCACTCGCCCAAATGATTGATGCTGAAGTGGTTCGCCAGGATCAGCACATCGAGCTGATTGCCTCAGAAAACTACACCAGCCCGGCCGTGATGCAGGCGCAGGGCTCGCAGCTCACCAATAAATATGCCGAGGGCTATCCAGGCAAACGTTTTTATGGCGGCTGCGAGTTTGTGGACCAGGTAGAGCAGCTTGCAATCGACCGCCTGAAAGCCTTGTTCGGCGCAGAGTATGCCAATGTGCAGCCGCATTCCGGCTCGCAGGCCAATCAGGCGGTGTATTTTTCTATTCTCAAGCCGGGCGATACGGTGATGGGCATGAACCTTGGTCATGGCGGGCATTTAACGCATGGTTCACCAGCTAATTTGTCAGGCAAACTATTCAATATCGTGCCGTATGGCCTGAACGATAAGGAAGAGATTGATTACGACGAGATGGAGCGCATCGCGCTGGAATGCAAGCCAAAACTACTGATTGGCGGGGCTTCCGCTTATGCTTTGCGGTTCGACTGGGCGCGCATGAGCGAGATTGCAAAAAAAGTCGGCGCATATTTCATGGTCGATATGGCGCACTACTCTGGCTTAATCGCAGCTGGCGTGTACCCCAATCCGGTGCCGCATGCGGATTTCGTGACGTCCACCACGCACAAGACCCTGCGCGGCCCACGCGGCGGCATCATTCTGGCCAAGGCCGAATTTGAAAAGTCGCTCAATTCAAGCGTATTCCCGGCTTTGCAGGGCGGTCCGCTGATGCACGTGATTGCAGGCAAGGCGACAGCTTTCCTGGAGGCTGCACAGCCCGAGTTTAAGGCGTACCAGCAGCAAGTATTAAAAAATGCGCAGGCAATGGCTGAAACGCTGGCAGCGCGCGGATTGCGTATCATTTCCGGCCGTACTGAGTCGCACATGTTCATGGTGGATTTGCGTCCAAAAGGTTTAACCGGCAAGGCGGCCGATGCGGCGCTTGGTTTGGCGCATATTACCGTGAATAAAAACGCGATTCCTAATGACCCGGAAAGTCCGTTTGTGACGTCCGGCATTCGCATCGGCTCGCCAGCCATTACCACACGCGGCTTTAAGGAAGAGGAAGCGCGCCAGGTTGCCAACCTCATTGCTGACGTGCTGGATAACCCGGCCAATGAAGCCGTGATTGCAGCCACCAAAGACAAAGTGCATGCGTTGACCGCTAAATTTCCGGTGTATGGAAAATAGAACGGAAAGCAAAGCGTGAAATGTCCTTTTTGTGGCGCTGCCGATACCCAAGTCATTGATTCCAGAGTGAATGACGAAGGCGATTCGATTCGCCGTCGCCGTAAATGCGGCGCATGTGATAAGCGGTTTACTACCTACGAAACGGCCGAATTACATCTGCCGCAAGTAGTAAAGGCCAACGGCACACGCGAAGAGTTCAATCGCGAAAAACTGCGCCTATCATTCACGCGGGCTTTGCATAAACGCCCGGTACCGACAGAATATGTCGACCGTGCCCTCGACCACATCGTGCAAAAAGTATTGAGCCTGGGCGCGCGCGAAATTCCTGCTCGCGACTTGGGCGAAAGCGTGATGCAGGAGCTTAAAGTCATGGATAAGGTCGCATATATCCGCTTTGCTTCGGTGTACCGCAGCTTTTCCGATGTCGATGACTTTCATGATGTGATTCGCGGCTTATGATGCCTGCAATGATGTGTCGAGGCCTCAGCAAATAAATATGAACCTGATTAAAACATCCTCAATTGTATTAGCAGCAATTACGGCGCTGATTACCGTGGTGTTTTTTGCGTGGTGGATGTTTAAAGATCCGATCATGTTCGGCAATGAGAAGTTTGATCAGGTCGGATGGATGCAAAGCGTGGCCACCATCAACACCGATTGCAAGCGTGGCGACATGGCATACGATTTACAAAAAAACATATTGTCTAAAGGCGTTAAACGCGATGCAGTAATGGCCTTGCTGGGTAGACCCAGCTATGAAGAGAAGAATCTCATCGAATATGATCTAGGCAAGTGTATGCATGTGTATCATGGCCTGCTGGTGTTTTTTGATGGCAATGACAACCTTGTGCAAAGCCGGATTTCATCGCATTGATGCGGCATTCGGTAAACATGGTTAAGATGAGATATGTTTACGGCAAATGATCATCAATTCATGGCACGCGCCCTGCGTCTGGCCGAGCAGGGCTTATACAGCACCATGCCGAATCCGCGCGTAGGCTGCGTGATCGTTAAAGACAACAAAATCATAGGTGAAGGCGCTCACCTGAAAACTGGCGAGCCGCATGCCGAAATATTTGCGATACGTCAGGCGGGCGAACTGGCAAAAGGCGCAACAGTTTATGTTACGCTGGAGCCATGCAGCCACACAGGCCGCACCCCGCCTTGTTCTCAGGCTCTTATCAATGCAGGCATCGCCAAAGTCATTGTTGCCATGCAGGATCCCAATCCGCAGGTTTCTGGCAGTGGTCTGGCGCAATTACAAGCACATAATATTGAGGTCGAAACTGGTTTGATGGAGCGTCAAGCACGGGAACTCAATCCGGGCTTTATCGCACGCATGACGCGTGACAGGCCTTTTGTGCGCAGCAAACTCGCTGCGAGCCTGGATGGTAAAACCGCGCTGAACAACGGCGCAAGCCAATGGATTACGGGCGAAGCAGCGAGGTTGGATGTGCAGCACTGGCGCGCGCGCTCATGTGCAATTCTCACCGGTGCAGGCACGGTGCTGGCGGATAACCCGAGCATGTCTGTACGCAGCATGGATATTGGCCGGCAGCCATTAAAAGTGATTGTCGATAGCCAGTTACGAATATCAGTCAGCGCGAACATCCTGGATGGTGGAAATGTACTCATCGCATTTGCAAATGATGCGCAAAACAAAGCGGCGCAATTGCTAGCTGCTGGCGTAGAATTGCTTTGCATCCCGAATGGGCAGGGCAAAGTATGTCTCAAAACGTTATTAAGCCACCTTGCCGGCCAGCAAATCAATGAGGTGATGTGTGAGGGCGGCGAAAGTCTGAACGGCGCCTTGATGGCACAAGGCCTGCTTGATGAGCTATTGATTTATTACGCGCCAAAACTCATGGGCGGTGCTGCTAGAGGCATGTTTGCCATGCCGGAATTCACCAGCATGAACCAGGCGATTGTGCTGGATATTCTGGATGTGCGTCAGATCGGCGCCGATATTCGGCTGCGTGCCAAGCCCAATTATGCTGATTGACACGCACTGCCACCTGGACGCCGCCGAGTTTGATGCTGACCGCGATGCAGTGGCCAGCCAAGCCAGGCAAGCGGGGGTGGGGATCATCGTCGTGCCGTCAATTGAGCCGAACAATTTTCAGCAGGTGATTGACATATCGGTTCAGTACCCGCATTGCTGCTATGCCTTGGGCATGCATCCGATGTATATTGATACCGCCAGCCCTAGTGACATCAAGGCTTTGCACGCGCTCATCCGGCAGCAACTTTCAACAGAAAACAAGCTGGTCGCTGTGGGCGAGATCGGATTGGATTTCTTCGTCACAAAGCAAAACAGAGAAACGCAGGAATATTTTTTTGCCGAGCAACTGAAAATCGCCAATGAATGTAATTTGCCGGTGATTCTGCATGTGCGCCGTGCGGTCGATGAGGTTTTGAAGTATTTGCGCCGCCATAAGGTAAGTGGCGGCATCGCGCACGCGTTTAACGGCAGCAGACAGCAGGCAGAGGCTTTTATTCAGCTTGGTTTCAAATTAGGCTTTGGTGGTGCGATGACTTACCCGCGCGCGCTCAATATTCGTGAATTGGCTACAAGCTTGCCGCTCGAATCAATCGTGCTTGAAACTGATGCGCCGGATATTCCGCCGCAATGGATTGGAACCAAGGCGAGAAATAACCCCGCAGAGCTAGCAAAAATAGCCCAGGTGCTGGCCGATTTACGGGTTATGGAAGTCGCGCAAATCATTGAAATTACAAGCAAAAACGCAGTACAAATTTTACCTAAGCTGGCTGGTTTATGCACACCACTTCAAGTATTACATTAACATTGGCAAAAAACCCTTGTTAAACCAAGGGTATACTGTAACCAATTGATTTATATAATAAAAAAAGTAGATTAAAAAATGAACTTTTTGAAAAAAGCCTTATAAATTGATATGTTACGTTTTCAAGACACAGTAATCCACAAAGTTATCCACAGATTTTGTGGATGAAAAAATGTGAAAAACAAAACCGTAAAAAAAGCAAACTTTTTATTAAAATATTTCGATTGTTATTGTAAAAAATATTCATGCAATTCGAAGAAAGTATGTACTAAATTATGCGGGTGAATGCACAACACTTTCGTACCATCTGGCCAGACCCTCGCTGCAAATTTGTCGAAATCATCGATCAAACCAGATTGCCATTTGCGTTTGAAACGGTTCGCCTGGCATCGCTGGAACAAATGGCGCATAGCATTAAAGCCATGCAGGTACGGGGTGCACCGCTCATTGGTGTCGCGGCAGCGTATGGCATGGCGCTGGCGACCTTGCATGACGATTCCGATGAGTATTTGTTACAAGCAGGCCAGGAATTAATATCCACGCGGCCTACAGCGGTGAATTTGCGCTGGGCGGTGCAACGCATGCAAGCGCATCTGCTGGCTTTGCAGCCTAATCAGCGTAACTTTGCAGCCTGGAAAGAAGCGGCAAGAATTGCCGAGGAAGATGTCACACAGAACAAATCCATCGGCCAGCATGGTTTGAAACTTATTCATCAGGCTTATCAAAATAAAACATTCAATATTTTGACGCACTGCAATGCGGGCTGGCTGGCCACAGTGGATTACGGCACCGCGCTTGCGCCCGTGTATGCGTCGCATGACGCAGGGCTGGACGTGCATGTATGGGTGGGAGAAACGCGACCACGCAACCAGGGTGCCAGCCTGACTGCATGGGAGCTGGCGCAGCACGGCGTGCCGCACACGGTGATTACCGATAATGCAGGCGGGCATCTGATGCAGCAGGGCTGTGTGGATATGGTGCTGCTGGGAGCAGACCGCGTGACGCGGAATGGGGATGTCTGCAACAAAATCGGCACCTATTTAAAAGCATTGGCTGCGTTTGATAATCACATTCCTTTTTACGTCGCCGTGCCAAGCCCGACCATAGACTGGGGTATTACAAGTGTCAGCGAAATCGAGATTGAAGAACGTCATAGTGATGAGGTGGCATATATGCAGGGGCTAGCTGGCGCTGATACGCTGCAGCAGGTACGTGTGATTCCGGCAGAATCCCAGGCTGCCAACCCGGCGTTTGATGTCACGCCTGCCAGGCTGGTAACCGGCATCATAACCGAGCGGGGCGTATATGCGCCGCAACAGTTGCTGCAGTTGATTTAGCAGCCTCATAAATGGGCAGCCAATGAAAAACAAGTTGAATATCGGACGCAGGCATTTTTTAGCAGTTTCCGCATCGGCCGCGCTTGCAACGCTATATCTAGGTGCTAAAAACGCGTTTGCTAAAAAGTCGGAAGCACAGAATCCGGGCGGTCAGGAGGTTGTCGCCAACGCGCGCCTCGGCATCAATTTGGCGGGTATTGCCGACTGGAGCACCGAGCAGCCTTTTGTTGATTTTTTTTACATGTCACGAGACTGGATTAGCCAAATCAAGGGGGGCGACTGGGGCACAGGCCCGGCATTGGCGCTTGATGAGTATGGCTGGGTTAAGCATTTGGCAAAGAACTGCTATGCGACCAGGATTATTTGCTCGCTCGAAGGCAAGCAATATCCAAGCGGAGATTATGTCATTCTTTACGATGGTGAAGGCGCGCTAACTTTTTCAAATGGTACTGTCATAGCACACAAAGCGAGCCTGGAGAACAAATCCGGCAGGATAGTGCTCAGGGTTGATGCTGCAAAAGGCCCGCTATTCTTAGAGATTCATAAAACCAACCCGCAAAACTATCTTCGCAACATTCGGGTAATCCTGCCGGGATTTGAGCCAACTTACCAAAGCAATCCTTGGCATCCGGATTTCCTGAAGCGCTGGTCTGGCATTGCCTGTTTAAGGTTTATGGACTTTATGGCAACTAACAATTCAGATCAGATCAAATGGTCGGATCGACCTAAAGTGACCGATGCCAGCTATGCATCGAAGGGCGTTCCACTGGAATTGTTGGTGGATTTGGCCAACCGCCTGAATACGGATGCCTGGTTTTGCATGCCGCATCAGGCAGATGACGACTACGTCAAACAGTTTGCGCTGTATGTGAAGCAAAATATGAAACCCGAATTGCATGCCTGGGTAGAATATTCGAATGAAGTCTGGAACGGCGCATTTGACCAAAATGATTATGCAGGGAAAGCGGGCCAACGCCTGAAGTTTGCCGATAAGCCTTGGGAAGCGGCCTGGAAATTCAATGCTTATCGTTCAGTGCAGATATTCAAAATCTGGACTGAAGTCTATGGCGGGCATGAGCGACTCATAAGAGTTTTGGCGTCTCAAGCTGCCAGTGCTTATGTATCAGACCAGATTCTAAGTTTTCAGGATGCTGCAAGCAACGCAGATGTGCTCGCGATTGCGCCTTACGTTGCGCTCAGTGTGCCACCCACAGCCGAAGATGGTATTACCGAAAAAGAGGTTGCATCATGGAGTCTTGACAAGCTATTCGATCACATTCATAAAGTCAGTTTGCCTGAGTCCGAAAAATGGATCGGGCAGAATAAAAAAGTAGCAGATCAATACGGACTTAAACTGGTTGCTTATGAGGCTGGCCAGCATTTGGTGGGTATTGCCGGTGCCGAAAATAATGAAAAGCTGACCAAGCTGTTTCTTCAGGCGAACGCAGATGCAAGAATGGGTGAAGTCTATGCGAAAAATTTAGCGGCCTGGGAACAACTTGGCGGTGATTTAATCTGTAGTTTTCATAGCATGTCCAGCTGGTCAAAATGGGGCAGTTGGGGCCTGTTAAGAAATTATGGCGATTTGCCTGCGAGTTCACCCAAGTTTATTGCCAGCATAAAATGGGCGATTTCGCATGGACAGAAAATGGCTTATTGATATGGATGGATTGAGAACGCATGCAAAACTCCTCTGAAGCAGCATTGCATGAAGGCTTGTTACATACCGTCAGAAAATTGGCGGAGCTGGGTTTGAATAAAGGCACGTCAGGCAATGCGAGCGTGCGTTATAGTGATGGGTTTTTAGTGACGCCATCGGGCATGAGCGTAGAGCAGATGACTGCTGCCGGCATGGTACACATGCAGTTTGATGGTAGTTACGAACAAGCAAAAAAGCCTTCGAGCGAATGGCGCTTTCACCGCGACATTTTGGTAAATCGCCCAGAACTCAATGCGGTAATTCACACCCATAGCATGTTTGCTACCACCTTGGCCTGTTTGCGGAAAGACATCCCGCCATTTCATTACATGATTGCGGTGACAGGAGGCGATACCATCCGCTGTGCACCATATGCATTATTTGGTTCGCAGGCTTTATCTGATAACGCGCTTACGGCTCTGCATGAGCGCAAAGCCTGTTTATTAGCGAATCATGGCATGATTGCATTGGGTTGCGATTTAGAGGATGCGCTGGCAGTGACCATTGAAGTGGAAAACCTGTGCGAGCAATACTGGCGCGCCTTGCAAATTGGTAACCCGCATATATTGTCCGAAGCTGAAATGCGCGAAGTGTTTCAGCAGTTCAAAGGATACGGCAAATGGAAAGGGTAACAGGCACTTGCTTTGGCTAAGCAATGCTGAAGATTTTGTTTGCGCGAAGGGCATTAAAAAATTGCCTAAATCTCGATACCTTTGATTGTGGCGGTGGTGCGTTTACAGTAAAATAGACTCCCGTCTGCAATGAATAATGAAGTGCCTTTTCCATGACCAAATATGTATTCGTAACCGGCGGTGTAGTTTCCTCACTTGGTAAAGGTATCGCTGCCGCCTCATTGGGCGCTATCCTCGAATCGCGTGGCATCAAAGTGACCATGCTCAAGCTCGACCCCTATATCAACGTTGACCCCGGCACCATGTCGCCATTTCAGCATGGTGAAGTGTTTGTAACCGATGATGGCGCAGAAACCGACCTCGACCTGGGCCATTACGAGCGGTTTATCTCGCAGCGCATGGCTAAGCGCAACAACTTTACGACTGGCCAGATTTACGAGAGTGTGATTAAGAAAGAGCGCCGCGGTGAATATTTAGGTAAAACCGTACAGGTGATTCCGCACATCACCGATGAAATCAAAGCGCACATCAAACGCGGCGCAGAGGGCGCGGATGTCGCGATTGTGGAAGTGGGCGGCACCGTGGGCGATATCGAGTCGCTGCCATTTCTGGAAGCCATCCGCCAAATGGGCTTTGAAGAGGGCAAGACCAATACCTGCTATGTGCATTTGACCTTGTTGCCATGGATTCCGACTGCCGGTGAACTTAAAACCAAGCCGACGCAGCATTCAGTCAAAGAACTGCGCGAAATCGGCATTCAGCCGGATATTCTGTTGTGCCGCGCGGAGCGTGAGATTCCGGAAGACGAAAAACGCAAAATTGCGCTGTTTACCAATGTGCCATACGAGGCCGTGATTAGCGCGATTGATAGCGACTCGATATACAAAATCCCCGGATTGCTGCATGATCAGATGATGGATGAGATCGTCTGTCACAAACTGGATATTTTGGCCAGAGCCGCTGATTTGTCCAGCTGGAAACACATTACTGAACGCTTGGCCCACCCCAAACACCATGTGGATATTGCCTTTGTGGGCAAGTATGTCGATTTGGCAGATTCCTATAAATCGCTCACGGAAGCCTTGATCCATGCGGGCATTCATACCGAATCCAAGGTGAAAATTCACTATATTGATAGTGAGGAAATCGAAAAAAATGGTACGGATGCGTTAAAAGCCATGGATGCGGTTTTGATCCCGGGCGGTTTCGGCAAACGCGGTACGGAAGGCAAAATTGCGGCAATCAAATTTGCACGTGAGAATAAAATCCCATACCTGGGCATTTGTCTGGGCATGCAACTTGCGGTCATTGAATTCGCGCGCAATGTGGCGTGGTTAAAAGACGCCAACAGTACCGAGTTTGATGCAGAGGCGCCGCACAAGCTGATTGGCCTGATCACTGAATGGAAAGACGCAACAGGTAAACTGGAAGTGCGGAATGAAAACTCGGATCTTGGCGGCACCATGCGTCTGGGTGCGCAAAGCTGTCCGATAGAACCGAATACGCTGGCAGCCGGCATTTATGGTACACAGGTGAATGAACGGCATCGTCACCGCTATGAGGTGAATAATCATTATGTTGAGCAGCTCAAGCAAGCTGGCTTGGTGGTTTCTGCACGCACCCCGACTGAAGACTTATGCGAAATGATTGAGTTGCCGCAAAGCACGCATCCCTGGTTTGTGGCCTGTCAGTTCCACCCGGAGTTTACTTCGAATCCGCGTACTGGGCACCCGCTATTTAAAGCCTATGTTGAGGCCGCTATAAAAAATAGAAAGGCAAAATAAATGAAATTATGCGGCTTTGAAGTTGGCTTGGACAAACCGCTATTTTTAATCGCAGGCCCGTGCGTGATTGAGTCGCGCGAGTTCGCGATTGAGACAGCCGGGCAATTAAAAGAAATTGCGGCCAGAGTCGGCATTCCGTTTATCTACAAATCGTCTTACGATAAAGCCAATCGCAGTTCCACCAAGACCTTTCGCGGTTTTGGCATGGAAGAGGGGCTGAAAATTCTGGATGAAGTGAAACGTCAAATCGGCGTGCCGGTATTGACCGATGTGCATACCGAAGAGCAGGTGCCGCATGTGGCGGCCGTGGTGGATGTGCTGCAGACTCCCGCTTTTTTATGCCGTCAAACCGATTTTATCGTAGCGGTGGCAACCTGCGGCAAGCCGGTGAACATTAAAAAGGGCCAGTTTTTAGCGCCGCATGATATGTTGCAAGTGGTGAATAAGGCCAAAGAAGCCAATGGCGGCGCGGATACCATCATGGTGTGCGAGCGCGGCGCTTCTTTTGGCTACAACACACTGGTTTCAGATATGCGCGGCCTGGCGATTATGCGCGAGACCAATTGCCCGGTGGTATTCGATGCCACGCACTCGGTGCAGCAGCCAGGCGGCCAGGGTGATAAAAGCGGCGGGCAGCGTGAGTTTGTGCCGGTGTTAGCACGAGCTGCCGTAGCCAGTGGTATATCAGGCGTGTTCATGGAAACGCACCCTGATCCAGCAAAGGCATTGTCTGATGGCCCGAATGCGTGGCCGCTGCATAAGATGGAAGATTTGCTGCATGTATTGGTAGACTTGGATAAATTAGTGAAAAAAGCCGGTTTTATTGAATCAACATTATAAGAAGACGGTAAGTAGTAGTTATTAAGTGAAGTTAATTTGTAAATTTTAGGAGAAAGTCATGAGCGCCATCGTAGATATCATCGCCCGCGAAATTATGGATTCACGCGGTAACCCAACTGTTGAGGCTGACGTATTGCTGGAAAGCGGCGTAATCGGCCGTGCGGCAGTGCCGTCGGGGGCATCTACAGGTGCTAAAGAGGCGATGGAGCTGCGTGATGGCGACAAAGACCGCTACCTGGGTAAAGGCGTGCTACAGGCGGTAGAAAATGTAAATACGGAAATTACAGAGGCGATTATTGGGCTGGATGCAGAAGAACAAAGCTTTATCGACAAAACCCTGATTGAGCTGGATGGTACTGAAAACAAAGACCGTCTGGGTGCCAATGCGATCTTGGCGGTTTCGATGGCTTGCGCACGTGCCGCGGCTGAAGAGAGCGGTTTGCCGCTGTACCGCTATTTGGGCGGCTCAGGCGCCATGCAGTTGCCAACGCCGATGATGAATATCATCAATGGTGGTGCGCATGCCGATAACAGCGTCGATATGCAGGAGTTCATGATTATTCCGGCCGGCTTGCCAACCTTCCGTGAGGCTTTGCGCTGCGGTGCGGAAGTGTTTCATCAGCTCAAGAAAACGCTGCATAAAAAAGGACTGGCAACCACGGTAGGTGATGAAGGCGGCTTTGCACCTAATCTGCCATCCAACGAAGCCGCTATCCAATTGATTCTGGAAGCGATTTCAGCAGCCGGTTACGAGCCGGGTAGAGATGTTTATCTGGGTCTGGATTGTGCCAGTACCGAGTTCTATAAGGATGGCAGATATCATCTTGAATCTGAAGGTTTGGCACTGACTTCTGCGCAATTCACCGACTATTTAGCGACATGGTGTGACAAGTATCCGATTATCACGATTGAAGACGGCATGAGCGAATTTGACTGGGACGGCTGGGATATTCTCACCAAACGCCTGGGCAAAACCACCCAGCTCGTGGGTGACGACCTGTTCGTGACCAACTCTAAAATCCTGCGTGAAGGCATTCAGCGCGGTGTGGCCAACTCGGTGTTGATCAAAGTGAATCAGATCGGCACCTTGACCGAAACTTTCCAAACCATCGAAATGGCTAAGCGTGCCGGCTATACCGCTGTTGTGTCACATCGCTCTGGCGAAACAGAAGATACGACCATTGCGGATATTTCTGTGGCGACCAATGCACTGCAAATCAAAACGGGCTCACTGTGCCGTTCTGAGCGCGTGGCTAAATATAATCAATTACTGCGTATTGAAGAAGAATTGGGCGATGCGACCAGCTATGCAGGTAAGGGCGCGTTCTACCAGTTATTCAAATAATTTCAAATGTATTCAAGCCGATATGTTGTTACATTGCCTCGCCGTACTAAGCGTACTGTCTTCGACAATGTGCCTAGTCTCGGCTCGGATACAATTGAAATAAAATATAATTCATGTCAGCTTGAGCATAACGCATTGTTTTGAAAGCTTTAACACTCATTTTTGTGGTCCTAATTGCCTTGCTGCAGTATCCGTTGTGGCTAGGCAAGGGCAGCTGGTTGCGGGTGTGGAATGTCAACCAGCAAATAACCGAGCAAAAAGACAAAAATGCCGCGTTAAAGCAGCGCAATGAAACCTTGAATGCCGAGGTGCGCGACTTAAAACAGGGCACCGCGGCAATTGAGGAACGCGCACGCAGCGAGCTTGGCATGATCAAGCAGGATGAAGTGTTCTATCAGGTGATCGATCAGCCATTGCCGACACAACCAGCCAATCAACTGCCAGAAACATCCAAGCAAGGTTCCGATAAAAACCAGTAGTCTGGTCTAAGATTCCAAAGCGTAAGGTAGACTCTTAGAGGTGACAACCGAGTCGTTCCAATAAATGTTGCCTGCTTCTTTAGCGTCGATACGCATTTCGATAAGCGCATCGAAACTGCCGGAAGGATTGACGGCTACTCTGACAATCTGGCCGACTTCATTTTTTGCACCATCCATCACTTTGTCTCCAGCCAAGGGTGCGTGAGCTGATTCAATACTGGCAAGATAAGTGCGCCGTTTAACGCTGCCTAAATAATGAGTGCGCGCCACAATTTCCTGCCCGGTATAGCAGCCTTTTTTAAAGCTGATTGCGTTGAGCAAATCCAGATTCAGCATTTGCGGCACAAATTGTTCCTGTGTTGCAGGTGTGATGTCCGGAATGCCGGCCTGTATCTCCAGCCAATCCCAGCAAGGCTTTCCGACTGGCTGGCAATCCACTTTGAGTGCGTTCCAGATAGCTGGTGCGTTGACAGAGTCAGTAAGAATTTCAAAACGTGAGTTGTTTCCTGTTGTTGGCAATTTAAGAATCGCGCCATTCTCCAGACTCACTAATTCATAATCTTGAGTGGGGATTTTAGTAAATACAGGCACTAGCATTGACGCGGCCTCTAGGCCATTTAATCCAAACTTGATAATGTCTTCAGAAGCATCCTTAATATCCACTTTGCTACGCATCACGTACATTTTCAGGCGCTTCATGATGGGTTCCAGCAACTCACGGTTGAGCTGCAGATGCAGATGATCATGGTGCGCAAAGGCCAGAAAGAGCGCCAGCATGCGGCCCTTCGGGGTGCAGTAAGCGGTGTAATGCGCGTTATTGCCCGCCAGCAATTTCACGTCATTGGTGACCTGGCCCTGCAGGAAAGTAACAGCGTCAGGGCCATTGATTTCCAGCAAGCCGAGGTGTGTCAGGTCACACAGCACATTAGCCTTTGCGGTGGCTATGAGTTCCGCGTCTGGATTGCCGAAATGCATCACTGCGCCATTTTCTATCACCGCTCCTTGCATTGCTAAACCTGTTTGCCATTCTGCTGCTGTCATGCCAATATCTGCCTTATTTAATTACAACCCAACATGAAACCCATATTACAACAGCCTATCCATATCAAGCTTAAACCTTCCAGGATGATGTTGGGGCTGCTGGTTTTCATTTCAATGGTTTGCTGCCTCATTTTAATTGTACTGCCGATCCCTGCGCCTCTGCAGTTTGGCACAATTTTGCTGATTATGTTATCGAGTGGATATTATATTTTACGTGATGCCTTATTGCTGCTGCCGGCATCCTGGCAGGCACTGGAAGTAAATGCCAAAGGCCAGCTCAGGCTTATCAATAAGCGGGGACAGCAATTTGAGCCCGCGCTTGCAAACAATACCTTTATTCACGCCAGAGTCACTGTTTTGAATTTTAAGCGGAATGGCTTCTGGCTCGCATTGCCGCCCGTTATTCTATTCACCAGTACAGAAAACGAAAATGAATTAAGGCGGCTACGAGTCTGGTTGCGCTGGGGCAAGCCAAATGCATTGTTAACGGTTTAGATTGGCAGCCAAGCTTCTCAATATCACCAACTGGGCGTGCTAATTCAAATGGTTGTCATGCGCGATGACAGTTTCGTTCTTGGTATAACGCCGCTTCAGCGTGTTTTTGTATAAATTCAGTGATTCACGGATGTCGCGGATTGGATGTCTGCTGATATAGGCAGAAAGCAATAACAGGCCTGCTAAAGAAGCGAGTATCCAGTGCAGGTCGAATGGGGCGACATCGCGGCGCGCCGGTTTCTGGTTTTTCATCGCATCCAGTATCGTATGAACGCTCTCACCGTTAACATAATTGCCGCCAATTTCTTTGGCGACAGATTTTAAATATTCTTCGTTAAGTTTGGAGATATAGCGGTCACTTTCGCCTCCTGCAACGTTGTCATCTCTTATCCCGATATTCGATTCCGAGATTTGTGCGACCCCCGGCTGTAAAGCAAAGCTCTCATTCGACCAATAGCCGATGAGCTGGTTTTTATCACTTAATTTTGGAATAGCCGCGCCCTTTTCGGAACCTATGCCGACAAAAATCCAGCCATCTCCGCCTTGAAAATCTTTGAGATCTCTGGTGTTAAAGACATGCAATTTTGGCGCTTCCTCGCCGTCGGTAAAAAACACCACCTGTGCAGGCTCTGGGAAGCTGCGGATTGTTCTGGCGGTGTTATACAGGCTCTCGCGGATGCGGCTGTTGCCAGACCACGCCGTTCGCCAGTCCAGGTGGTCAATGGTGCCTTGCAAGGCCGCAAAGTTGGCACAGACCTCGATGGGGTGATACAGCGCTGCGACACTGACACCAGCGAATAAGCCGATGCTGATCTTGGTGCCGCACGGCAACGAGGAAAGCGTTTCGTGCATGATTTTTTGAGTATGCGCGATGCGGCTGGCCGACTTGCCATCTATTTTCATATCGACCACATTCATGCTTTGCGAAATATCCGCGACCAGCAGGTAGGTATAAATATTATGCTTAATCGGCACCGTCGGATGAAAAAGCGCAATCATCAGCAAAAGCAAGGCACTTGCTAAAAGCGCCGTGTCGCGCTGGCTTTTCAGGTAGCTTAAAAACTTTCTCATTTATGGCAGTCCAACCGGGATATTGCCCATAATCAGTCCTGGCGAATCTGATTCGCCGACGCCTGGCGTGGGCGTTTCAGGCAGCAATGAAATCACCCGGTCCAGGTTTCTGCGTGTTCCCCAGTTGCTATTATCAAGCTTCAGCGATTGCTTGTAAGATCCATGTGCCTGAGTGAGCAGATATTCAACTTCATCGCGTATTTTTGAGTCGTTACCGCCGCTGACTTGCAGGCTTTTTAGAAAGAACATGTTGCCGATATTGTGGTGAACGGCCGCGCGCTGGCTATTCGTGCCTTTTTGTCCTAATTGCGAAAATAGCAGTGTGGCTTCTTTAAAGCGCTCATTTTTAGCAAGCCAATATGCGGTTGAGTATCTTGCCTCAAAGCTTTGTTTATCGGTTTGCGGATTCTTGCCCGTACTTACAGCAGTGTTAAAGGCGTTTATCTGGCGAATGCGATTGAGCTCGTAGGCAATGCCAGAGGCCGCAGCCATGGCAAGCACAATCAATACGATAGTGAGTTTTTTTACGCTGATAAACCTCAAGCCGAACGCCATGTTCTAACCTCCAGATATTTTACGCCCAGCAGCAGTGCAATCATCAAGGCGGCGATGAAATAGCACAGTTGCGTGAAGTCTTTGCCGGGTATTCTTTCCATGTATTTAATAGGTTTTTTTTCTTTTTGGTTGATGTCCGCAATGGCAGTCGCCAATGAGGTCGGGTCTTCCGCTTCATACGCATTAAAAGGCGTGCGCAAGGTTTTAAAATATTCGTACAGTTCGATTTCTACCGGGAGCGGTCCGTCATCCTGCTGCACGTATTTTTCACCAAAAATACTGATTCCGCCTGGCTGCCTTAATACGATCCAGTAAAGGCTAATGTTGTATCGTTGCAGCCAATCGCGCAGCTTTTGCTGGGCCTCCGCACCCATGCGCCCGGCACCGTCAGAAAGCAGGATAATGGCGCGCGAGCCGGAATCCGGTACGTTTTCAAACAGGCTCACCGCGCTGGTCAAGCCGCCGCCGATATTGGTTTGAAAAAGCGAATTGCCGGCGGTGGCGCGGATAGCCGCTAAAACGGCCTCTCTGCTTTCCGTCAGCGGCAGTACGTACATGGCCGAATTGCTGAAGGTAATGACGCCAATCATATCGTTCTGGCGCGCATTGACAAATTCGGTCATCAGGCGGCTGGCCGCGACTGATTTGGTTTCGCCGACTTGCCCATTAACGCCGCCTCCCGAGAACGCATCGTCCATACTGGCGCTTCGGTCCAGCACAATCGCAATTTGCGCACCTACACCAATACGTTCGACTTGCTGTTCCAGGCTGTGCGGCCCTGATAAGCCCATAATAATGCAGAAGAGGCTGATAGTGGCCAGTACCTTAAGCAGAAAACCGACCAGATTGGATAAGGGATCTTTAGGCAGCATGCTTAGCCATGAATAGCTGCGGCTATGCGAGCGCTCCAGCAGAATAGGCAACAGGGCAAGCGGCAGCAACCATAGCACATAAGGGTGGTTAAATCCCATCATGCACCTGCATACGGATTTAGCCCGCGTTCACAATCACGCAGGTGGCGGCAAAATGTTAATAACCAGGCTTTAGGTTTCTCGTTAGTATCGATCGAAATTTGTGGTTCAAAAAACACTCTGCGGGACAAGTCAAAGAACTGTTTCAGGTCGTCTTTCATGGGAATAAAAGCCGGTTTTGTTTGCAGAAAATGCTCGATATTGTTGCTGAATACGCTGCTTCCAGCCGTTTTGTTGAGCGATTGATGTACACGCGCGACAGCTTGTTGTATCCCTGCTGTGTCATCAGGCATTTTGCGGATGTCGCGGTAGGCTTTGGCAAAGGGCGCACCCATTCTGGGCAGCCACGCATGCATTCCCAGAATGTAAAGCAGTCCGAGCAGCGATAAGCCAAGCAGGCCGGCTAGAATCTGGACATAACGTTTTTCTTTACTCGAATCCAGCAGCAAGGGAGGATGGAATGGGCTCAGTTCATCTTTGAGTACCACTTGGCCATATACAGAAAGTGGCGAGACACGGAAATTGAAGGAAGGGATGCGGTACTGCACTACTTCCCGATTGCCGGTATCGCGAAGCTTGATGATTTCGCCACGCAGTGCCGCAGGCTTTGCAGTACGGCTGGTGGTAAAAACCTGATAGCTTAAATGTAACACATGGGTGACGCTATCGCTGTGCTTGTGTTCCTCGGTCGTTATGTTTACCAGTTCGATGCCGGAAATCTGCCCTTTCCAGCGATGTTCATAGCCTACAATCGGCAAGGACTCTTTCACCAGCTCATAAGGTTTTTTGATGTTAAGGGTAATGGTTCTGTCCAGCACGTCGCCTACGACGTAGCCGGCATCACGGGTTGGGTTAATTTCTTGAACAGAAACATATTTTTCATCGACAGAGGGCAACGCGACATCCGCAAAGGCAGCTGGCATGCCAAGCAGGGCGGTCATAAAAATGAACAACAGTTTAATCAAGCTTGGGTGCATATCGGTACTCATTCGCTAGGCGGCCACATACTGGTGAAAATAGTCGGTTAAATCGTCAGCATCGAAGCTGTTTTCTACAAAGAACGGTTGCATGTCGAATTGCAGAAACAGATCCTCGATTTTCTTGCGTCTGTCAGCAAAGCTTTGCAGAATGCGTTCACGGTATTCCTTGCGCAGCAGCAAGGTGCGCTTGGCGCCGGTTTCCGGGTCCGTCAAGCTGGCAATGCCAAACTCAGGCAAATCAGAATATTCAGCGCTATCCCACAGCACGACAGGAATAATGTGGTGGCGCAGCATCAGGATCAGCGCTTCCTCCAGGTCGTGCATCGGCATATGGAAGTCAGATACCAGAAATATCAGCGAACGTTCACGCGGTAACAGGCGTACGGTTTCCATAAGAGCGGCGCTACCCACAGCAGGCGGCTCATAATTTCTAAGGTTTTCTGCCATTTCAATTGCGGCGTGCGGTCTGGCGGATAGCGTGCATATCCAGTCTTCGCGAATTTCATCGTCAAAGCCGATAAACCCGACCGGATCACTATGGTGAACGGCTGATTGCGCGACAGATTGGGTAATGTCTGCCGCTACCGAGAGTTTTCGCTGTTGGCTGCCATACTGCATCGAGCCTGACAGATCGCACAACACGAACACTGGCACGACGCTTTTTTGGTTAAAAATACGCACATAGATTTGTTCCAGCGGATCGCGTATGGTCTGGCGTATGTCGATGCGGCGCGGATCCGGGTAAGCAAGCAGCGTGGTGTGGCCGCGAAACTCCATACCCATGCCGCGCTGGTTGCTTTTATGGCTGCCGGGGCGCCGCGCGCGCGAACGCCATGCGATGTGGTAGCTGAATTCTTTAATGTAATCTTGCATGAGCCGGTAATGACTTAAGGTGCGGCAATCGCATTCACAATGCCACTTAACATTTCCCGCGCGATTTCAGTACGGCGCATTTCATAGACCGGGCTAAACACGACCCGGTGCGCAATGGTTTCATGAAATACCGCGTGGATGTCGTCGGGCAGTACCGCATCGCGGTCATTCAGCCACGCGTTGACACGCGCAGCCCGCAACAACATCGCCATGCCGCGCGGGCTGGCACCGGAAAGCACCAAACGCTTCATATCCACACCAGAAACCTTGATGCCGTAATCCGTGGGCGATCTGGTCGCGCGCCACAAGTCGAGCGTGTATTTGCGTAATGTTGGGCTGGCGGAAATGCTGTCCTGCAGTTTGGCGGCAAAAGTATTTAACTGATCAAACTGCAGCACGTCTTTTGCAATGGTTTCGACCAAAGCATCGACATCATGGAAACGAGTATTAAATACTAAAGACTCCATAATATCCGGGTCTGTCGGCACAACGATGGGGATTTCCATCATAAAACGGTCACGCGCGGCAGATGGAATATCAAAGGTTTCTTCCTTTTCCACCTGATTGCGGTCTGCAAACACCAGCATGTGCGGAAAGTAGTGCTCCTTGTTAAACGCAGTCAGCGTGCGCTCCGCCATTACACGCAACATCAGCGAGTGTACCTGCGGGCGGGCTCGGTTGATTTCGTTAAAGAAAAATACCGAGAGATTTTCGCCAGACATCAGCAATGGACCGGGGCTGACATGCGGTTTTCCATCCTCGCCCAAGTAGGTGTGATACACCAGGTCGTTCGGCATGAGGTCAATCGTGCCCTCGATACGCTGATAACCGCCGCCAATGGCGCGCGTAAAGGCGCGTAACAACGTGGTCTTGCCCACGCCCACATCACCTTCCAGCAAAACATGGCCGCGTGCAAAAATGGCCGTTGTGATTAAGCGTACGGGGTTAGCCTGACCAACCACGACTTTGTTGACTTCGGTTTCCAGCGTTAACGCATGTTGACGCCAGTCGGCCAGCTGATGGTCGCTCATTGAATTGTTCCTGTGAATATATTGTTAAAATTTGCAGCAGAATGAAAGAGAAAAATTAGTGTAAATGTTTTTTTATTGTGTATGGGGCTATTTTTATTTATTTTTGCAACTCTGTAGACATTAATATAAACCAAAATATTGATGCTGTATACAGCCCTGTATACTTTTAATGTTTTAGTTTTTATAAGATAGTACTTTCGCTAAATTCAATTTCCAGCGAAAATAGCATAAATCCCAAACTAGAAAAGTATAAATCTAATGAAAAAACAAAATAGTTACACAAGAGAAGAGTTGCTGGCGTGCGGTAGGGGGGAGATGTTCGGTGAAGGTAATGCACAACTGCCATTGCCGCCGATGCTGATGTTTGACCGCATCGTGAAAATTACTGAAGACGGCGGCAAATATGGACAAGGCCAGATTGTTGCTGAGCTGGATATCAAGCCGGACTTATGGTTTTTTGAGTGCCACTTTACTGGTGACCCGGTGATGCCAGGCTGTTTGGGCTTGGATGCCATGTGGCAATTGGTGGGGTTTTATCTGGGCTGGATGGGTGGTCCGGGGCGTGGGCGCGCGCTGGGCGCGGGCGAGGTTAAGTTTAGTGGCCAAGTGTTGCCAACAGCAAAAATGGCCACTTACACGATTGATTTAAAACGCGTTATTATGCGCAAACTGGTGATGGGGATTGCCGATGCCACGATGACGCTGGATGGTCGCGAGATCTATGTCGCCAATGATTTGCGGGTAGGCTTGTTTACCAGGACAGACAATTTTTAATACAAAATTCTTAATAATTGTTGAATAGAATAAAGCGTTAATTTTAGGGAGCACGAAATGCGTCGTGTCGTAGTCACTGGCCTGGGCATTGTATCCAGCCTAGGCAATAACAAGGCAGAGGTGAAGGATAGCCTCTATGAAGGCCGCTCTGGCATTACCTTTCAGCAGGAATATGCCGATCGCGGATTTCGCTCACATGTGGCAGGTAACATCAAGTTGGATTTAGAAGGACTGATTGATCGCAAGCTGATGCGCTTTATGGCAAAAGGTCACGCCTATAGCTGGATTGCGCTGCAAGAGGCGATAGCTGATGCGAATCTGCCAAAAGAACTGGTTTCTAATATTCGTACCGGCATGATTGTTGGCGCGGGTGGCACCTCGACGGAGAGCATGCTGGAAGCGACTGATACGTTCCGTGAAAAGGGCGCTAAACGCGTGGGGCCATATATGGTTACCAAAACCATGTCTAACGGCATTGTGGCTTGTTTAGCGACTGGAGCGGAGATTAAAGGCGTTAATTATTCCATCAGTTCTGCCTGCTCTACCAGCGCACACTGCATTGGCAATGGCGTTGAGCAAATCCAGATGGGAAAACAGGACATTATTTTTGCGGGTGGGGGTGAGGAAGAGCACTGGACCATGTCTCTATTGTTTGATGCTATGGGTGCATTAAGCAGCAAGTATAACGATACACCGGAAAGAGCCAGTCGCACTTACGATGCAGACCGCGACGGGTTTGTGATTTCCGGCGGCGGCGGCATTGTTGTGCTGGAAGAATACGAACACGCAAAAAAACGCGGCGCGAAAATCTATGCCGAAGTGGTGGGTTACGGCGCAACCTCTGATGGCTACGATATGGTCGCGCCAAGCGGTGAGGGCGCAGAGCGCTGCATGAAGTTGGCGCTGGAAGGCGTTGACCATGTGGATTACATCAACACGCACGGGACGTCGACGCCGGTGGGTGACACCAAAGAGCTTGAAGCGATTCGCAACGTGTTTGCGGGGGACGCCTACGGCAAATTACCTGCAATCGCCTCTACCAAATCCCTTTCCGGTCATGCGCTAGGTGCAGCAGGGGTGAATGAGGCGATTTATACCCTGATTATGATGGAAAATAATTTCATCGCGGCTTCTGCCAATATTGAGAATCTTGACCCGGCTGCAGAGGGCCTGCCGATTGCCACCAAGCGTATTGATAACGTGAAGATTCAAACTGCATTATCTAACAGTTTTGGCTTTGGCGGCACCAATGCCACGCTGACGCTATCAACCAAAAACCTGTAAGGCGCGTTAAGCTTTCAAGGTTGCCATTCTGAGCGTAGCGAAGAATCCAGTTTTAACATCCAAAGCATGGATTCTTCGCCTAAATAAATCTTAGGCTCAGAATGACGGTGTGTGAAGGTTTAAGTGTTCGTTAGGGAAGGGTTTGTAAAAATGAAACTCAAACTATTTATCCTGTTGATTCTATTAACACTTTCTGGCTGTGCCACGATGATGGGCGATCGCACGGTCAATGTCACCGGTGACCAGATTGCCCAAAAACTCAATGAGAAATTAGCGCTACCCGTTTCCCTGCTTAAAGTGTTTGATGTGAACTTGTCTAATTCGGTAGTCACATTTGACAAAGCCACTGGCCGCATGATTACCACCATGGACACCAAGCTTTCCAGCGAATTGTCTGATAAATATTTGACTGGGAAGCTGGGTATTTCCGGCAAACTGCGCTTTGATCCCGCTACCAGTGCCGTGGTGCTGGATGAACCCAAAATTGAAAATATTAACTTTGATGGCGCAAATGGCAAATTTAACGATCTGTTTAACGCGCTGGCTAAAACCGTGGGCGGCGAAATGTTGAATGGCCTCACGCTTTACACCGTGAAACCGGAAGATTTGAAATTTGGCGGCACTACCTATAGCCCAAAAGATATGGTGGTGACGGATAATGGCTTACAACTGACGCTTAGCCCTGCAAGATAAGCGCTGCTGCTACATTGCGGCCTTCGCTCATCAAAAAATTATAGGTTCTGCATGCGGCGGCTGTGGTCATGCATTCCAGCGGAATGCCTTGAGCAGTAAGGCTTTGATATACTTTTGGGTGTAAAAACTGATGTTTCTCACCTGTGCCCAGCAATACAACCTCCGGTTTTAAATCGCCAACTTGCGCAAAATGTGCTTCACTTAAATCTGCAAATATACTTGCTTGCCAATTCAGAATGAGTGTTTGCGGCATCACGATTAAATTCTGTGCATAGCGTTGTTGATTAATTTCCACATAATTGCCGCCATAGCCCGTAATCAAATAATTATTTTCCGCAGTGGTTAAATGTAGCTTCATCGCATTATCCTATCCTGTGTTTTGGACATGACTTTCATTGAACGAAAGCCTTATTCTAATGTACACTAATGCCTTTATAAATTGTGCTTTTCACGCGAAACCTCTGCTTTATGTCGTCACCTAATAAGCTGGAAAAACTGGCCAAATCAAACAAGCTTGCCAACGTCTGCTACGATATTCGTGGCCCGGTATTGCAGCGCGCCCGCCAGATGGAAGAAGAAGGCCAGCGCATCATCAAATTGAATATCGGCAACCCGGCAGCATTCGGTTTCGAAGCGCCGGAAGAGATATTGCAGGATGTGATTCGCAATATGGATCAAGCTTCTGGCTATACGGACAGCAAAGGCCTGTTCGCGCCACGTAAAGCTATCATGCATTATACGCAAAGCAAGCATATTGCTGGCGTAACCGTGGATGACATTATCATTGGCAACGGTGTTTCCGAACTGATTGTGATGGCGATGCAGGCGCTGGTGAACAATGGCGACCAGATACTGGTGCCGATGCCGGACTACCCCTTATGGACAGCCGCAGTCACGCTTGCAGGCGGCACTGCGCGCCACTATCTATGTGATGAAGAAGCTGGCTGGCTGCCTGATTTAAAAGATATGGAAGCTAAAATCACCGCCAACACACGCGGCATTGTGGTGATTAACCCAAATAATCCGACCGGCGCGCTTTATCCGCGAGAGATTCTGGAAGGCATTATCGAGATCGCCCGTCATCACAACCTGGTGATTTTTGCCGATGAAATTTACGACAAAGTGCTGTATGACGGTAACACGCATACTTCCATCGCCTCGCTGGCGGATGATGTGTTGTTCGTGACATTTAACGGCCTATCAAAAAACTACCGAACCTGCGGATATAGAGCGGGCTGGATGGTGATTTCTGGCGAAAAAACCCACGCCACAGACTATATTGAAGGCTTGAATATGCTGGCCAGCATGCGCCTGTGCGCCAATGTGCCAGGACAGTTGGCGATACAAACCGCGCTGGGCGGCTATCAGAGCATCGAGGATTTGGTCGCGCCCACCGGCAGGCTCTGCAAACAACGTGATCTGGCCTATGAGTTGCTGACTGCGATCCCCGGCGTAACGTGCGTTAAGCCGAAAGCAGCGATGTATTTATTCCCGAAACTCGATCCTGAAATCTACCCGATCAAGGATGATCAGCAGTTTATTTTGGATTTGTTATTGGAAGAAAAAGTGTTGCTGGTACAAGGCACGGGCTTTAACTGGAAGGCGCCGGATCATTTCCGTATCGTGTTTCTGCCCAATGTAGACGACCTGACCGAAGCGATGAAACGCATCGCCAGATTTTTAGAAAATTACAGAAAAAAGCATGATTCAAAATTAGATGGAGCAAAAGTTTGAAGCAACTTAATGTAGGCTTGTTGGGGATCGGCACAGTCGGTGGCGGCACTTACACTGTTTTAACGCGGAATGCTGATGAAATTACGCGCCGCACCGGCGTAGCGATTAATGTGGTGCAAGTGGCAGATCGAAATGTTGACCACGCCAAGAACGTAACGGGTGGTAAAGTAGATGTGACTAATGACGCATTTGCGGTAGTGAGCAATCCAAAGGTCGATGTGGTGGTTGAGCTAATTGGCGGCTATACCTTGAGCAAAGAACTGGTGCTAAAAGCCATCGCCAATGGCAAGCATGTAGTTACGGCAAACAAGGCACTGCTTGCCTTGCATGGCAACGAGATTTTCGCAGCTGCACAAAAGGCAGGCGTTATTGTAGCGTTTGAGGCGGCCGTGGCGGGCGGCATTCCTATCATCAAGGCGCTGCGCGAAGGCTTGGGCGCCAATAAAATCGAGTGGGTAGCGGGCATCATCAACGGGACGACCAATTTTATCCTGACTGAAATGCGCGAAAAAGGCCTGGCTTTCAAAGACGTGCTGGGCGAAGCGCAACGCCTGGGCTATGCCGAGGCTGACCCGACCTTTGACGTGGAAGGCATAGATGCCGCACACAAGCTCACAATTATGTCAGCCATTGCATTTGGCATGCCGATGAAATTTGAGCAGGCATACACCGAAGGTATCACCAAGCTAGAGCAAACGGATATCAAATATGCCGAAGAACTTGGCTATCGCGTGAAACTGCTTGGTATCGCCAAGCGTACCGATGCAGGTGTTGAGTTACGCGTACATCCAACGCTGATTTCTGAAAAACGTCTCATTGCAAACGTGAACGGCGCGATGAATGCCGTAGTAGTGAAGGGTGATGCGGTTGGGCCAACGTTATATTACGGCGCTGGTGCTGGCGCAGAGCCAACCGCCAGTGCAGTGGTGGCAGACTTAATGGATGTGGCACGTTTAAGTAATGCCACAGCCGAGCAGCGCGTGCCATACCTGGCTTTTCAGCCCAATAGCGTGGCCGATTTACCGATTTTGCCCATTAGCGAAATCAACAGTGCCTATTATTTACGGCTGCGTGCCAGCGACAAACCCGGCGTATTGGCGGGCGTGACCAAGATTCTGGCTGACCGCAACATTTCGATCGATGCGATGCTGCAAAGAGAGCCGGATGACAACGAAACCGAAGCCGACATTGTGATTTTGACGCATGTGACCGTTGAAAAAAATATGGATGCCGGTATTGCCGAGATCGAGGCGCTGCCTGCAATCGTGGGTAAAGTGACCAAACTGCGCATGGAAGAGCTTAGCCGTTAATCAAAAACTTGGCCGTTAATTATAAAGTTAATATTGCATGAAATATATTTCTACCCGCGGGCAATCGCCCGCACTTGGTTTCAGTGAAATTTTACTAGGCGGCCTCGCACCCGATGGTGGCTTATATCTGCCAGAAACTTATCCGCAATTCACTGATGCTGACTTAACCGCCATGCGCGGTATGAACTACCGCGATTTGGCGTTTACCATACTGAGCAGGCTGATAGACGACATTCCTGCTGCTGATCTCAAAGCAATTATCGATAAAACTTACCGTGCCGATGTGTACCGCTTTGCCCGTAAAGGACAAAACGCAGAAGATATTACGCCGATACTTAAGCTGGAAGATAATTTGTACCTGCTTTCGCTTTCCAATGGCCCAACACTCGCGTTTAAAGACATGGCCATGCAGTTGCTCGGCAATTTGTTTGAGTACGTGCTGGCGAAAAAGGGGGAAACAACCAATATTCTAGGTGCGACCTCTGGCGACACCGGCAGCGCGGCGGAATACGCCATGCGCGGCAAAAAAGGCGTGCGCGTATTTATGCTGTCGCCACATAAAAAAATGAGCCGTTTTCAAACCGCGCAGATGTTCAGCCTGCAGGATGACAATATCTTCAATATCGCGGTAAACGGCGTGTTTGATGACTGCCAGGATATGGTGAAAGCAGTCTCGAATGATGCCGCTTTTAAAGCTAAATACAAAATCGGCGCGGTGAATTCCATCAACTGGGGTCGTATTGTTGCGCAGGTGGTGTATTACTTTAAAGGCTATTTTGCAGTCACCCAAAATAACCAGCAAAAGGTGAGTTTTACCGTGCCTTCCGGCAATTTTGGCAATGTGTGCGCAGGCCATATCGCGCGCATGATGGGTTTGCCGGTTGATAAACTGATTGTGGCGACCAATGAGAATGACGTGCTGGATGAGTTCTTCAAAACCGGCGTGTACCGCCCGCGTGGTTCAGCCAATACCTACCATACGAGTAGCCCTTCGATGGACATTTCCAAGGCTTCAAATTTCGAGCGGTTTGTATTTGATCTGCTCGGAAGAGATGCGGCAAAGGTGCGCGAATTGTGGGCGAGCGTGGATAAAGGCGGCGCTTTTGATATTAAGGAATTGATGCCGAAAGTGCGTGAGTTTGGTTTTGTGTCAGGCAGCAGCAATCATGCCTGTCGCATGCAAACCATACGTGAGGCTAACAGCAAGTATGGTGTTGTGATCGATACGCATACAGCGGATGGCCTCAAAGTAGCACTGGAATATTTTGATAAGGCCGCGCCAATGGTTGTGCTGGAAACCGCGCTGCCAGCCAAGTTTGAAGATGCACTGGTTGAAGCGCTAGGCGCAGTGCCAGAGCGCCCAGCCAGCCTGAATGGCATAGAAGATTTGCCGCAGAAATTCACTGTAATGGATGCCGATGTTACGGCAATAAAAGACTTTATAGCGAAGCACACTTGAAACAGGCCATGATATGAAGCAGGATTTCTTATGAAACAATATTGCGATTTGATGCGCCATGTTCTGGCGCATGGCAACAAGAAAGAAGACCGTACGGGCACCGGTACACTCTCCGTGTTTGGTTATCAGATGCGTTTTGATCTGAACGAGGGTTTTCCACTGCTGACCACCAAAAAAGTGCATCTCAAGTCCATCATTCATGAGTTGCTATGGTTTTTGCAGGGCAGCACCAATATCGCCTATCTGAAAGAAAACGGCGTACGCATTTGGGATGAATGGGCAGATGAAAATGGCAATCTGGGCCCTGTGTACGGCTACCAGTGGCGCAACTGGCCCAAGCCGGATGGCACGCATATCGACCAGATCACCCAAGTGGTGAATGCGATTAAGAAAAATCCGGATTCGCGCAGACTGATTGTTTCAGCGTGGAATGTGGCGGATATTGACTGCATGAAATTACCGCCATGCCATGCCTTCTTTCAGTTCTATGTGGCAGATGGCCGGCTGAGTTGCCAGCTGTATCAGCGCAGTGCAGATATTTTCCTGGGCGTGCCATTTAATATTGCCTCCTATGCACTGCTGACTATGATGGTAGCGCAAGTGTGTGATTTGAAACTGGGTGATTTTGTGCATACTTTAGGCGATGCGCATATCTACACAAACCATATGGAACAAGTCAAAGAGCAGCTTACACGAGAGCCTCGCGCTTTGCCGCAAATGAAAATCAACCCGGAAGTTAAAGATATTTTCAGCTTCAGGTTTGAAGACTTTACGTTGGAGAACTACGACCCGCACCCCGCCATTAAAGGGCTTGTCGCAGTATAGTCAGGCATTGCCCAATCCTATTAGAGAATTAATAAAAAAGGCCACACTGCATTAACAGCGCGGCCATGCCTGCAATTCTAAGGGGAGCATTGCAGGGTAACTGTAAATGAATCTAATTCACAGGTGCCGCAGGTGGTGCTGCGCCGTCCATGCTTTTCATCTGCATACTTGCCTTATAACTTGAGTATTCATCCGGTGTAATATTGCCGTCCTTGTTAATGTCAGTTGCATCAAAGCTCGTTGCCAGGGCTTTATCTTTAACAGCTTCTTTAAGTGAAATTTTCTTATCGCCGTTTGCGTCAAGTTTCTTAAAGTCGGCATCAGACGGTGCTTCGGCAACCACATCTTTAGCCGGGGTTTTTGTCTCTGCCATTGCAGATTGAACTGTAATGCCACAGAAAAATAAGCTTGCCAGCGAGGTAATTGCAACTGTTTTATAAGTGGGATTTGAAATATGTAATTTCAACATGAATATACTCCTAAACAATTAAAAAGGTTACTGCATATGATATACAGTAATGGGTATACAGCAATTGCTGTGCCATATTAACTAGTTTATTAAAAACAATGAGTTAGGATGGAATGCAAGATTGTTGATACAAATGGATCGTCTCTGATTGGAGACAAGATTTATAGTTAAATTTACAATGCTATGAATAATAAAGATTTTTTCTGTCACTCAAAAGCGACATTATTCGTTTGATTGAGAGTTTTTAAATAAAGCGGGATTGATTTGATGCCGCTGCAGCAGCTTGTAAAAATCAGTGCGGTTGCGGCCAGCGATGCGAGCCGATTGCGTGACATTGCCTTGTGTGGTTTTAAGCAGATTAATTAAGTATTGCTGTTCAAAGTTTTTACGCGCAACGTCAAATGAAGCCAAGCTCGAGATATTGTCCTGCAGCGCTTTTTGCACTAATTTGCTGGTAATAATCGGTGTGGTTGAAAGCACCACGACTTGCTCGATAACATTTTGCAGTTGCCGCACATTGCCTGGCCATGGTGCTGTAAACATTATTTCAAGCGCTTCCGGGGCAAACCCATTAATTTTTTTATGATATTTTTTAATCAAATTGGCCAGAAAATAATTGGCTAGCAATGGAATGTCTTCCCGCCTGGATGCCAGAGCGGGAATTTCCAGACTGACGACATTGATGCGATAGTAAAAGTCCTCCCTAAACCGGTTCGCCTGCATTTCCTCGATTAAATTTTTGTGCGTGGCACAAATAACCCGTATATCAATAGCAAACTGGCTAGATGAACCGACCGGGCGAATCACGCGCTCCTGCAAGGCGCGCAGCAGCTTGACCTGGATAGCCAGCGGCATATCCCCGATTTCATCCAGAAAAAGCGTGCCTCCATGTGCGTTTTTGATTAAACCCTGGTGATCGCTCATCGCGCCCGTAAATGCACCTTTACTATGACCAAACAACTCGGATTCAAGCAGCGCCTCGGGCAGTGCGGCACAGTTAATGGCCACAAATGGCTGCTCACGCCGCGGGCTGGCTTGGTGAATGGCTTTTGCAAAAAGCTCTTTGCCGGTGCCGCTCTCGCCCTGAATCAGTACGCTCGCATCTGATGCCGCTACCAGTTTTGCCTGGGCTAGCAAACTCTGCATTTGCTGGCTGCTGCTGATAATGGCAGCACGCCAGCTATCATCCCCGGTGTGTCGTTGGTCAAGGTTGCTTGACGTGATTTTTAGCGCATTCGCCACTTGCTGTAACAATTCTTTACTGTCGAAGGGCTTACTTAAAAAGCTAAACACACCCTGCTGTGTGGCATGTACGGCTTCGGGTATCGAGCCATGTGCAGTGAGCAAAATAAAAGGCACTGTCGAATCTAATTGATGTATCGCTTCGAATAGGGCAAAGCCATCCATGTCCGGCATGCGTAAATCGCTAATGACTAGTGCTGCTGGTTTCATGTTAAATAGCGAAAGCGCTTCTTTTGCCGAGTGCGCTGCAGACACCTGGTAGCCGCCCGCATTCAGGCGCATTTCTAATAGCCTTAGAATGTCAGCATCGTCATCTACCACTAAAATGTGTTTAGTCATCATTCTTCATTTTTTGGGTGCGATTTCGCGCTCACCCATAGATTTTTCTATGTTCTTAAGTTCGTCCAGCTTTTGCTGGGCTGCTTCTAATTTCAGTTGCAGGGCTTCATTTTTTTGCTGTAGCAATTCAATGCGCTTTTGGTCATCCCGATTATTTTTAGCCACTTTATTGGCCGCAACCAAATGATCGAATAACAAATGGGCGAAGGCTAATTGCGCGTTAAATAAAATATCTTCCTGTAATATTTGCTGTAACAAATTCTGCGCTTTTGTTGTGTCTGCCAAATTACTGCCCGGTAAGCCGTAAATCATGATCAGTTTCATGCGATGTGAAAGTACATTCGGGTTAAGCGCCAGTGCTTGATTGGTCGCAGCAAGTTCCTGCTTTTGCGCTTCTGGAGATAGATTGGAAAACGTTTCAGCATAATTTAGAAACTCGTTTGCATCATTGTTTTTTGCCGGGCTAACCTTTATGCCGGAACTTTGTTTGGCCGCGGAATTCACACAGGCGACGGAGAACAGGCAAATGAAAAACATGATTAATAAAGTGCGTATTTTCATGATGTTAAGCAATGCACCTCAGGTAGCGTTAGGCAGATGCAATATGAAGTGCGCACCCGTTCTTGCGGGCGCCAGACTGATTTCACCTTTTAGCGCGCTGACGGCTTCTTTTGCGATAAACAAGCCCAGCCCGCTACCGCCAACTAAGCTGTTATTGGGTTGCTCGCCGCGATAAAACGGGTCAAAAAGTCCGGCTTTGACAGTTTCACTAATACCAGGGCCGGTGTCCTTGACTTCAATGGTAACCGTGGATTTCGATTGTGTGGCTGCGATGCAGATTTCACCATTTTCAGGTGTAAATTTAACCGCGTTGGAGATCAAGTTATCCAGCGCGGTGTGCAATTTTTCTGCGTCCACCTGCACGGTAATGTCTTCAATGGTTATAAGCATCGTAATATTCTTATTTGCTATGGTGAGGGCGTAAGCTTGCGCTATTTCATTGATTACACTTTTAAGAGCTTGCCGACGGGCTTTAAGTTTCGATGCGTTGAATTGAATTTCAGTGTAGTTGAGCAGATTCTCAATCATTTTTTGCAGGCGCAGGCTGTTGTCACGTAATATGCGGATTACATCGCTTTGCTGCTGGTTAAGCTTTCCTGCAACGCCGTCATTGAGCAGCTCACTGGCTTCTCTTATGGCGGTAAGCGGAGTTTTAAGCTCATGTGAAGCTTGTTGTAAGAAACGTTGTTTTTGCTGATGCAGATCTTTCAGCGCGATTCGCAGCCAATCCAGTCTGGCTCCCAGTTGGCGCAGGTTACCCGGGCCGTTTATCACGATGGTTTGTTCATAATTGCCCTTGCCAAGCTGGTGTATGGCCGCATCCATGCGGCGAATGGGTCTGGCAATCATCCAGGTAATCAAGCCAGCTATTAATATCGCCAGCGGAATGAGCGTAAGCGTTTGCCAGAACAACACTTGCTGGGTATGTGTAACTTTGGCTTTAAACAACGCGGCTTCTTTATCAATTAACTGGCTGTTTTTATTGACAATGGCAGTTGCCTGGCTAGTTAAGTCAGTAAATGCGTCAACCATGTTCTGGTCAAATGCCATGGTTTCATTGGCATGGCGGATAGAGGTGAATAAGCTATTTTCCTGCTCGGAAAACTGCATTAATTCTGGTGTGAGCGGTTTGGCAATGGGTAGCTGCGATAAGGTGTCGACGGCTTGAGTGAGTTGGGCGTGTGCATTGAGGTAGTTAGTGAGCAGCACTTTATCATGCAGCACAAAATACTGCCGCGCACTGCGTTCCATGACAGCAAGTTCTTCAAGCAGGATGCGGCCGGCGCGTGTGGTCTCAACCGCTTGCGACATGTTGAACAGGCTTTGCCTGGTGAGCCTGTCAAAATAGACATTGGCATTCACTAAAGCTGCCAATAAAGGCAGCATGGCTAACGCAAAGCCAAACAGCAATAGTTTTAAGAATGATTTTGGGTAAGTGATTTGCAAGCCAGGATGGACAATCTTTTCAGGTAAAGATTTCATATGAAGCGAATGATCGCGTTAAAACTATGGCGCTGGGCTAGTATAATATGCCCATGAAAACACTTTCTCTTATTGTCGCGCTTGCCAAAAACAACGTCATTGGCAACAAGAATGCACTGCCGTGGCACCTGCCGGAGGATCTGAAGCGGTTCAGGGCATTGACGATGGGGCATCATATCATCATGGGGCGCAAGACCTATGAGTCGCTAGGGCGTTTGTTGCCAGGCCGCACTACCGTGATTGTGACGAGAAATAAATCTTACAAAGTGGAGGGCGCGTTAATCGCCAATTCACTGGAAGCGGCAATTGCGCTATGTAAGGATGATGACGAGCCGTTTTTGATTGGCGGTGCCGAGTTGTATAAGGTAGGTTTGAAGCTTGCTACCAGACTCTATATCACACAGGTGCATGCTGAATTTGAAGGCGATGCGTTTTTTGCGGACATTGATTTAACTCATTGGCAATTAAGCGAAAAAAAAGACCACGTCTCAGCGAGTGGTCTTGAATATAGTGATTTGATTTACCAACGAAAATAATTAGCGTTATTTTTCGACGCAATCGACGTAATAGACCGCCTTGCCATCCACCATTTCTTTTACCAGGCCATGGTTGTCGGTCTCAAAGCCCGGGAATTTCTCGTTAAATTCACGCGCGAATTTAAGGTAGTTCACGATGACCTTGTTAAAGCGTTCGCCCGGAATCAGCAGTGGAATGCCAGGCGGGTAGGGCGTCAGCAGCACAGCGGTGACGCGGCCTTCCAGTTCGTCAATCGGCACGCGGTCAATCTTGCGATGCGCCATTTTGGCAAAGGCATCGGTTGGTTTCATGGCAGGCACCATGTCCGACAAATACATTTCAGTTGTGAGGCGTGCCACATCGTTAGCCCTGTATACGGCATGAATTTGCGTGCACAGATCTTTCAAACCAACGCGCTCATAACGAGGCTGTTTCTGCACAAACTCGGGCAACACTTTCCATAATGGCTGATTCTTGTCGTAGTCATCCTTAAACTGCTGCAGCGCAGCTACCATGGTGTTCCAGCGGCCTTTGGTGATGCCGATGGTAAACATGATGAAAAATGAGTAAAGCCCTGTCTTCTCGACAATCACGCCATGTTCGGCTAAATACTTGGTGACGATCGCGGCCGGGATGCCGCATTCTTCCGAAAAATCACCATGAATATCCAGCCCTGGAGTAATGATAGTGGCCTTGATGGGGTCCAGCATATTAAAGCCCGGCGCCAGATCGCCAAAATCATGCCACGCGTCGTTGGCTTTCAGCATCCAGGCGTCGCGCTCTTCTATGCCTTCTTCAGAAAGATCGGTGGGTCCCCATACCTTGAACCACCAGTCTGCACCCCATTCTTCGTCCACTTTGCGCATGGCGCGGCGGAAGTCCAACGCTTCCATCAATGACTCTTCTACCAGCGCTGTGCCGCCGGGTGCTTCCATCATGGCGGCTGCCACGTCGCAGCTGGCAATGATCGAATATTGCGGGCTGGTGGAGGTGTGCATTAAATAGGCTTCGTTGAATACATCTCTATCCAGACGGTTTTCAACGGCATCCTGCACCAGTATTTGCGAGGCCTGACTTAAGCCGGCCAATAATTTATGGGTAGATTGCGTAGAAAACACCATGCTTTCTTTACAGCGCGGGCGGTCTGCGCCAATCGCATGGTAATCACCATAAAAGTCATGGAATGTGGCATGTGGCAGCCAGGCTTCATCAAAATGCAGCGTGTCGATCTTGCCATCCAGCATTTCCTTGATTTCTTCCACGTTGTACAACACGCCGTCATACGTAGATTGCGTGATGGTCAATACACGCGGTTTAGCTTTTTTATCGATAATAAACGGGTTGCGGTCAATTTTCTTTTGAATGTTTTTCCACTCAAACTCGCTTTTAGGAATCGGTCCGATAATGCCAAAGTGGTTGCGTGTCGGCATTAAAAAGACGGGGATCGCACCTGTCATGATGATCGAGTGCAACACGGATTTGTGGCAGTTGCGGTCAACCACGACAATGTCGCCTGGTGCCACGGTTGAGTTCCATACGATTTTGTTGGAAGTCGAAGTGCCGTTAGTGACAAAATACAAATGATCACAATTAAAGATTCGCGCGGCATTGCGTTCTGAAGCCGCGACTGGCCCCGTGTGATCAAGCAGTTGACCAAGCTCATCCACCGCATTACATACATCTGCACGCAGCATATTTTCACCAAAAAACTGATGGAACATCTGCCCAACAGGAGATTTCAGAAATGCCACGCCGCCGGAGTGACCAGGGCAGTGCCACGAATAGGAGCCATCGGCGGCATAATGCGTGAGCGCCTTGAAGAAGGGCGGTGCCAGACTATCCAGATAAGCTTTGGCTTCACGAACAATCAGGCGTGCGACGAATTCCGGGGTATCCTCATTCATATGAATAAAGCCGTGCAATTCACGTAATACGTCATTTGGAATGTGGCGTGAAGTACGGGTTTCACCATGCAGGAAAATCGGGATCTCTTCGTTACGGTGACGGATTTCAGCGACGAACTTGCGCAGCTGTTCAATCGCTTCAGGTTTTTCTTCGATGAACTCTTCATCGTCAATCGATAGAATAAACGCCGAAGCACGGCTTTGCTGCTGCGCGAATGAGGTCAGGTCGCCATAGCTGGTCACACCCAATACTTCAATGCCCTCGGCTTCAATGGCTTTGGCAAGCACACGGATGCCTAAACCTGAAGAGTTTTCAGAACGAAAATCCTCATCAATGATGACGACAGGGAAACGGAATTTCATTAGATTTCCTTAATTAAATCTTTGGCTAATCAAATCTTCGGTAAGGTCACGCCAACCTGGCCCTGATACTTGCCGCCACGGTCTTTATAGCTGGTTTCACACACATCGTCTGCGTCCGCTTCAAAAAATAGTACCTGCGCGCAGCCTTCATTGGCGTATATCTTGGCGGGTAACGGCGTGGTGTTGCTGAACTCGAGTGTGACATAGCCTTCCCACTCAGGTTCAAATGGGGTGACATTGACGATGATGCCGCAGCGCGCGTAGGTCGATTTGCCTAAACAGATGGTTAGCACATTACGCGGGATGCGGAAATATTCCACCGTGCGCGCGAGCGCAAAAGAATTAGGCGGAATGATGCAGTAATCGGCGTTCACTTCGACAAATGAATTAGGGTCGAAATTTTTAGGGTCAACAATGGTGCTGTTCAGGTTGGTGAATAACTTGAATTCTTTAGAGCAGCGAATATCGTAGCCATAGCTGGATGTGCCGTAGGAAACCAGGCGCTGCCCATCCGCGCTTTGTTTTACCTGGCCTGGCTCAAACGGTTCGATCATGCCATGCTGCTCCGCCATGCGGCGTATCCATTTGTCTGATTTAATACTCATGTTAGTTGAATTGTTTTATGATTAATAAAAGTAGAGCATTATAAGATGAATGTGGGTAATTTAGTGGCATTAATCTGAATTTTTAGGAGGGTTTGTCTTGCTAAAATTAGGGCCAATAGTAAAGTTTTTGGGGTGTACGGATACCGGGTGGCACATCAGTGTGATGGCGCTGGCAGATCGTGCAGATGAACCGCCCAGTTTCAGCGTCAGCGCATCCGGTGCCATCAACCCTCGCAAATTGTGCGATCTAAGTCATAGCAAATGCACTGTATGGCGGTGGGAGTGCAAAATCCCGCAAAAAGCGGCGGCACAAAGCATCGACTATCAGCTCAATGGCAAGGCTTATACATTGCAGGTGCCTGCAAAAAACAGCATACCTGCAATCGTTTATGCCTCATGCAACGGCTTTTCGGATCCTAAGCTCATGAAGCAGGTTTCCAATAAGAATACGCTGTGGAATCGCATAAGCCGCCTGCATCAAGGCGAGGATAAGATACGCGGTCGGCGCTACGGGCCATGGAACTTGTTGTTGCTGGGCGGCGATCAGGTGTATTCAGACACCATGTGGCAGGTGGTGCCAGAGCTTAGGGCATGGGTGGATCTGGATTGGTCTCAGCGCGCTAAAAGGACATTTAATCAGACGATGCGCGCCCAGGTTGAAAAGTTTTTTGAGGGACTGTATTTGGATAACTGGTCGCAGCCGGATGTGGCTGCCGTATTGGCCAGTGTGCCCAGTGTGATGATGTGGGACGACCACGATATTTTTGATGGCTGGGGTTCGTATCCACATCAGCAGCATAATTGCCCTGTATATCAAGGCATTTTTGAAGTCGCAAAATTTTATTTTAGGTTGTTTCAGCAGCAGTCCGTTGATACGTCTGATCCTGCCGAACTGCCGGGTCAGCCTGCTTTTAACCAGGCTTACAATTTGGGCAACTTAGGTATCCTGGTGCTGGATATGCGCAGTGAGCGCAAACCACATACGCCGAATAGTAAGCGCGACGAGTATATGCCTGATCAGGTGATGTCTGAAGCGAGCTGGAATGCGGTTTATAAGTGGCTGGATCAGTATGTGGCAACACAACAATTGCAGCATTTGTTGGTGGTGTCGAGCATCCCCGTGGTGCATCCAACCTTCGGCCTGTTAGAAAAAATGTTAGGGTTTATACCTGGCCAGCAGGAACTGGAGGACGATTTGCGCGACCATTGGACCAGCGCGCCGCATATGCAGGAGCGGCTACGCATGGTGCACCGGCTGTTACGGTTTTCCGCAGAGAAAAAATGCCGTGTCACGTTACTATCAGGCGATGTGCATGTGGCTGCAGTGGGGGTGATCGAATCAGACCGTAACGACGTGCCGCCAAATGCGCGCGTGATTAACCAGCTGACCTCTTCGGGGATAGTGCATCCGGCACCACCAGCTATGGTGCGCTACTTTTTGGAACAGGCATGCAAACATGTAGAGACCGTAGACCGAGGGATTACTGCCGCGATGTATGAGTTTCCTGCAACCACGCGGCGTCTAATCGGGGCACGCAACTTTTTAAGCCTGGAGCCGGATGATAAAGATCGATTATGGGCGAACTGGTGGGTGGAAAATGAGACCGACCCTACGACCAAGACGCTGCATCCTGTGCAGGTGAAAGCAAAACCGATAGAAGAAAGCTCAACACCTACATAATTAATCACTGCAAAATAAAAAACGGCAGGCTTAGCCTGCCGTTTTTACAAGCGCTCAACCAACTAGTGCTTGTCGCCACCTAATTCAATGCTGTAACGCCAGAACTGGTCTTGCGATTCGAAGATGATACTTGATTCTTCTGGATCGCGGTGGCCGGCACGGTATTGGTGTACCGGACCTTTGTCTTCCGCCCAGGCTTTAACGATAGGGTCCACCAGCTTCCATTGTGCTTCCACTTCGTCGATATGCAGGAACTGGGATGGGTCGCCTTCCATCAGGTTCAGCAGCAAGGTTTCGTAAGAGTCCACGCTGTCATCGCCAGCCACACGCTGCGCCAGGTCAATGCTCATAGTGCGTGTTTTCACGTCTAGGCTGGGCACTTTGGATTCGATCTCGAACTTGAGGCACTCGCGCGGCTGGATGTTCACGATCAGCCAGTTATGATGCTGATGCTCGGTCAGCATCATTGGAGCTTTCTTGAAGCGGATGGAGATCGCGGTATTGCCTTCGTGCATGCGTTTGCCTGTACGCACGTAGAAGGGTACACCTTGCCAGCGCGGGTTGTCGATAAACAATTTAACTGCGGCATAGGTTTCGGTATTGCTTGGCGGCATGTTGTCGCGTTTTAACTCGTCCTGATAGCCTGGCACGTTTTCGCCGTGGCCATCACCCACACACACGCGGCCTGCGGCGTATTGCGCACGGAAGGCCTGTTTGTTGATGTTTTTTGCATCAATCGGGCGGATGGATTGCAGCAGCTTGATTTTGGCTGCGCGCACGTTCTCCGGTTTCAAGTCGGCGGGTTTTTCCATGGACACCATGGCTAGCGTTTGCAGTAGATGGCTCTGGAACATGTCTCTTAAAGCACCTGTTGCATCGTAGAACGTGGTGCGCTCGCCAACGCCCAGAATCTCGTTGTTGGTGATTTGCACGTGGTCAATGTAATCTTTGTTCCAGAATGCTTCAAAGATGCTGTTGGTGAAGCGGAACAACATGGCGTTCTGTACCGCGGCTTTGCCCAAGTAGTGGTCAATGCGGTAGATTTGACTTTCTTTCAGGTGCTTGGTCAGTTTTGCCTGCAAGTCCTGTGCGGTAGCTAAATCGGTGCCAAATGGTTTTTCAACCAGCACACGGCGCCAGTATTTGCTTTCATCCAACAGACCAACACCAGAGAGCTTTTCCACGACTTCTGCAAAATCGCTTGGACGTACACTCAGGAAATATGCCAGATTTTGTGGAAATACTTTTTCATCGCCCAAAGTCGCGGCCATCTTCTTGAACGCATCCGGGTTGGTGGGTGGATTAGCGTGGTAGTGGTTGCGCTCCAAAAACTGGGCAAAAGCTTCATGATCGTAGCCATCCCTGTATTTGGCATCCATCATACCTTTGATTTCTGCGTGCCATGCCGCGCGCGACATTTCGCCGCGACCAACGGAAAGAATCTTCATTCCATCGGATAAGCGACCCAGTTTGTGCAACTTGAACAAACCAGGCATCAATTTGATGCGGGAGAGGTTGCCGCTCGCGCCGAACAAAACCAGGGTACAGGGATCAATTTTTTTCATGATGCATTACCTCACTAAAGTGGCTGGGGAGTGCTCCCTCCAGCCTGGATTACAGTTAAGATGTTGATTTAACATGATGACCGCCGAAGCCGTTGCGCATCATGGAAAGTAATTTATAGCTATAGCCGGTTGCATCTTGGCTTCTGAATCGGGCTTGCAATGCCAATGTGAGTACAGGTGCAGCCACGCCTTGTTCAACGGATTCCATCACCGTCCAACGGCCTTCGCCAGAGTCAGCCACATAAGGGGCTACTGTGGAAAGCTCCTGGTCGCCTTTGAGTGCATTCGCAGTCAAGTCAAGCAACCAGCTACGCACCACTGAACCATGGCGCCACAACTCGGTAATTTCTGCGAGGTCAAGATTGAATTCTTCTTTACCTTTAATCAAATCCAAACCTTCAGCCATCGCTTGCATCATGCCGTATTCGATACCGTTGTGAATCATTTTGGTGAAGTGGCCGGCCCCAATCGGTCCGACATGTGCCCAGCCACGGTCCGCAGCAGGTGCCAAGGCTTTTAGAATAGGTTCCATCACAGTGGCGACTTCCTTTGTCGCGCCCACCATCAAACAGTAACCGTTCTCCAGCCCCCAGACACCACCGGAGGTGCCGCAGTCCATGAAGCCAATGCCATGTTCTGCCAGAAGTTTGCCCCGGCGCTGGCTGTGTTTATAGTTGCTATTGCCACCATCAATGATGATGTCACCCTTGTTCAGCATGGGGATCAAATCTGCGATTTGCTGCTCGGTAATCTCGCCGGCTGGCAACATCAGCCAGACAATTTTTTGACCTTCTAATTTATTAACCGCGTCTTGTACAGAACTGGCCGGAATGAGTCCAGCCTCTTTTTCTAGTTTTTTTACTGTGTCAGTGTGGTGATCGAAGCCAACCACTTGAATGTTATTGCGTAGTAAGCGGGTCGCCATATTGCCACCCATTTTTCCCAAACCAATCATTGCTAATTTCATTGCGTATTTTTACCTTTTGTAGAGGATTATCAAGAAACATCCATCTTTTGGATGTGATGCACTCAAACGATCAATTATTGATAATTCTTAGCGAATTATCTTTTTGAGTTGGTATAATTATAGCAAATGCAGCTTGGCTTCCAAAGGCTGCTTTTTATTTTTTTAAGTTTTAGTTAGGTTTTTTAATGATACTCAGTAACACCCGTTGGCACACTTTTGACTCGCAAGAGGACATTAACCAGGCTGCAGTTAAGCGTATCCTGCAAGCCGCAGATGAGGCTATCGCCAAACATGGCAGCTTTCTTATCGTATTGGCTGGTGGCAGCACCCCCAAAAGCGTATACCAGCTATTAAGCAAACAGCAGGCAGATTGGTCAAAATGGCATATTTATCACAACGATGACCGTTGTTTGCCTGTCGACCACGTTGAGCGCAACAGCAAAATGGCGCGCGATGCCTGGTTGAATCATGTGGCGATTCCGCAAGATCAGATTCATGATATTCCCGCTGAATTAGGCAATATTGAAGGCGCCAAGGCGTATGCGGAAATGCTTAAAGGGGCGCGCGCATTTGATCTGGTAATTCTGGGCCTGGGGGAAGATGGCCACACGGCCAGCCTGTTCCCGAATCAGGTGGTGGATAACAGCGCCGATGCCGTGCCTGTATTCAACGCGCCTAAGCCGCCAGCAGAGCGCATCACCATCAGCCAGAACCGCTTAAATAACACCAATGCAGTATTATTTTTGGTGACTGGCAGTGGTAAGCAGGAGGCAGTCGATAGCTGGCGCAAAGGGGTGAAGATTCCCGCCACCTTGATTCACGGCAAGAATGGCGCGGACGTGTACTGCTTTGGCGTAGAGCTGCGCTAATTTTCATTAGTCAAAAGGACGCCCTGGAAGCCAATCTGGATGCGGCTTCCAGGGCATTTGTTTTTATAATAAAAAATCAGGTGTTTTGAATCACAATATTCGGGAATTTGCTGCTGTGATCCAAGCTGGCATTGGCGATTTTGATCGCAGCATTACGCGCGATTTCTTTGTAAATGCCGGCTATTTTTGAGTCAGGCGCAGCAATCACAGTGGGTTTGCCGCCATCCGTTTGTTCGCGGATGCTGATGTCCAGCGGCAAACTGCCGAGCAAATCGACATTGTAATCTTTACACATCGCTTCGCCACCGCCTGCGCCGAATATGTGTTCTTCATGCCCGCACTTAGAACATATGTGCGTGCTCATGTTTTCGACGATGCCTAAAATCGGGATGCCCACTTTCTCGAACATTTTCAAGCCCTTGCGTGCATCCAGCAGTGCAATATCCTGAGGCGTGGTGACGATAATTGCGCCTGTGACAGGGATTTTTTGCGCCAACGTGAGTTGGATATCGCCTGTGCCGGGCGGTAAATCGATGACTAAGTAATCCAGGTCACGCCATTTGGTGTCACGCAACAACTGCTCCAGCGCCCCCGTCACCATTGGGCCACGCCATACCATAGGCGTATCAACATCTACCAAAAAACCGATTGACATGGCTTGTATGCCATGAGAAACCATGGGTTCCATGCTTTTGCCGTCAACGCTTTCAGGGCGACCGCTGATGCCTAGCATCTGCGGCTGGCTGGGGCCGTAAATATCTGCATCCAGCAGGCCCACTGTCGCGCCTTCTGCGGCAAGTGCCAAGGCCAGATTGACTGAGGTAGTCGATTTTCCCACGCCACCCTTACCCGAAGCCACGGCGATGATGTTTTTCACATTCGGCAGTAAAGTCACACCCTGCTGGGCTTTGTGCGCCGCGATGCGGCTGCCTATATTCACTGCCACATTGCCCACATCGGCCAGTTGTTTAAGATGATTTGTCACCAAAGCCTGCACATCGCTCATTACGCTTTTGGCGGGGTAGCCCAGCACAATATCTACACTCACATTGTTGCCGCTAATCTGGATATTTTTGGCGGATTTGCCGGTAACAAAATCGCGCCCGGTATTGGGGTCAACCAGTTCTTTTAGCGCGTTCTGGATGTTGGTTTCTGTGATTGCCATAATGTTTGCATGCTTGATTTGAAAACCGCTATTTTAGCTGATGCCAATGCTTAAAGCGAAACATTGCTTAATTTGCTAAAATAGCGCTTTAATTAATGAACAAAGCATTTTATGGCGCGCAAGATTCTCGTTACCTCAGCTTTACCCTATGCCAATGGCAGCATTCATCTCGGGCATCTGGTGGAATATATTCAAACCGACATTTGGGTGCGTTTTCAAAAAATGCAGGGGCATACCGTGCATTACGTGTGTGCGGATGACACGCATGGCACGCCGATTATGCTGCGCGCCGAGAAAGAGGGCATTACGCCGGAAGCCTTGATTGACGCGGTACATAAGGAACATAGTGCGGACTTTGCAGAGTTTTTGGTAGAGTTTGATAATTATTATTCGACTAATTCTGAAGAAAATCGCGTCTTATCCAGCGAAATTTATAAAAAGCTTAAAGCCAACGGCAAAATCGCTACCAAAACCATTGAACAGTTTTACGACCCCGTTAAAAACATGTTCCTGCCGGACCGCTTTATCAAAGGCGAATGCCCGAAATGCCACGCGAAAGACCAATACGGCGATTCATGCGAAGTGTGCGGCGCGACTTACAACCCGACCGAGCTGATTAATGCTTATTCGGCTGTTTCCGGTGCGGCACCTGTGCGCAAGGAGACGGAACATTACTTTTTCAAACTCTCAGAATGTGAAGCGTTTCTGAAAGACTGGACACGTTCTGGCACATTGCAAGGCGAAGCTGCCAACAAAATGGGAGAGTGGTTCGAAAACGGCCTCAATGACTGGGACATTTCGCGCGATGCGCCATACTTTGGTTTTGAAATCCCTGATGCGCCTGGCAAGTATTTCTATGTATGGCTGGATGCGCCGATAGGCTACATGGCGAGCTTTAAAAATCTTTGTGAAAAGCAGAACTTGAACTTTGATGAATATTGGGCAAAAGACAGCAAAACAGAGCTTTACCATTTCATCGGCAAAGACATCTTATACTTCCATGCATTATTCTGGCCAGCGACGCTTGAGTATAGCGGCCACCGCAAACCTACGCAAATCTTCGCACATGGTTTTTTAACCGTCAATGGTGAAAAAATGAGCAAATCGCGCGGCACGTTTATTACTGCGCGCAGCTATTTAGACCATATTAAAAACCCGGAATACTTGCGCTATTACTACGCGGCTAAGCTCAATAGCACGATGGAAGACATCGACCTGAATCTGGAAGATTTTGTCGCGCGTGTCAATAGTGATTTGGTGGGTAAGTACATCAATATTGCGAGTCGTACTGCGGGGTTTATAAATAAGCGTTTTGATGGGAAACTATATCCCTCAGCAAATAATACTGTGATTTCAGAAATTAAATCGGCAGCGCAAACTGTTGAGGAAGCATACAGTGCGCGTGAATATGGCAAAGCCTTGCGGGAAATCATGCGCTTAAGTGATATTGCCAATGGATACGTCGCGGAGAAAGCGCCATGGGTCATTGCAAAGCAAGAGGGGCAAGACACAGTGCTGCAGCAGGTGTGTTCGGATGCGCTGGAGATGTTCCGATTGTTAACGCTTTATCTGAAACCCGTGCTGCCAAAATTAGCTGATCAAATTGAACAGTTTTTAAATATTGCCCCGTTAAACTGGCTGGCTGTAAGCGCTTCGTTACCAGTCCAACATCAGATTCAGTCTTACGAACATTTGATTACGCGTATCGATCCAAAACAAGTCGAAGCAATGGTAGAGGCCAATAAAGAAAGTTTGCAAGCTTCGCCACAACCGCACTCTGAGCAGCGCCATGCGGTGCATCAGCAGAACGAAGTAAAAGCGGATGCGGTAGAAGCTGAATACATCAGCATTGATGATTTTACCAAGGTGGATTTGCGCATTGCCAAAATCGTCAGTGCCGAGCATGTGGAAGGGGCAGAGAAACTGCTCAAGCTCATGCTGGATATTGGCGAAGACCAGCCGCGCCAGGTGTTTGCAGGCATTAAATCGGCTTACGACCCGGCTACTTTGGTAGGACGTTTAACCGTGATGGTGGCCAATCTGGCCCCGCGTAAAATGAAATTCGGGATGAGTGAAGGTATGGTATTGGCAGCAAGTAATGAACTTGGCGGCCCTTTTATACTCTCACCAGATGTCGGCGCACAAGCTGGCATGCGCGTTAAATAATAACTATTTTTTTCAAAGGTTTTAAAGGAGTTAACAATTGAATATTAAAACAATTCATGCAGTTCTTATCGCTGGCGTATTGGCTAGCAGCAACGCATTTGCAGAGAATAGCAATGCTAAAACGGCTGTGGGCGGTGGTTTAGGCGCCGCTGCGGGCACTGCACTAGGCGGTGTGGTTGGGGGTAGAACTGGTGAAGTGATTGGCGGTGCCGTAGGCGGTGGCGTGGGTGGGGCAGTTACCACCAAAGGCGAAGGCCAGGCTGGAGCAGTGATTGGCGGCGCGGCGGGTGGTGCTACAGGTGCAGTGGTCGGGCGTAAAGTCAGCGGCAGCGGCACAGGTGCGGTGGTTGGCGCTGGCATTGGCGGGGCTGGTGGAGCGGTGGTAGGTAAAGTGATTGCCGAACCGGAAAAGACCTCGCATCATCATCATAAACGGCACTATAAGCATAAACACAAGCATGGCAAAGGCCATGCTTATGGGCATGATAAACATCATCATGAGCATCATGATTGGTAGGTAGATGCTAACAATAAAAAAGCCCCGAAAGGGGCTTTTTTATTGATGCTAGTACCTTAATTTTCTGTTTAAAATTATTGCTTAGCTTTTGCTTCTGCGGCCTTTTTGTCTGCGGCTTTTTTGTCAGCTTCAGCTTTCTTGTCCGCTTTAGCGGTGTCTTCTGCTTTCATTTCCTTAGCTGGCTTGTCAGCTTTGGTAGATTTCGTTTCTTTTGCTTCTTTTGCTTTGTCAGATTTAGAATCTTTTTTGTCTTTAGATTCTTTAGTAGATTTTTCTTCCTTTACTTCTTTGCTATCAGCAGTTTTTCCACTGGCAGCCGCTTTTTCGGTGCCAACTGTTTTGGTTTTAGATTCCTTTACTTCCTTGCTGTCAGCCGTTTTGCCGCTAGCAGCCGCTTTCTCGGTGCCAACAGATTTGGTCTTAGTTTCTTTGGCCGGTTTGTCGGCTGCAGGTGCCGCAATGGTTGTTTTGCCGCTCACTGCAACATCTTTACGTACATTTTGTAATGTGACTGGGCCAACACCATCCACTTTTTCAAGTTCATCCACAGATTTAAAACCACCATGTTTTTTGCGGTAATCAATAATGGCTTGCGCTTTCACTGGGCCAATGCCTTCTAAGCTTTCCAACTCTTCTTGCGTTGCTGTATTTAAGTTAACAGCCGCAAAGGCACTGAAACTGAATGCCATAGAAGCTAACAATGCTAATAACAATTTTTTCATTTTTGATTCTCCGTGTTATAAAACTGGTAAGTAAAGAACTTCTTTTTTTAATAAAAACATGCGGTTGTAATCATAACTTAAATAATCTGCACATTACAAACTGCCACCACGTACAACGACATCATGCCACATTCAAGCTTACGCCAAGCTTACATTGCTAAATTACTCAGCTTATAGCAAACATTCAGCATTAATTGCTTCCAGTGCTTTAAGCGGGTCTGCCGCCTGTGTAATCGGCCGGCCTATCACTAAATAGCTAACACCCAAGTGCAAGGCCTGGCTGGGCGTGACAACGCGCGATTGGTCGTCCTGGTTGACATGAAGGGGGCGTATGCCAGGTGTGACCAGCATAAAGTTATCAGGCAGATACTGTTTTAACAATTGCGCCTCAAGCGCAGAACATACCACGCCATGCAGGCCTGCTTGCTGCGTTAATCTGGCGAGCTTCAGCACCTGGTTTTCTACACGGTCTTCGATGCCAATTTCGTTCAAACTGGCCTGATTCATGCTGGTAAGCACCGTGACTGCGATTAAATAGGGTTTCCGGCTGCTTTTATTCACGCCCTCAAGCGCGGCCTGCATCATGGCGCTGCCGCCGCTGGCATGCACGTTGAGCATCCATACGCCCAGATTGCTGGCAGCTTCGCAGGCTTTGGCAACGGTGTTAGGAATGTCATGAAACTTAAGGTCCAAGAAGACCTTGAAGTCCTTGGCGATTAGTTTTTCAACCAATTGCGGCCCGGCTGCGGTAAACAGCTCTTTGCCTACCTTAAGTTTGCACAGCGCCGGGTCCAGTTGATTCACCAGCTTAAGTGCACTGGCGGCATCGGCATAATCCAGTGCGACAATTACTTTACTGTCATTATTTTGCATTATTTTTCTTAATAGTCATTTCACGGCTAACCGCCTCAGAAGGTTCGGCAGGCAAAGATTCCCAAGCATTGCAGGCTGGGCATTGCCAGTGGTATTGCTTGGCGCGGAAGCCACATTGATTGCAGTGATAAGCGGCGCGGTTGCCAATGGCATTGCGCACAGTTTGCTGCATGAGCTGAATATCCTGGTTATTGACGTCATCAGCCATTGCGCGTGCCTGCAAAAGCTGATCCAGTGTCGTGAGGCTAGGCTGGCGTATCAGTTCGTTTCTGGCGAGTCTGGCCGCTTTTTCTGCGCCTTCCTCGGCCAATGTCGCTTCGTACAGCACTGACATGAGCGAAGGCAGTTTATAGGTTTCCAGATAAGTGTTGAGCTGCACTAAGCCCTCGTTCAGGCTGTCCATCGCACGGTAACTTTTGAGCATTTTACCTGCGACCAGTCCTAGGTATTCTGGTTGCTGAAACTCGATACGCTTCCAATGCGTAATAGCCGCCTGGTGTGCACCTTCTGTCGTTTCCAGGTCGCCCAATAATACATTGGCGCGCACGCAGTTTTTGTTCGCATCCAGGGCGAAGGCTAATTGCTTGCGTGCAGCATCGTGGTTTTGCGCGATAATCTCATTCATGGCCAATTCGCAATAATATTGCGCGATCTCCCGCCTGAAAGGCACGCCAGACAAGCGCTCCAGCTCGGTCGCAGTGTCAATGGCCTGTATCCATTCGCGTTCGCGCACATAAATCTCCAGCAAAGCGCGCAGGGCGGGTTGGCGGTAACGTGTGTCATCCAGGCCTTTAAACAGCTCCTCGGCGCGGTCGAACAAGCCGGCTTTTAGATAATCCTGTGCCAGCTCTGCTTTTACTGCGCTTTTTTGGTTGGGGGTGAGTTCTTTTTTTTCCAGCAGATTCAGGTGCATGTTGATCGCGCGGTCCGTTTCGCCGGTGCGCCTGAACAGGCTGCCAAGCGCAAAATGTAACTCAAGGGAGTCGGTATTGGCCTGCACGGCTTCAGAAAAGGCTTCTACCGCCTTATCGTGCTGGTCGCTGATCAGAAAGTTCAAGCCCTTGAAGTAGGCCGCCGGCAGGGTGGTGGATTCAGACAGCAGCTGTTTAATATCGACCCGCGCGGCTATCCAGCCCAGTGTGAAAAACAGCGGCAGGACTAGCAACCACCAATATTCGAATTCAACCGTCATTTTGCTTTAAATTGGATTAGATAACGTCATTTTACCTAAGCCGGAGCATACTGGCTAATCATTCTACTCAAGCTGTAAAAATTGAAGGCATAAAAAAACGGCGCTTTATTGCAAGCGCCGTTTATTGAAACAGAACAAATGTAGGTTACAGCTTTATGAAGCTGAGTCCACACGATCACGTAATTCTTTGCCTGCTTTAAAGTGAGGTACATGCTTTGCAGGCACCTGCACTTTGCTGCCAGTTTTTGGATTACGCCCTAAACGCGGCGGACGATAATTCAGACTGAAACTACCAAACCCACGGATTTCGATGCGTTCTCCAGTCGATAAGTTGTCGGTCATCGCATCTAAAATCGCTTTGACTGACAACTCGGCATCCTTCACTACTAATTGCGGAAAGCGCTCTGCTAATAGATTAATTAATTCAGACTTTGTCATGGCTTATGCTTGCCTTTTTAGTTTAATTTTAAAAAACTATTATTTCTTGCTGTCTAATTTAGCTTTGAGCAATGCGCCAAGATTGGTAGTACCGGCTGCGGCAGCATTATCTTCGGCCTTAGTGTCCTCTGCCTTGGTTTTTGCTGATTTAGCTTTTGGTTTGACCGCTTTTTCTTCAGTAGAAGCAGATGAAGCACCTGATGGATCTTCAGTTAGCTGTTTCACGCCCAAAGAAATGCGTTCTTTTTCCACATCAATGGCCAGGATCACGGCTTGTAACTCATCCCCTTTTTTGAAGTTACGAATCGCTTCTTCGCCGGTCTGTGTCCAAGACAGGTCAGACAAATGCACTAAACCATCGATACCGCCTGGCAAGCCAATAAATACGCCAAAGTCGGTGATAGACTTGATTTGACCGGAAACTTTGTCGCCCTTGGCGTGGGTGGCTGAGAAGTCATCCCATGGATTCGGCTTACATTGTTTCATGCCGAGTGATAAACGACGGCGATCTTCGTCAATCTCAAGAATCATCACTTCCACTTCGTCGCCCAATTGTGCGATTTTGCCCGGATGGATATTTTTGTTGGTCCAGTCCATTTCTGAAACGTGTACCAAACCTTCGATGCCTGGCTCTACTTCAACAAACGCGCCGTAATCTGTCAGGTTTGAAACCTTGCCGAATAAGCGTGTGCCTACTGGGTAACGGCGTGTTAATGCCACCCATGGATCATCGCCTAATTGTTTGATGCCGAGTGAAACGCGATTTTTTTCTTGATCGAATTTCAGGATTTTCGCTTCAACTTCTTCGCCAACTGTGAGTACTTCAGATGGGTGTTTGACGCGGCGCCATGCCAAGTCGGTGATATGAAGCAAGCCGTCAATGCCGCCTAAATCCACAAATGCACCGTAATCGGTGATGTTTTTAACGATGCCTTTAACAACAGCGCCTTCTGTCAGCGTGCCCATCAAGGCTTCGCGATCAGCGCCCATGCTGACTTCCATCACGGCACGGCGGGAAACCACGATGTTGTTACGTTTGCGGTCTAATTTGATTACTTTGAAATCCCATTCTTTATTTTCGAATGGTGTAGTGTCCTTCACAGGGCGTACGTCAACCAATGAACCTGGCAGGAATGCCATGATGCCATTGACCGAAACGCGCAGGCCACCTTTAACTTTACCGCTCACAAAGCCTTTAACAACACGGCCTTCGTTCATTGCATCTTCCAAATCAAGCCAGGCTTCCATTTTCTTCGCTTTTTCGCGAGAAAGTTGAGTAGAGCCAAAGCCGTCTTCGAGCTTTTCGATACATACCTTTACGAAGTCGCCTACGGCAACTTCAAGCTCGCCTTGAGCGTTTTTGAATTCGTTAGCGTCGATCACGCTTTCAGATTTAAGACCCGCATTCACGATGACATGGTCGTTATCGATTGAAACAACCTCGGCGGTGATTACCTCGCCAGAGCGCATTTCTTGGCGCGCTAAGCTTTCTTCAAAAAGCGCGGCAAAGGATTCCATTGAAGATGGAGTTGATTTAGAAGTAGAAGCCATTAAATTAAAGATACCTAAAAGTTCCCACCTAGCAGTGGGGCAGTTAATTAAACGTTATGTGCTCTTGATTTGAATGTGAGAACATAACACGAACCGCGCATACTACACAAAAAATAGCTTATGTTCAATGACTTAAACCATTTTTAGCTAAATAAATTAGAATTTTTATGAAATATTTTTATAGGCGGCGAGAACAAATTCTACGGCTTGGTCAATTGTGCGATGGGTGGTGTCTAGCAGGACCGCATCTGGCGTTTGAATGAGCGGTGCTGCGCTGCGCTGGCTATCGCGCAGATCGCGCTGTTGCAAATCGCGCAGAATCTGAGCGTAATCGGCGGCAAGGCCTTTTCCAATAAGCTGCTTGTAGCGCCGTTCAGCACGTACTTCTACGCTGGCGGTAAGGAAGATTTTGAGTTTTGCATCGGTAAAAACTACGCTGGCCATATCGCGCCCATCGGCTACCAGGCCTGGCGATTGGCGGAAACTTTGCTGCAAGGCAAATAAGGCGTCACGCACTTGTGGATGAACCGCCACCTCAGACGCGCCACGGCTCATTTCTTCGCTGCGTACCGCTTCGGTAATCAGTGCATTATTCAAATAAATTTCACCTTCTTTGAACCGAATTTGCAGCGACTCTGCCAGCTTGCCAAGCGCTTCGGCATGGCTCCACGCGATGTTGTTCTGTTGCGCAGCAAATGCCACGATGCGATACAGCGCGCCGGAATCCAGATAATGAAAGCCGAGTTTTTCTGCGACCAGTTGGGCAACGGTGCCTTTGCCGCTGGCAGAAGGGCCGTCAATCGCGATGACGGGAATAGGATTAGCTGACAATTTTTGCAAACTCTTCAAAATAGTTGGGGAAAGTTTTTGCTACGCATTTTGGGTCGTTGATGGTAATCGGCACGCCACCCAAACTTACTAGAGAAAAACACATCGCCATGCGGTGGTCGTCGTAGGTGTCAATAACGGCATTGGGCGTGAGTTTTTCCGGCGGCGTGATTTTGATGTAATCCGCGCCTTCCTCAACAATCGCGCCCACTTTGCGCAATTCTGTTGCCATGGCGGCGATACGGTCGGTTTCTTTCACACGCCAGCTGGCGATGTTTCTGAGGGTTGTTGTGCCTTCTGCAAATAATGCCATGATGGCAAGCGTCATTGCGGCATCGGGGATGTGGTTGCAGTCTAGGTCAAAGCCCTTAATTTTTTGCTTTGGTGCTGTAACCATAATCATGCTAGAAGAATAAATGATAGGAATACCAATTTTTTGTAATTCTTCGGCAAATTTAACGTCACCTTGTATGCTGTTGTTGTCGACACCCACCACACCTAAACCCATCTGAATGGGATTGTGGCACGCAATTGCGCCGGCAGCCAAGAAATAGGAAGCGCTGGAAGCATCGCCCTCCACGTCAATAATGACGGGGTTTTGGTAATGGCTGTTAGCAGGGATGGTGAAGCGTTGCCAGCCCTTACGCAGCACATGTACACCAAATTTCGCCATTAGGTTAAGTGTGATTTCGATATAAGGCTTGGAAATCAATTCGCTGACGACTTCTATATCAGCTTGCTTGCCGGTTAGTGGCAGCGCCATCAAGAGGGCGGTCAAAAACTGGCTGGAAACATCGCCGCGAATTTTAATCGGTTTGCTCACATCAATGTTGGCAGGAGAGATTTTAAGCGGTGGGAAACCTTCATTACCCAAGTATTCAATATTCGCGCCAATTTGGCGTAGTGCATCCACCAAATCGCCAATCGGCCGCTCGTGCATGCGCGGCACACCGGATAGCGTGTAATGCCCGCCGGATAAGGCAAGCGCGGCGGTGAGCGGGCGAAAGGCCGTACCTGCATTGCCTAGAAACAAATCCACAGACTTTTCAGCGCTGCCTTTGTTGGGGAAATTGCCGTCGCAGCCTTTTACAAGCAGGCCACCGCTTGTACTGTCAATTGCAATGCCAAGTAGTTTTAGTGTGTCGAGCATTCTTGCTGTATCGTCCGATTCCAGCAAATTATGAACGACTGTGCCGCTATTCCCGAGTGCGGCCAGCAAAAGTGTGCGATTTGAAATGCTTTTAGAGCCTGGAAGTTTTACCGTGCCTTCGGCGCGGCTGGCTGCTGGTAGAGTAAGTTGTTCCATTTTTGTTCTATTTCTTTAGTGTTATTTTTTGTTCTGTGCCCAGTTATTTCGCGCCATACTTGCGCGCTCGAACAAGGCTTGCAAGCCAGCACCATCACTATGCTCAAGCAATTTTTTTAGATGCTCCAATTCATCCTGGTAAGCGGTTAATTCACTCAGCAAGGCGGTTTTATTGGCCAGGCTGATGTCGCGCCACATTTCGGGGTGGCTACCGGCAATGCGCGTAAAATCGCGAAAGCCACTAGCGGCAAAGTTGAATAACTGCTCGGCGTTGGGGCGCGAGGCGATTTCATCTACCAGCGCAAATGCCAGCAAATGCGGCAGATGGCTCACGGCAGCAAAAATACTATCGTGCGTTTCGGCTGACATTTCACTGACATTTGCACCGCAGGTTTGCCATAATTGGGCAACGCCAGCAACCGCATCCCTATTGGTCTCCGGGGCAGGTGTTAAAACGACGTTTTTGCCTGCAAATAAATCTTCTTTCGCGGCGGAAACGCCGCTTTTCTCCGCGCCGGCTATCGGGTGGCCGCCCACAAACTGGTTGAATTGGTTGCCTAAAATTTCTTTTGCGCTGGCCAGCACATCCCTCTTGGTGCTGCCTGCGTCGGTAATAAGTGTTTGTTTGTTAAGGTGCGGTTTAATACTTTGCAAAATGCTTCCAGTTTGCGCGACCGGTGCAGCAATCAGCACCAAATCAGCACCTTCAAGAGCCTCATGGATATTGGGTTCTGCGGCATCTATCACGCCAAGTTCAAGTGCTTGATTTAGACTTTGTCTATTACGCCCAACGCCCACGATGTGGGGCGCATGGTTTGCCTTTTTCAAAGCCAACGCGACAGAGCCACCAATCAGGCCTACACCGAATATGACGAGTTTTTTCAAAAGAAAATTCTAAAAAATTTAAAAGCAGGATTGTATCATGCAGGTGCCACTTCATCAGAGGTGGGGATGATAATCCACTCCCCGCCCACCAGCCTTTCTTGCGGTCTGAATGCTTGTTTATATGCCATTTTTGGGCTATCTTTAATCCAGTAACCTAAATATAAATAAGGCAAATCAAGGTTTTTTGCCCACTCCGCAAGCCACATGATGGCATAAGTGCCATAGCTGGCACGCTTAATAGAAGTGCCATAACTGGCACGCTTAAAAGAAGTGCCGTAACTGGCTTTGGTTTCGGTCGCATCGTAGAATGTATAAACTGCCGAGACGCCGTCGCTTACCACATCGATCACGCTGACGATTTTGATCTGGTTTTCAGTGTCTCTGAATTCCACCATCAGGCTTTCTACATTGCTTTCGCATAAAAACTGGTGGTATTGTTCGGCTTCGTCCTTTGTTTCGGGTGTGTTGCCTAACTCGTCATCTGCATGGCGCAAAGCCTGGTAACGGGCATATAGCTCAAAATGATCCTGATGGTAGCTTACGGGCATGATGCGCGCGGCTAGGTCGCCATGTAGCTTGAACGCACGCTTCTGGCTGCGCGTAGGTGCAAATTCGCTCAACACCACGCGCACGGGAATGCATGCGTTGCAGTGTTCGCAATGCGGCCGGTAGGCAAACTTTCCGCTGCGCCGGAAGCCTTGCTGGATCAGCCCGTTATAAACATGGGCGTTTACTAAATGGTGGGGCGCGGCGATTAAGCTTTGCGCGAGTTTATGGGGCAAATAGCCGCATTTATACGGCGTGGTGACGTAAAACTGGAGTTTGTGTAAGGCTGGCTCGCTTGGCAAAGTCATGCTAAAAGTTTACCAGTTTTGTAAGATTTTGCATGAATTCATCTCGCGCAATCTCACGGCCGCCGAAGCTGGCGAGCAGGGGTGTTTTCATCTGGCAGTCTATCATGCCAACACCCTGATTTTTAAGAAACTCTACCAAATGCACAAATGCCACTTTTGAGGCGTCGGTGACATGATGAAACATGCTTTCCCCGTAAAACATGCGGCTGATTTTAACGCCGTAGCAACCGCCAACCAGCTTGCCGTCCAGCCAGCTTTCTGAACACATCGCGAAGCCTTGCGCATGTAATTCGCAATATGCTGCAATCATCTGCCGCGTAATCCAAGTGCCTGGCTGATCATGCCGCGGCGTTTGACTGCACGCTGTCATCACTTCACGAAATGCGGTATTAAAGCGAAGCTCAAATAAATTCTTCCTGAGCGTTTTTTTGAGCGACGCTGAAATCTTTAACTCGTCTGGAAACAGCACCATGCGCGGGTCGGGGCTCCACCACATGATGGGTTCGCCTTCGCTAAACCACGGGAAAATGCCTTGTTTATAAGCGCTTAACAGACGCGCGGCAGATAAATCGCCGCCAATCGCAATCAGGCCGTTGGGTTCGGTAAGGGCGTCAGTCAGCGGCGGAAAAGGGCAGTCGCCTTCAATTGCCGCGACACGTCCATTTTTAAGCTGGTAATAACCGGTGCTCATGGCGGACTTAATCAGAGGCTCCTATACTTCTGCACCAATCCGGTAATCGCCTACATTATTCAAAACGGCATTTAGCGTTTCAACATCAGCCGTCTGGCCTGTAAGCCTTATTTGTGGCGGCTTTAGCGACACTTCAACGGCATCGGCATAAGGCGCTAAAGAGGCTTTTACTCTGGCAGCGCAATGATCGCAAGATAAACCTGAAATTGAGTATATTCTTTCTTGTTTCATCGTGATAAACTTCCAGATCCGTGGTACCAAATAAAGTAGTAAATTAATAACAGCGAAGTTTAGATAATAAATTTTCTAGAAAGTTATTTATTTTATGAACACTATATACAAAAAAACACTCAAAGGGGTCGAAGAGACCGCGCTGCGTAGCCAAGGTCTGCAATTAAGGCTGCGCGAGTATCTTAAGTTGGTGGATGGTACAACATCAGCGGATGAAATTCAGCGAACACATCCGGATTTGATTGAGGTGGATGTCGTGCTCTCCGTGCTGCAGAGTGATGGTTATATTGAGATCCTGCATTAGGTTTGTGCAAAAATAAACCACATAACTCATTGTAATTAAATAGAAAATGCGTAGAATGCGCGTTCTGGTTTTTATTACAAAGCCGTTTAATTACAAAGCATGGAAGTTTATACCAACAGTCTAGCCAAACCTATTCACGCTTATCGCCCGTACTGGGCGAAGCGCTTTGGCGTCGCACCAATGTTGCCCATGACACGCGCCGAGATGGATGCGCTGGGCTGGGATTCGTGCGACATCATTCTTGTGACGGGCGATGCGTATATCGACCACCCCAGCTTTGGCATGGCTTTGGTCGGGCGTCTGCTAGAGGCGCAGGGTTTTCGCGTTGGCATTATCGCGCAGCCGGATTGGCAAGATACAAAAGCTTTCAAGGCGCTTGGCAAACCCAATCTCTACTTTGGCATCACTGCCGGCAATATGGATAGCATGGTCAACCGCTATACCGCCGACCGTAAAATCCGTTCTGATGATGCTTACACCCCCGATGCCGCGCCTAATAAGCGGCCTGATAGAGCAGTTTTAGTGTATTCACAACGTTGCCGCGAGGCTTATTCACAAGTGCCGCTGGTCATTGGCAGCATCGAAGCCAGTTTGCGCCGCATTGCGCATTACGATTACTGGAGCGACAAGGTACGCCGCAGTATTCTGGTGGATTCCAAAGCCGATATTCTCATTTACGGCAATGCTGAGCGCGCGCTGGTGGAACTGAGCCACCGCATCGCCAAAGGCGAAAAAGTAAGCGAGATTCAGGATATTCGCGGCACAGCGTTTTTGCGGAAGAGCATTCCTGACGATTTTATCGAGATCGAATCTACACATTTAGACAGAGTGGGTCCGGTAGATAAGCATATTGACCCCTACGAAATGAAGCTAGGCAAAGCCGATGCCAGTTGCGCAACGGACGATAGCAAACCTAAATCTAAATTGCCGGAAGGCACTAAGGCCATCGAAATCATCCGCAAGCCAAAAGCCGACAGGGCGAAACAAGTCGTGCGCTTGCCGGCGTATGAAGAGGTCACGCAAGACCCGGTTTTATATGCTCACGCCTCACGCGTGCTGCACCTGGAGGCCAATCCCGGAAATGCACGTGCGCTGGTGCAAAAGCACGGCGATCGCGAAGTATGGCTGAACCCGCCGCCGATCCCACTGACTACAAAAGAGATGGATTATGTGTACGACATGCCGTATGCGCGCAAGCCGCACCCTATCTATAAAAATGCAAAAATCCCCGCTTGGGAGATGATACGGTTTTCAGTCAACATCATGCGCGGCTGCTTTGGCGGCTGTACTTTCTGTTCAATCACTGAGCACGAAGGCCGCATTATTCAAAGCCGCAGCGAAGAATCAATTTTGAAAGAAGTTGAGGAAATCCGCGATAAAGTGGATGGCTTTACCGGTGTGATTTCAGACCTAGGTGGCCCAACCGCCAATATGTACCGCATTGCCTGCAAGAGCGAGAAAATCGAGCAGTCTTGCCGTAAGTTAAGCTGCGTTTACCCGGGCATTTGCGAGAATTTGAACACAGACCACAGTGCGCTGATTCAGCTTTACCGTAAAGCCCGCGCCATTAAAGGCGTCAAGAAGATTCTGATTGGCAGCGGTTTGCGTTATGACCTGGCTGTGAAATCGCCCGAGTATGTCAAAGAATTGGTGCAGCATCACGTCGGCGGCTACTTAAAAATCGCGCCGGAACACAGTGAAGAAAACGTGCTGAGCAAAATGATGAAGCCCGGCATGGGTGCGTATGATGAGTTCAAAGCTATGTTCGAGAAGTTCAGCGCCAAGGCAGGTAAAAAGCAGTATCTGATCCCGTATTTTATCGCCGCGCACCCGGGCACCACGGATGAAGACATGCTCAATCTGGCCTTATGGCTGAAGAAATACGATTTTCGCCTGGATCAGGTGCAGAACTTTACGCCCACGCCGATGGCGATGGCGACGGCCATGTATCACAGCGGCAAAAATCCGCTGCGCAAAGTCACGGCGGATTCCGAGAATGTGCCTATCCCCAAAGCGGGCGGTGTGCGCAAGCTGCATAAAGCATTTATTCGCTACCACGACCCGGCCAACTGGCCGATGCTGCGCGAGGCGCTTAAAAAAATGGGCAGGGCCGATTTAATCGGCAACAGCAAAAAGCACTTGGTGCCGGCGTTTCAACCCGCGGTGATGGGCACTGTGCGGCAGTCGGACGGCAGTACGTTTACTCCAAAAGCAGGTAAACCAAAAATCATGCCCAAAGGATTTAATCAGATGAAAAATCCGGCGCGGCCTGCGCACAGTAAAACCTCCAAAGCACGCTAATCCCGATGCTCGGCTGAACTAAACCGCGCGCGTCAAAGTCACTACAGCAAGTTCAAAACAAGAGAACAATATGTTCACTACCGCGCTTAAAAAAATCCTTATTGGTGTAGTCATTGCCGGTTTCGCGTTGGCAGCGCAAGCCACCGAAAAAGGCCTGTTCTGGAAGCTGGAATCGCCCGGCGGCGTGACCAGCTATCTGTTTGGCACAATTCACAGCGATGACAACCGCGTGGCAGAAATCAGCCCCGGCGTGATTGCTGCTATCAAACAAGTGGACTCCTTTGTGATGGAAGTGGCGGAAAACCGCGACCCGAGCGTGATGATGCTGAAGGAAGGCAATTTAGCTTCGCTGCTAACAGAGGCAGAGTTTGAACAAGTGCGGGAACTGGCAGACTTTCACGTGATGCACCTGGGCGCAGCCATGCGGATGAAACCCTGGCTGCTGGCGGTGGTGTTTGATCTGCCAAAACCGCAAACGCCGTTTGCACAGGATAATCTGCTGATGACTAAAGCAGAAGAGAATCTAAAGGAAGTGATCGGGATTGAAACAGCCAAAGCGCATTTTGGCGTGATGGATGACTTTAGCCTGGATGAGCAAATGGTGATGCTGCGTGCGGTTCTCAAGCGTACACAGGCGCAAAAAGAGGCGGATTTTGAGCGTCTGATGGCCGCTTATTTAGAGGGCGATAGCGATAAGATCACCGCCTTGGATGAGCAGATTACCGGCGGCATGCTGCCTAAAGCGTTGTGGGCTAAAATGCGCGACAGGTTACTGGATAAACGCAACGTAGTGATGGCGGAGCGCACCATTAAAGTTGCTAACGAGAAACCCGTGTTTGTGGCCGTAGGCGCTTCCCACTTGGCTGGCGACAATGGCTTGATAGCAGTGTTTAAAAAAGCGGGCTTCAAACTAAGTGCGATGCCTAAATAAATCAAAAATTATTTTAATGCAGCACATGCCGACCAGCCTCGTACTCCACCTGGTTGACCTGTTTCACAAACACCAGCTCATCAGTCGCATAGCCCATCTCTTTCGCCTGCGCCATCAAATGCTGCTTTACGGGGTAATTCAATTGCGGCGTGCGCGAGAGTATCCATAAATAATCCAGCCCGCCGCTCACCAGCGCGTAATTGTAATAAGGCTTATCCAGCTCAATGATATTGTATGTGCCATAAAACGGCCAAAAAAACGTTACCTTAAGCCGCCCTGTACGTGTGCCGTCCGCATTGGCAGGGTCAACAAACAAGGCTTTGCCAGTCACTTCTTTCCATTCTTTGGTTTTAAGGTCATAGCCGCGGTTCACCACCTTGATGCTGCCGTCTTTTTCCAGGCTGTAATTAGCGGTCACTTGCTCCAAGCCTTTTTCAAAGCGGTTATCCAGCCGTGCAATTTCGTACCAAGTGCCTAAGTATTGGTTTGCATCCACGCTTTGAACCACGCTCTCTTTTGCGGCTTGCGGCATTTCTTTGCTGCATGCAGCGGTAAACAGAACAAAAATCATTAAGCTAAAAATTCTCATAGTTTAAATTCAATAGTGCACATTCAAAAGATATAAACGGTTTGCAATTAGAGCATTCGAATTCATTATAGATTCAATCGGGCTACAAGGCACATTCTGCTTGCTCTGCAGGGCGATGGTTTTGCTAATGAATGCGCGCGTATGTGAAGTGAAATTAAAGTAGGGCGAAATAGCTAAGCATATTGCGCCCTACGCGGGCTGCCTAAAGGTTATCTATAAGTAGCTTTTGAGCTAACTACCTCAACACTACGAAAATTATTACTCATTAGAAAGCTTTCAACAACTTTAATGGGAGTGACATTTTTTGGGCCAAGTATTATCTTTGAAATTGGATTTATTGATAAATCATTTAACTGATAAGTTCTAAAAGGTACAATTTGATTTTTCTTGTCCATAAATTCACATTTGTCTTTATCATTCCCAAGGGTTAGGTATGAAATAAGCCGCCATTCCCGTTCTTCTGAAAATGCTTTGGATTTCAGATAAAACTGCTTTGGTGATAATTTAAATAACTCGTGAGCTAGCCTAAACCTAGCATGCTGTATTTTTTGATTGTCTTCTTTGATCTCTTCTTCTGATCTAATATCCAAAAGCCCTCTAGGCCCAGGGTATTTGTGAGCACCTTCTTCTATACACTGCTTTATCCTTCGGAAAGTTGGTTCTACTAATTTATCATGCTCTTTCTGTTCATATTTAACTTTATGAAGTGCTATCTGATTGATAGATATAGAACTTTGAGTATGTTTTATAAATTCGGTTAGGTACTCTTTAGAGAAACCTATTGCTACGCCTGATGCATCTGCTGCATAGCCCCGCCACTGACTTAATAAATCTTCTTCTTCTGATAGGCAAAAGCCTAAGCCATCTGCGATAAGTCTAAAAATCCCAAGCTCTTCTTTAATTGTTGAAATATCATAAGCATTTAATCTGTCTTGCTTGGCAAGCCTTTCTAAGGCCTCATCTGCAAGCTTCCCTTCCATGTAATCACTTGATTGTGACAATGAGGATAGCCGTATAGAACGATTACTTATGATTGAGTAAAATGCTTGGGACGGGCAGTAGTGGTAGAGAATACTCATAAGTGCTTTTTGTCCGAAATTACAGCATTAATTTACTCTTATCTACTTCATTTAGCCACCGCCATTCGCCTTCCTTCAAATCTTCTGGCAGTTTCAGCACACCAATCTGGATACGCTTCAGTGCTTCCACGCGGTTGCTGATGGCGGCGACCATGCGTTTAACCTGGTGGTATTTGCCTTCCGCCAGCGTCATATGGATAACGCGCTCGCTGATTTGTTTGACGTCTAATGCGGCAATGGGCGCAGGCTCATCCACTAATTGGACCCCTTGTAGAAGCGCATGGATATTGGCTTCCACGATAGGGTGTTTACACGTCACTTCGTAGATTTTTGGTACTTTATGTTTGGGTGAGCTCATGCGGTGGATGAATTGTCCGTCGTCCGAAATCAAAATTAGGCCAGTCGTGTCTTCATCCAGCCTGCCGATGCACTGCACCCCACGTTCTACCAGTGGATGCGGCAGCAGGCTGTAAATGGTCGGGTGGTGCTGGGTTTTGTGTGAGCACTCGTAATTGGCGGGTTTGTGCATCATTAAATAAGATTTTTCGCGGTAATCCCACGGCTCACCTTTAACAGTGTAATGCAAATTTTCCAGTGAAAATTCCGCATCCGGGTCATCGCACATTTCGCCGTTCACGGTGATTTCTTCGTTGATAATCATGATGCGGCACAGCTTGCGCGAGCCAAAGCCCTGCTTATGCAATATGCGTTCTAAATCGAGTGTTTTAGCCATGCGGGTATTATAAGGCACAAATAAAAACGCCCACTCACTGTGGGCGTAGTTTTAATAATTGAACAGCTTAATCTTTTTTGGCCACAAAGTTATACACCAGCGCCCCAATAATGCCACCGAGGATAGGAGCCACCCAGAACAGCCAAAGCTGCTGCAGATAAATGCCGCCTGCAAATACCGCCTGGCTGGTGCTGCGTGCAGGGTTCACCGAGGTATTGGTCACGGGGATGCTGATCATGTGAATGAGCGCCAGTGTCAGGCCAATGGCTAGCGGTGCCAGACCGGCAGGCGCGCGGCTATCCGTAGCACCCATGATGATGAACAGGAATATGGCAGTCATGACGACTTCGCATACAAATGCAGCGTGCAGCGCGTAGCCATGCGGTGAAGCCTCGCCGTAACCGTTCGATGCAAAACCGCCCAGCGTGTAGCCTTCTTGCCCGCTGGCGATGCAATAGATAGTTGCTGCAGCTAAAATGCCGCCCAATACCTGCGCGATAATGTAGTGTGGCAATTCGCTGGATTTGAATCTGCCGCCAGCAACCAGGCCAATCGACACGGCCGGATTGAGATGGCAGCCTGAAATATGGCCGATCGCATAAGCCATGGTGACCACGGTTAAGCCGAATGCGAGCGAAACGCCTAAATAGCCTAAGCCTAATTCTGGAATTCCTGCAGCTAAGACTGCACTGCCGCAACCGCCTAATACCAACCAAAAAGTACCGATTAATTCTGCTAATGCACGTTTAGTTAATGACATTTGAAGCCTCCCTAGGGTTTAAATTTTTAGTTATTGCCGAAATAATTTACGCCTAATTTGGCTGGATAACAAGCGGCTTAAGTTAGAATAGGTTTATCAAAAAAGAGCTTTAAACATCATGTCCTTCAAACATATTACCTCACGCGATAATCCAATTTTTAAGTATCTGAAGAAATTGGCCGAAAATGCGCGTGAACGCCGCGCAGAGGGCAAGACTTTGCTCGATGGCGTGCATTTGATCGAGAGCTATTGCGAGGCCTTTGGTGAGCCTGAATTAGTGATTATCCCGGAAGGCAAAAGCTCGCTCGAGGCTACCAGCCTGATGCAGCGGCTTGAGCATGTGAACACCATCATGTTCCCCACGCTGATGTTCGCAGAACTGACTCCGGTTGCGACTTCAACAGGCATTTTGGCGATGGTGAAGAAACCAAATCTTATCTTGCCTGGTCATATTAATTTCGCCTTGATGCTTGAAGACATTCAAGACCCCGGCAATTTGGGTAGCATGCTGCGCACCGCCTTGGGCGCGGGGGTGGATGCAGTATATCTATCTAAAGGGTGTACCGATGCTTGGTCGCCAAAAGCCTTGCGTGGCGGGCAGGGTGCGCAGTTCTATTTGCCGATTATTGAAGGCGTGGATATGGTAGAGACGATACAGAATTTTGCAGGTAATACTTATGCGACGGCGATGGATGGCGAATCGTTGTATGCGCAGGATTTAACAAAGCCGACCGCGTTTGTGATTGGCAATGAAGGTGCGGGGTTGAGCCATGCAGTGCTACAGACTGCGAGCCATCGGGTGAGCATTCCGATGCATCACAACCTGGAATCGCTCAATGCGGCAGCAGCGGCAGCAGTTTGCTTGTTTGAGCGTAAGCGGCAAGTTTCATAATATAAGGATTAGTATGAAAAATAGATATGCAGGTTTTTCTGCCATGGAGATGATGGTGGTGGTGGCGATTATCGCCATTTTGGCGATGATTGCGATTCCAACTAGCATGGGGCGGATTATTAAAGAAAATGTGGTTGCTGCCCTGCCTCTGGCAGATGCGGCCAAAGAGCCGATTGCAGCGGCATGGAAAACCACAAAAACTTTGCCAGCCGATAACAAGGAAGCCGGCTTGCCAGCGCCGGAAAAAGTAGTGAGCAACTTTATCAGCGCGCTGGAAGTGCAAAACGGCGTGATTCACATGACTTTTGGCAACAAAGCGCATTCCAAGATTAAGGGGAAGGTGCTTACGCTGCGCCCGGCAGTGATCGAGGAATCGCAGGCGGTGCCGATTGCCTGGGTATGCGGCAATGCCAAAGTGCCGGATCAAATGGCGGTGAAGGGTGAAAACAGAACCAATATTCCGGATGAATATCTGCCAATTTTGTGCCGATAGTTTACAGACAAGCAGGCTAGTGCCGTGAACTGCCTAAGCTGATTGTAATTTCACTGGTAAATAACGCTGCGGCGTCTACGGCATCAAACACATAATGTTTATTGCAGAAATCGCAGTTCACTTCAATGTTGTCACGCTCGGCCAGTATGCTATTTACTTCATTTACGCCTAGCATCTGCAACATGGCGCTCACCTTTGTTTTGCTGCAGCTGCAGTGAAATCTTACCGGTTTTTCCTCAAACAGGCGGACATCCTCTTCTGCAAACAGCCTTGTCAGTAGCTGCTCAGGGGCAAGATTCTGCAGCTCACTGATAGTTACAGTGTTGGCCAAATGGTTGACCCGGTTCCAGGCATCGTAGTCCTGATTTTGATGGTGCTGGTCAGGGCGCTCCGGAAGCTTTTGCAGTAACATACCAGCCGCATTTTCGCCATCGCAATGCAGCCACAGCGAAGTATCGATTTGCTGCGAACGCTGCATATAATTTTCCAGCATCTCCGCTATTGTTTCACCCTCGATCGGTACAATGCCCTGGTAAGCCTCACCCTGCTCCGGGTCTAGCGTAATCACAAATTGGCCGTGCTGAATGAGTTCAATGAAGCTTTGATTGCTGATCTCGCCGGCCCACTTGGCCGTTGCGCGCATTTCCAGCGCCGAACTGCATTCCACCACCAGCAGTTTAAGCGCACCTTTACTCTGCAGTTGCAGCACCATGGCGCCATCCATTTTAAGCGTGGCAGAGAGCAGGGCGCTCGCCGCCATCAGTTCGCCAAGCGCCTGTTTTAACACCAAAGGCAGCGATTGGTGCTGCAAAGCCTGCCGGTATGCGTGGTTGAGGTGAACGATGTTGCCGCGAATAGGTGTGTGTTCAAACAAGAAATGCTGCAGCGTATCTTTGAAATTATCCATTCCAGAATTTTATCATTGCTTAACCTTTATCCATAAATAACAAGCCCGATAATTTTATTGTAATGATAACGATTCTCATGTATATTTACATTTTATTGAGAATGGTTCTCATTATGTGCTAATCGTAATTACTTGAGGAAATTGAATATGCAGAAGAAATTATTGAGCCTGATTGTTTTAAGCATGCTTTCCGGGCACGCCATGGCAACATCAATTGAAGATAAAATTGACATGTTGCAGGACGAAATCGACCAGCTTAAGGCAAAGGCAGCCTATGCCGAGAAGAATGAAGGCGGCATGAAGGGTTTTGCCAATAACACCACTGTTGGCGGTTATGGCGAATTGCATTACAACAACTTTAAAGGCGATGTGCCTGCAGGTGAAAAGCGCGCTAAAGATGAAATTGACTTCCACCGCTTTGTGCTGTTTTTTGGCCATCGCTTCAATGACTGGATCAGCTTTAAGTCTGAGCTGGAGCTGGAGCACTCCAACACTGAAAATGGCGGCGCGGTCGAACTGGAACAAGCTTACCTGGATTTTAATTTTAGTGAAAAACTAAATGCTAAGGCCGGTATATTTCTGATGCCACTTGGTTTTATCAATGAAACACATGAACCCCCTACATTTTATGGTGTTGAACGTAATTTTGTTGAAACGCGTATTATCCCCAGCACCTGGTGGGAAGCGGGTGCCAGTCTATACGGTGAGGTGGCGCCAGGCTGGAAATATCAAGCAGGTGTAACTTCCAGCTTGGCTGCCGAACATTTTGAGAAATTTTCTACTAAAGGTGTGCGTGAAGCGCGGCGCAATGTGTCCGAAGCGCCAGCAGAAGATTTTGGTGTTCACGGACGCCTGGATTACAGCGGGTTACCTGGCCTGACAGTTGGCGCCAGCGTATTCACGGGTAACACTGGGCAGGATAATCCTGCATTAAATGGCGCTGATGCTAGATTAACCTTATGGGATGTGCATGCACGTTACCAGGCAGACAAATTCGATTTGCGTGCGCTGTATGCGCAAGGTCATTTAAGTGACGCTGCAAAAATCAATGATGCTTTTGGTCATGAAGCGGCAAATCGTTTTTACGGCTGGTACATGGAAGCCGCTTATCATGTGTGGAAAAATGGCGAGCAGGATTTTGCGCCATTTGTGCGTTACGAAAAATGGGATACACAGGCAGATATTCCAAACAATATCGCTCGTAACGATGCAAGCGAGAACGACGTTTGGACGATAGGCGCCAATTACTGGCCGCATCCGCAAGTCGTGCTGAAAGCCGATTACCAGAAATTTGACAAGCCGGATGGTGACAAAGGTGACAAACGCTTCAATCTTGGTTTAGGCTATATGTTTTAGAGAGATTGATTCATAATCTCGTTATGAATAAAAACATGATAGCGGCAGCTTGTGCGCTGTTATTGCTGGTGATGGCCGGCAGTGCACAAGCCATTCAGCAATATCTGACTTCAGAGCAGTTTCTGACCGAAGCGTTTGGTAACGAGGTCTCCAAGCCTCAGGCATTGTGGCTGAATAAAGAAACCGCGAAACAGGTAGAGAAAATACTCGGGCATGCGCCTCACCAAACGCGGCAGCGCTACTGGAGAACCGGCAATTCGAGTGCCTGGATTCTAGAAGAGATTGGCAAGGAAGAGCCGATTACGGCAGGGTTTGTCGTGACTGACGGCCGGATTGCCCAGGCGCGTATCCTCACCTACCGGGAAAGCCGGGGCTGGGAAGTGCGCTATCCGGCATTTCTCAAGCAGTTTCAAGGGGCGCAGCTGCAGGTGGATGATCACCTGAATCAGCCCGTTGACGGCATTTCAGGCGCGACACTTTCGGTCAATGCGATGGTGCGCATGGCGCGGTTAGCCCTGTATTTTGACAGATTGAGCCGGGCAGAATGAGTATTAGGACCAGAATGATCCGGTTTGTCCGCCATTGGCATGCCCGCGCGGGCGTGATTGCGGCATTGTTTCTATTGTTTCTCGCCATCAGCGGGCTAGTCTTAAATCATACGGATGCGCTGTCGTTAGCAAAGCGCGAAGTCAAGGCATCATGGCTGATGCATTGGTACGGGCTCAAGTCAACGGTACCGAAGCAAGGCTATTTATTTAAAGATGGGTTTTTGGCAGCGGCTGATGGGCGTTGGGTGATGGATGGGCATATCCTGCGTGAGGGCGCTGAGCAGCCACCGCTAGGCGCAATGACATGGAATCAGGCGCGTGTCATTGCCGGTGCAGAAGCGCTATATTTGTACACGGCGGAAGGGCAGTTGATAGATAAGCTGTCTGATGCAGAACTGCCGGGCAAGCCCATTAGACAGCTAGGGTTGGCAGGTGACAAGCTTGTGCTTGCAACCGTGCGAGGCCACTTTTCCTCAAGCGATGCTTTGACTTGGCAGCCACATGATGGCGAACAGCCAACCTGGTCCAGCTTGCAAGCCTTGCCGAATGCTGAATTAAAGGAAGTAAAGCAAGCATTCGCGCCATCGCTCCCGTTAGAGCGCATTATTCTGGATTTACATAGTGGCCGCATCTTCGGCCGCTACGGCCCGCTGCTGATGGATCTGGCAGCTATTGTACTGGTCGTGCTTTCCTTATCTGGCGTCTGGATTTATCTGCGGACTGTGCGGAAAAAACCGCAACATTAATCGCCGAAAATAATTGCGCGCTGTTTAGGGATGCTGGAAATGCGCCAATTGGTGATTGCCCATTGCCATATTTCATCCGGCGTGACACTTTTTATTTCTGCGGGTGGATGTTGACCTAAAAAGCTTAAAGCATCAAATAATGCATGCCCTGGAGGGCGCATATCTATTGGCCTGGCAAGGGTCTGTTTGCTGAGTTTTTCGCCTGCTGCATTGCTGGCAACTGGCACATGCGCGTAGTGTGGCGTGGCGTATCCCAAAAGCCGCTGCAAATAAATCTGGCGTGGCGTGGAATCAAGTAAATCGGCGCCGCGCACAACGTGGGTAACGCCTTGTGCGGCATCATCCACCACCACAGCAAGCTGGTAGGCGAATAAACCATCGGCGCGTTTCAAAATAAAATCGCCGACATCGCGCGCCAGATTTTGTATGATTTCGCCTTGAATTTCATCCAGAAAGACGATATTTTCATCTAAAGTGAGTGCTCTGTAGGCCTCATGGATATTGGTCTTCAGGGCATGGTTCAAGCATGTTTTCGGGTATATCGCGCCTTCAATGCCGCTTGCGATGGCTGAATCTGCAATCTCTTTACGGCTGCAGGTGCATGGGTAAGCCAGTCCCTTGTTTTTTAGTATTTGCAGCGCACTTTCGTAAAACTCTGTGCGCTGGCTTTGATACCAAGCCTCTCTATCCCATTCAAAGCCAAATGCCTCCAAAGTGCGCAATATGCCGTCGGCAGCGCCTTGCACTTCGCGTGGTTTGTCCAGGTCTTCCATGCGCAGCAGCCATTTCCCATCTTTGGCTTTTGCATCGCAATAACTTGCGACTGCTGCTACCAGTGAACCAAAATGCAGTGGACCGGTGGGCGAGGGTGCGAATCTTCCGACATAGGGCATGGTTATTGAAGCGGCTGGATATAAGGCGGAATATGCCAAGTCTGCAGCTGTTTGCCGAGCAGTTGCAGATTGCATTGCATGCGCTCCGCGCCGCTGGCGCTGACTTCGAACTCGTAAAAACGCAACAGTTGTGCATGGCCGCGGCTATCGCGCCCCAGCCGGATCATATTGCAGGCCACCGTTTCATCCAGCAATTGCAGATTGCAGCGGTTTGCCAGTTCACGGCCAAAGTGGATGGCGATTTCGCGCTTGGAGATGCTGTCCAGCCAGAACCAAGTGGCGAGCAGGAGCAGTGCTAGCAGGGTGACTTCAAACATGATGATTTACTTTTTTATTTGTGATGTGCACAATATGCGTGTACTGATACTATATGAGAGTTTTATTATATTTTTCAATAGATTGTGCCGTAGAATTAAAAATATTAGTTAAGTGGAAATTTCATGACGATTCAGCCACGTGAGCAACAAGCGCTAGAAGTGTACATCAAGCTGCTGACCACTAAAGGGTTTGGCCCGGATACCTTTGTGCCGCGGATTAATTTCCTGAACAAATTAATGCCATTATTAGCCAGCAAAGAGCTTAATGGCCGCGTATATCGTGATGTCATCGAAGCGTTGATGGATACCGTTGGTGAGGACGACTGGCCGGAAAGCCTGGTTATCGCACGTGAGTATTATCCTTTCTGGATCAATGACATAAAAGCGGTTGCGCAGCTAAGTAAAAATGCAACTAAAGATACTTTGCCCATCGACTGGCTGCCGGTGCATGTCAGTTTAAGCGAGTTGTGGCATAGCGTGGATGAGGAAAAATTTGGCACAACCGACAGCTGGGCACTAAAAGGCTATGCCAAGGCGCTGCGCAACGAGAATGCGGAACAGGCGCTGATTGACACGCGTCTGAAGCTTGCCAAAATCCTGCTGGTACGGCTTAGGGATGCGCCCGATAAGGACAACAAGGTCTACCGAACAGCGGTTGATGCGACGCTGCCGCTATTTGAAGTAAAGAAAAACCGCCGTCTGTTTCTGGTTGTGGTGCGTGAATTCTTCCATTTTTGGGCAGGCAATCCGGAGGCAGAGAAGTTTGTGCTGAACAGTCATACTGTAAGTATGCTGTAAAAAATAGCTGTATTTGCTTTGTTATGGTGCAATGCACTTTTGAATGCACATAAAAGGTGCGTCATATTATTTTCTATTTATAAAAATCCTTTAAAATCAATCCTCCAGCCAATGGCTTGAATTTTGCTTATTTCTGACGTCAGTTTTTAAGCCAACCATAATAAAAAATTAAATTTAATCTTGATTTTGGGGAGTGATTTTAATGGAAGCATTAGTTTCTGCGAATGACGTGTTATTTGTGCTACTTGGCGCCATCATGGTGCTGGCCATGCATGCAGGGTTCGCATTTTTAGAAGTAGGTACCGTCCGCAGTAAAAACCAGGTCAACGCCTTGGTAAAAATCATGGTCGATTTTTCAGTGTCGACGGTGGCATATTTTTTTATTGGCTATAGCATTGCCTATGGCGTTAATTTTTTCAGCGGTGCGGAGGTGTTGGCTGCGAAAAATGGCTATGACCTGGTTAAGTTCTTCTTCCTGCTTACCTTTGCCGCAGCTATCCCGGCCATTGTTTCCGGCGGCATCGCCGAGCGCGCAAAGTTTAATCCGCAAATGGCTGCGACATTTTTACTGGTCGGGTTTATCTATCCATTTTTTGAGGGTATCGCGTGGAATAATCAGCATGGCTTTCAAGACTGGCTCAACGCCGCTTTTGGCGCCAAATTCCATGATTTTGCCGGCTCCGTTGTGGTGCATGCCATGGGCGGCTGGATAGCGCTAACCGCCGTGCTTTTACTGGGCGCCCGTAGTGGTCGGTATGGTGTAGATGGAAGGATTCATGCGCATCCGCCGTCCAATATCCCGTTCCTTGCGTTAGGCGCATGGATACTCACTGTAGGCTGGTTTGGCTTTAATGTCATGTCCGCGCAAAGCATCCAGGGCATTTCCGGCCTGGTGGCTGTTAACTCGCTCATGGCTTTGGTTGGCGGTACCTTAGCGGCTTTAGTCATGGGTAAAAATGACCCGGGTTTCGTGCACAATGGTCCGCTGGCAGGCCTGGTAGCCGTGTGTGCCGGTTCGGATGTTATGCACCCGCTTGGCGCGCTAACCACAGGTGTAGTGGCGGGGGGCTTGTTTGTATGGGCTTTTACCATGACGCAGAACCGCTTGAAAATAGATGACGTGCTGGGTGTGTGGCCATTGCATGGCCTGTGCGGCGCATGGGGCGGCATTGCTGCTGGTATTTTTGGGCTTAAGTCTTTGGGCGGCCTTGGTGGCGTGAGTTTTATGTCGCAACTCTTGGGCACAGGTTTGGGTGTGATTGTTGCTCTTGTTGGCGGCACGATTGTTTACGGGGTACTTAAACAATTGGTTGGTATTCGCTTGGATGCCGAGGAAGAATTTAACGGCGCAGATTTGTCTATACATAAAATTGGCGCAACTGCAGACCATTAAGCACAGATTTCTGCTTTAGACTAAACATTAAACGCCATGCTAAACTTACGCATGGCGTTTTTTTATGTAATCATTCCAGCTGCAGGCATTGGCAACCGTATGGCCAACGCCTTGCCCAAGCAGTATCTGCCATTGGCCGGCAAGCCCATCATTTCACATTCCATACAGGTGTTTTTTAACCATCCGCGCGTTACCAATATCCATGTGGCCTTGAATCCTGACGATGGATTTTGGCGCAGCCTGACGCTGGAGCCTGCCAGTAAGCTTAAGCTGCATTACACCGGCGGCGACAGCAGAAGCGAAACGGTGCTGAATACCTTGCAGGCCATCGCGCCACAGGTGAATGACGATGACTGGATTCTGGTGCACGATGCCGCGCGGCCCGGTTTAACGAACCGGCTGCTGGATAACTTGCTGAACTCGCTCGAAAATGATGGGGTGGGCGGTTTGCTGGCGCTGCCTCTGGCTGATACGCTCAAGCAGGGCAATCAGGATAATCGCGTGAATAAAACGATTCCGAGAGCCGGTTTATGGCAAGCGCAGACGCCGCAGATGTTTCGCTATGCAACACTGAAAATGGCTTTGGAGCGCTATGCCGGTATGCCGACGGATGAAGCTGAAGCGATTGAGGCGCTTGGCCTGCAGCCAAAACTGGTACAAGGTGACCTGCGCAATCTGAAAATCACTTATCCGCAAGATTTAGCGCTGCTGGAAGCCTTATTTGAGCATGAAAAAAACAAAGGATCAGCATCATGCGCATAGGTCATGGCTTTGATGTGCATGCTTTGGTGGTTGGCCGTAAATGTATCATCGGCGGTGTTGAAATCACGCATGAAAAAGGGCTGGACGGCCACTCGGACGCGGATGTCTTATTGCATGCCATTTGCGATGCCTTGCTGGGCGCAGCGGCGCTGGGCGACATCGGCAAGCATTTCCCTCCCAGTGACAATCGCTACAAAGGCATTGATTCGCGCCAGTTGCTGCGCCATGTGGTTGCATTGCTTGAGGCTAAAAATTACGTCGTGAATAATATCGATGCGACGGTGATTTGCGAAGCGCCCAGGCTGTCACCGCACACCGCGCAAATGTGCGCCAATATCGCGGCTGATTGCAATGTGGATGTTTCACAGGTCAATGTAAAAGGCACCACCACCGAGAAGCTTGGTTTTACCGGCCGCGGCGAAGGCATTGCGGCCGAGGCCGTGTGTACCATTGTACAAAAATAGCTATGTTTAAATGGTTTGAACACGGATTCAATTACTTTGAAAATCTGGCCAAGCCTTTTCCGGAAAGCCTAATCACCACACCGCCAAAAAGTTTCTGGCAGTTTGCATGGGGCTGCACACAGGGGCTACGCCCGTATCTGCTGGGCATGACGCTGCTGACGGCCATCATCGGCGCGTTCGAGGCCTTGTTGTTCGGCATGATGGGCAAGGTGGTCGATTGGCTGGCGAACATTCCACCTTCCGAGCTTTGGGCGCGTGAAGGCACGCACTTGACCTGGCTGGCCGTTATCCTTATCGCAAGCACCGTGTTTATCGGCTTGCAGACCATGTTCAAACATCAAACGCTGGCCGGCAATTTTCCCATGCGCATGCGCTGGAACTTCCACCGCCTCATGCTTAACCAAAGCATGAGTTTTTACCAGGACGAGTTTGCCGGGCGTGTCGCAGCAAAAGTCATGCAGACCGCGCTGGCAGTGCGCGATGTGTGGTTTATCGTGGCGGATATCCTGGTATTCGTGACGATTTATTTTGCGACCATGGTGACCGTCGTCGGCAGCTTTAACCTGTTGATTATCTGGCCTTTTCTGGCGTGGCTGGGTTTGTACGCAAGCGCCTTGCTGTATTTTGTGCCCAGATTGAGCAAAGTCTCGCAGCACCAGGCCGATGCACGCGCGCTCATGACGGGGCGCATCACCGATGCCTACACCAACATCAGCACGGTCAAACTGTTTTCGCACGCGGGACGCGAGGCGGGCTATGCGCAATCTGCCATGCACGAGTTTTTGGGCACGGTGCATAAACAAATGCGCCTGGTGAGCGCGGTGGAAACCATCAATCATTTTCTTAATATGGGCCTGCTGATCGGCGGCGGCGGATTGGCGCTGTGGTTATGGAGCAAGGGGCAAGTGGGCGTGGGTGGCGTGGCTGCGGTTACCGCCATGTCATTGCGGCTCAACGGCATTTCGCACTGGGTGATGTGGGAGATGACAACACTCTACGAGCAGGTAGGCACGGTGCAGGACGGCATTAACACACTCACTACCCACAATAAAATAATCGATGCGCCAGATGCAAAACCGCTGCAAGTAAGCCAGGGTGAAATCAAGTTTGAAACTGTGAACTTTAGCTATGGCAGCCAGAAAGAACTGCTGAAAGAACTTGATTTACACATCAAACCGGGTGAAAAAGTCGGGCTGGTCGGGCGTTCCGGCGCGGGTAAATCCACCATTGTGAATCTGCTGCTGCGCTTTTACGAAGTTGAATCTGGCGCCATTTTGATTGATGGTCAAAACGTCAAGAGCGTGACGCAAAATAGCCTGCGTGCGAGTATAGGCATGGTCACGCAGGATACGTCGTTACTGCACCGCAGCGTGAGGGATAATATTTTATACGGCCGCCCCAACGCGACCGAAGCGGAAATGATTGCCGCTGCCAAACGTGCCGAGGCGCATGAATTTATACTCAACCTACAAGATGCCAAAGGCCGCACCGGTTATGATGCGCATGTGGGCGAGCGCGGCGTAAAGCTCTCGGGCGGACAGCGCCAGCGCATTGCCATTGCGCGCGTGATGCTGAAAGACGCACCGATTCTGTTGCTGGATGAAGCCACCAGTGCGCTGGATTCTGAGGTGGAAGCGGTGATTCAAGAGAGCCTGTACAAACTCATGGAAGGCAAAACCGTGATTGCCATCGCGCACAGATTATCGACTATTGCCGCTATGGATAGGCTGATTGTGCTGGATGAGGGTAAGATTATCGAAGAAGGGCCGCACAAAAATCTGCTTGCCAACAAGGGCTTGTATGCTAGCCTGTGGGCAAGGCAGAGCGGTGGGTTCTTGGCCGAGGACTAAACACCCTTTATTCGTCATTCCCGCGAAGGCGGGAATCCAGTTTGAATTTAAATCAAAACCGTCGGGGGTTGCCCGACAGCAAGATACTTTTTCTTGCTTCGCCAAGTAAAAGTATCCAAAAAGAAGGCGACCCCGCTGCCGCTTGATTCCTTCGGTCTTAGCGCAACGCTGGTACGGCTGCGGAACTCGCGCTTTCAGCGCTCAGACAGTCCTCGCCATTTCACCCAGCTTATGCTCAAGCCTCTGGCACGGCAAGGGGATTAAAACCATGCGAACGCAAGTTCCATTGGCCGCTTGACCGCAGACCAGATGACCATGCGAGTTTGAGTGAGTTGGGACTTTAACGTTTGACATAAGGGGCTGGCGTTAGCCAGTCCCGCTTGATGGATGGGTTAGGCGGTTTCATCGAATTTAACTCCACAATGCTCACACGATTTTCCAATATGAGTATTATTTTCTTCATCGAGAAGCCTCTCATTACAATTTGGGCATACCATTTTTTTGTAAAAAAATCTTATACGGGCAGCCAGAACAGGGATCGTAGGCACTAAGAGCCACCATGGATGGATTGTATTCACATAAAAGGCCGCCCATAAAACCAGAATGCTGCAGTAATAAGTTATTTCCGCCACTATGATGCGAGTGTAAAGCTTTTTCAGCTTAGAAACGTCAACGGAAGTTTTATCAACAGATGTGTTTATTATGATTGCCTAACGTCTGAAATAAATGAACTGAGCCTTTAGGCGAAGTTCTCGCTTGATGGATAGGTTAGGGTGTTTAATCACCGCCAAATTCATACTGTACCTTTGAGTCCCAAATAACGTTGCACCTTTTGCAGCAAAACTTTCGAGTTTCAGTTGATTTGTTAACTGAAACTTGCTTGGTTAGTAGTTTTTTGCAGGTGGGGCATTGTATTAAGAATGCCCGTAATGAAGACAAAATAATGATGCCAAACCCCGAGGTAACGACAATAAAGGCAAGGACATTTACAATTTCGGGGTTTTGGTCGTTTTGCCCAATTGCCATAGCAATTGCCCAACCAGAAATAGCGGCAACACCTAATCCAACCATAATATTTTTGGTGTTTCTAGCATGTGTCGGATGTGTTTTTATTTCCACTGACAGAACCCTAACAGATATTATACGGACCCATGGGTCCGTATAATAATATTGTGAATGTTGAATCTGGCATGTTATTTTTCTTTTTAAATCTTATAGTTAAGGTTTTCTCTGTCCGTATAATAATAAATAGCAAGTACGGACGCAACAATTTATGAACAAGTTGTTTTTCTAGGCCTTTAACAACACAATCACCGCGTCGCTGTCGCCGTCTTCTGGCTTGGCTTGGGCCGTAGGTAATGACTTCATTCCGTTGCATCAGCAAGCGCTTTTAAAAACTGCGCGATATCCCATTCGCAGCCTGCGCAACCTGATAGGGCACCTGTTCTTCTCGAAATTGCATCTATATCAAGGCCTTCCTTAAACAGGCTTTGAATTTCACCGCGCGTGGTGCCGCTGCAAGAGCACATAATTTCATCATCTAAATTGGTATTTATTGTATTCATCAATCTAATTATTCTTAAGCCTTCAGCAACACAATCACCGCGCCGCTGCCACCGTCTTCCGGCTTGGCTTGGGCATAGGCGATGACTTCGTCGCGCTGCATCAGCCAGCTGCGCAGTTTGTGTTTAAGCACGGGTTCGCGGTTGCGTGAGCCTAGGCCTTTGCCATGCACGATGCGCACACAGCGGATGTTGCGTTTTTTGCACCCATTTAAGAAATCGGCCACGTACAGGCGCGCTTCATCTGTCACCAAGCCGTGTAAATCGATTTGCGCCTGCACCACCCAAAAGCCGCGGCGCAATTTGCCTAGAATGTTGGGCGATTGCCCTTCGCGCAGGTAAAGCAGTTCTTCGCCGCTTTCCAGCTCGTGTGCAGGAATGTAGTCATCACTAAGGGAATCACGCAGGGCTTGTTTTTCGTCGCGCATAAAGTGTTTGGCGACGGGTTTGGGGCGCGCTTTGGGGGTGTGAATAGGCTCAATATTCAGCGGCCGCGCGTCTTTCACCGCCTCGTGGAAGAGGTGTAAATCCTCCGGTTTTTTCTCGTCCGCGCCCATGATGTGAGATGTTAACCCCGCTTGCCAGAATAAAAAAGCATCGGCCTGCAGGCCAATATCCATGCGTCTTGCAGGCCAGCTATTTTTTGATTATCTAGCTTTGCTTATTTCAGGCTGGTTAAATAACGTTCTGCATCCAGCGCAGCCATACAGCCCGTGCCCGCGCTAGTCACCGCCTGGCGGTAAATATGGTCTTGCACATCGCCTGCGGCGAATACGCCGGGCACGCTGGTGGCGGTGGCATTGCCGCCACGGCCCATTTTGGTGACGATGTAGCCGCCTTCCATCTCAAGCTGGCCCTCAAAAATATCGGTATTCGGTTTGTGGCCAATGGCAATAAATACGCCCTTGAGCGGGATATCTTTAGTTGCGCCGGTTTGCGTGTTTTTAATGCGCATGCCGGTGACGCCGCTGTCGTCGCCCAGCACCTCATCGAGTGTATGAAAAAGCTCTAAAGCGACTTTGCCTTCGGCCACGCGCGCCATGAGCTTATCCACCAGAATGGCTTCGGCTTTGAATTTATCACGGCGATGCACCAAGGTCACTTTGCTGGCGATATTGGCTAAGTAAAGCGCTTCTTCCACGGCTGTATTGCCGCCGCCGATGACCGCAACATCCTGATTTTTATAAAAGAATCCATCGCATGTGGCACAGGCAGAAACGCCTTTGCCGCTGAATGCTTCTTCGCTTGGCAAGCCTAAATACTGTGCTGAGGCGCCGGTGGCGATAATCAGCGCATCGCAGGTGTATTCGCCGCTATCACCCACCAGGCGAATGGGCTTCTCTTTGAGATGTGCGGTATGAATGTGGTCAAAAATCATCTCGGTATTAAAACGCTCGGCATGTTTCTGAAAGCGCTCCATCAGTTCCGGCCCCTGTACGCCATCGGCATCGGCTGGCCAATTATCCACTTCTGTCGTCGTCATCAGCTGGCCGCCTTGTGCAATGCCGGTAATGAGTACGGGTTTCAGGTTGGCGCGAGCCGCATAAACAGCAGCGGAATAACCCGCTGGACCAGAGCCTAGAATGAGGAGGTGGGCGTGTTTGGTAGACATGTGTTAATGCTTTCTTTGGAAATGTTGAATGAATGAATTAGAGATGGCGTTGTTGTAAGTTGTTTTCAAGCTGCAAAACGGGCAGGCATTTTATAATGATTCAATTTACCAATATTTTATTACTGGTATTTTAGTTTTTAGGCATACTTTACGCAATTTGATTTTGCTATAATCAACAATTAATTTTAATTGTACTTGGCTATTTCTTAAGGTTTGTAACATATTGTTTTTTAATAAAAAATCATCCGCAGTCAACGGTCGCGTGCAAGCGCCCCTCAGCCCAACCCAGCAGCATGGCGTTAAACTGGTTCGTGAAGCCTGGTGGCTTGGTTTAGTATTGGTTGGCTTGTATCTCGCGGTCGTTCTCATGAGTTACAGCCGGCAAGACCCTTCCTGGTCGCACATGACGAGCGAGAACGCCACCATCGATAACGCCGGTGGCGCAGTAGGCGCGTGGATTTCCGATATGCTGCTTTACCTGTTCGGCTTCTCTGCCTGGTGGTGGGTGGTGCTGGCGTTCTACAGCATGTGGCTGGTGTATCTGCGTCTGGAGCTCACCATCTCTGAGCGCCCGTTCTTAGTGTTTAACCTGGTCGGCTTCGGCCTGCTGCTCATCTCTTCCTGCGCATTGGAAGCCGGGCATTTGGTCGCGCTGCCTGCCTCGCTGCCGCTTGGCGCGGGCGGCATGCTGGGTAACGCGGTAGATAGCTTGCTGCGCGACATGTTTGGTTTTGCAGGTTCTACCATGATACTTTTGCTGTTATTCGCAATCGGATTTAGCTTGTTTACCGGCTGGTCGTGGATCATGATGACCGAAAAACTAGGTGCGGGTTTAATTGCCAGCTACCAATGGGTCTATAATAAATATTATGATTGGCAGGACAGAAAAGCTGGCAAGGCGGTCGAGCTTAAACGCGAAGAATTTGTGGAGAGCGAGCGTAAACGCGCTGAAGACCGCGCCCCGCTTGAGATTAAGCCGGCGCAAATCGAAATCGCCAAAAGCGAGCGTGTATTAAAAGAAAAACAAACTACACTCTTTGCCTCAGACCCGGATTCCACGCTGCCGCCGCTGCATTTGCTGGATGAAGCGCACAATACAGTTGATCTGCCCTCGGCCGATACGCTCGATTTTACTTCGCGCTTGATCGAGCGAAAACTCATGGATTTCGGCATCGAGGTGAAGGTTATCTCTGCCCAGCCCGGCCCGGTAATCACGCGCTTTGAGTTTGAGCCGGCGGCAGGCGTCAAGGGTAGCCAGATTACCAATCTGGCGCGCGATCTGGCACGCGCATTGTCTGTTGTCAGTGTCCGCGTGGTGGAGACGATTCCCGGCAAAAGCTGCATGGGTCTGGAAATTCCGAACCCGAAACGCCAAATCGTATTTTTATCAGAAATCATGAGCAGCCAGGTGTATGCGGAGATGCACTCACCGATTGCGATTGCCATGGGTAAAGATATCGCCGGCAAACCGGTGGTGGCGGATTTGGCCAAAATGCCGCATGTGCTGGTGGCGGGCACGACAGGCTCGGGCAAATCGGTAGCGATTAACGCGCTGATTTTGAGCTTCTTGTATAAATCAGAAGCCTCAAAAGTGCGCATGATTCTGATCGACCCGAAAATGCTGGAACTCTCGGTGTATGAGGGCATTCCGCATCTGTTGGCGCCGGTGGTGACGGATATGCGCCAAGCAGCTAACGCGCTGAACTGGTGTGTGGCCGAGATGGAGCGCCGTTACAAGCTGATGTCTAGTTTAGGTGTGCGCAACCTGGCGGGTTACAACCAGAAAATCAAGGATGCCGAAAAAGCAGGCGAGAAAATTCCACATCCTTTCAGCCTGACGCCGGATGACCCTGAGCCGCTGGAAGAAATGCCGCTGATCGTGGTGGTGATTGATGAGCTGGCCGATTTGATGATGGTGGTCGGTAAAAAAGTAGAAGAACTGATTGCCCGTCTGGCACAGAAAGCACGCGCCTCTGGCATTCATCTGGTACTGGCGACGCAACGCCCGTCGGTGGACGTGATTACCGGCCTGATCAAGGCGAATATCCCCACACGCGTGGCTTTTCAGGTGTCCAGCAAAATTGACTCACGCACCATATTAGACCAAATGGGCGCTGAAGCGTTACTAGGGCAGGGCGACATGCTGTATATGCCGCCGGGCAGCGGTTATCCGCAGCGCATTCATGGCGCGTTTGTGAGTGACCATGAGGTGCACGAAGTGGTGAATTACTTAAAAGCGATGGGCGAGCCGAACTATATTGAAGGTATCTTGACCAATGAAACTGAAGGTGGTGGTGAGCTTGGTGACTTTGGCGATGATGGTGCAGAGAAAGACCCGCTGTATGATGAGGCGGTGGCCATCGTGCTAAAAAGCCGTCGCGCATCGATTTCATCGGTGCAGCGCCAGCTTCGCATAGGGTACAACCGCGCTGCGCGTTTGATAGAAGATATGGAGCGCGCGGGGCTGGTTTCTGCCATGCAGAGCAATGGTAATCGAGAGGTCTTGGCCGGTAGCGGTAACACAAACAATGAATAAATTATTATTTGGTTTTTTGGTTATATTCGCCAATCTGGCCATGGCGGATGGCGTATCCAGCCTGCGCGACTTTTTCAACAATACCAACACCATGCGGGCGCAATTTATCCAGGTGGTGAATGATAAGCAGGGGCGCAAGGAGCAGGAAGTAGAGGGCACCATGCAACTGCAGCGCCCCAACAAATTTCGCTGGGATTACAAAAAACCTTACGAGCAGCAGATCGTGAGCGATGGAAAACAGGTATTTTTATTCGATACCGAACTGCAGCAAGTGACAATTCGGGAATTGAGCAAAACACTGGGCTCAAGCCCCGCTGCCATGCTGGCAGGTGGTGAAGATGTGGAAAAAAGCTTTACGCTAAAAAATGCCACCCGCAAGGATGGTTTGACATGGGTACTGGCTTTACCTAAAGATAAAGATAGCGGGTTCGACCGCGTGCTGCTCGGGTTTAAGTCCGACAAGCTGCGCAAAATGGAGCTGTACGACAGTTTTAACCACATTACCCACATTACATTTAACGAAGTAGAGCGAAATCCTGTACTGCAAGATTCGACATTCTTGTTTACGCCGCCTAAAGGCGTTGATGTGGTGGGTGAGTAGCATTGATAAGTAAAAATAAGTGAACAGCTTATTTCAACCCGCTACACCACAAGCGCCACTCGCTGAGCAGCTGCGCCCTAAAACATTGGATGAAGTCGTTGGACAATCGCACCTATTGGGCGAGAATAAGCCGCTTAGGCTTGCATTTGAATCAGGAAAATTGCCTTCCATGATCCTGTGGGGACCGCCAGGTGTGGGCAAAACCACACTGGCAAGGCTGATTGCGAACACGGCCGATGCTGATTTTATCCCGATTTCTGCAGTGTTATCTGGCATCAAGGATATCCGCGATGCGGTAGAGCGCGCCGAACTTGCCTTGCAGCAGCATGGCCGCAAGACCATTTTATTTGTGGATGAGGTGCATCGCTTCAACAAAGGTCAGCAAGATGCTTTCCTGCCTTTCGTGGAAAGCGGGCTGATTACCTTTATTGGCGCAACAACAGAAAATCCTTCGTTTGAGGTCAACAGCGCGCTTTTAAGCCGCGCGCAAGTATTTGTGCTGAATAGCCTGTCAGAATCCGAGCTGGCGGTGCTGCTGGAGCGGGCGAGGCTGTTGGTTGCTGAAAACATCGCCATTGCAGACGAGGTGCGCGAGCAGATACTGGCCTATGCGGATGGCGATGCAAGGCGCTTGCTGAATTTTGCGGAAGGCCTGTTTAATGCAGCTGCAGGGGCGGGTATCATACAAATTGACGAAGCCTTTTTACAAACCACGATGGCAGAAAAGCTGCGTCGGTTTGATAAGGGCGGCGAAGCGTTTTATGACCAGATTTCAGCTTTGCACAAATCAGTGCGCGGTTCCAACCCGGATGCGGCACTGTACTGGTTTTTGCGCATGATTGATGGCGGTGCGGACCCGCTCTATCTGGGGCGGCGCATCATCCGCATGGCGATTGAAGATATTGGCCTGGCAGACCCGCGTGCGCAGACCATGGCGCTGGAAGCCTGTAACATTTACGAACGGCTAGGCTCGCCGGAAGGTGAACTGGCGCTTTCTAACGCAGTGATCTACATGGCTGTCGCGCCCAAGAGCAATGCGGCTTACAACGCCTATAACCAGGCCAAAGCCTTTGTGGGCAATGATAAATCACGCCCTGTGCCGCTGCATTTACGTAACGCACCCACCAAACTCATGAAAGCGCTGGATTACGGCAAGGAATACCGTTACGCGCATCATGAACCTGAAGCCTACGCGGCGGGTGAGCAGTATTTTCCTGACGAGTTAGCTCAACAAAAATCGCCGCCGCTATTTTATACGCCCACACCGCGCGGTTTGGAAGGTAAAATAAGCGAAAAATTAGCTCACCTTAAAGAGCTTGACCTTAAAGCATTAAACAAAAAAGCAAAGAAATAGGAATAGCATGTTAGATATTCAAGCATTGAGAAATGATTTAGACGGCGTAGTGGGCCAGTTAAAAAAACGCGGCTTCGCGTTTGATTCAACGGCATTTTCTGCCTTGGAGCAAGAGCGTAAAACCGTTCAAACCCGTATGCAAGACCTGCAAGCCAAGCGCAATAACGCCTCCAAGCAAATCGGCACGGCGAAAGCCAAAGGCGAGGATACAAACGCCATCATGGCGGAGGTTGCAGGTTTAGGTGAGCAACTTAAGGCAGACGAGGAACGCTTCACTGTTATTCAGTGGGAATTGCAGAAACTGTTGCTTGACGTTCCTAACCTGCCACATGAGAGCGTTCCAGTAGGTAAATCAGAAGCAGATAATGTTGAAGTACGCAAAGTAGGCACACCGCGCAGCTTTGATTTTGTGGTGAAAGACCATACCGATGTCGGCACGCCATTGGGCCTGGATTTTGATATGGGCGCAAAGCTGTCTGGTTCACGCTTTACCTTGATGCGCGGGCAAGTAGCAAAATTGCACCGTGCATTGGCGCAGTTCATGTTAGACATACAAACTGAGCAGCATGGCTATACTGAATGCTATACCCCTTATATTGTGAATGCGGAGACACTGCGCGGTACCGGACAGTTGCCTAAATTCGAGGCGGATTTATTTGCCGCAAAAAAGGGTGGGCAAGAAGGAGAGGGCGACCTTTTATACCTTATTCCAACTTCCGAAGTGACACTTACCAACACGGTACGTGATGAAATCGTACCGCTGGAAGCCTTGCCAATCAAGCTTACCGCACACACGCCTTGCTTCCGTTCTGAGGCGGGCTCATACGGCAAAGATACCAAAGGCATGATTCGCCAGCACCAGTTTGACAAAGTCGAGATGGTGCAGATTGTGCATCCAGACAAAAGCTATGAAGCGCTGGAGGAGATGGTCGGCCATGCCGAGAATATCCTGAAAGCGTTAGAGTTGCCTTACCGCGTGGTTTCGCTTTGTACAGGCGATATGGGCTTTGGTGCGGCCAAGACTTATGATTTGGAAGTGTGGTTGCCGGCACAGAATACCTACCGTGAAATTTCCTCTGTTTCCAATTGCGAGGCATTTCAGGCGCGCCGTTTGCAGGCGCGGTTCAGGAATGAAAATGGCAAGCCAGAACTCGTACATACGCTGAACGGCTCTGGCCTGGCAGTGGGGCGCACCCTGGTTGCAGTGCTGGAGAACTATCAGAATGCAGATGGCAGTGTGACGGTTCCGCGTGTGTTGCGCCCGTACATGGGTGGTCTGCAAAAACTGGCTATTGGTTAGCAGCTAGAATCTGATTGAAGCGCGCAATCTTGAAGGTGTTTTGATCAGGATTATGGCTGGGCTGGTAGCGTTCCAGAATGCTATGGTAGCTGCGTATCGATTCTACAAAAACCACAGCCTGGCCGCAGCCGCAATACCCATATTTGGCATTCAGGTAGTAATCCGGGCTAGAGAGCATCACCAAGGTTTTCTTTACATCCGCCCAGCTGTCAGGGTTAAGCTTTAAACGCTGCGCCAGTACACGTGCGTCTTCTACATGTGCATAGCCGGCATTGTATGCCGCCAACGCCATATACGTGCGGTCAGGCTGCGGAACGCGCTCCGGAATTGTTTCTATCATCAGGTTGATGTATTTCGCCCCTGCAGGAATGCTCTGCTTGGGATCCAGCCGATCGGTAACGCCCATGCGGTCCGCCGTCGCTTCAGTCAGCATCATCAAGCCGCGCACATTGGTGGGTGAGGTGCTGAAAGTATCCCAATGCGATTCCTGGTAACTGATAGCCGCAAGCAAGCGCCAGTCGATACCGGTAATTTCCTGCGCCTGCTTGAACAAATGCACATATTTAGGAAGCAGTTTGTTGCCGTTCATTAAAAAAGTCTTAATATCCAGCGGGTTAAGCCGTTTTGAACTGCCATGGTAACGGTCAATCAAATTGCGCAATGTGCCATTTTTATTAATTCTGGTAAAAAATGCGTTGGCTTTTTCCAGTAATTTTGGGTCAGAATCTTTCGAGAGCGCCCAGGCTATTTTTTCCGGTTCGCCAATCGCGAAGGCCACACCGATATTGGGGTAGAAATTCTGCAATATTGAAACCAAATGACTATCGGCAATCGTATACTCGATATCTCCGCTGGCGACTTCGCTAATCAGTTTTTCGGGGTTGGCGTCGTTTCGTTCCTCCCACATCAGACTGGGTTCAGTTTCACGCAGTTTTACAAGGCGCTCGACAAAACTGGTGCCGGTTGGCACAGTAATGGTCAGACCGACTAAATCTTTCAGTTTTTTTGGCGGTTTTTTGTTCGCTTCTTTGTTGTAGATTATTTGCTGCTGCACATCCTGATATGGAATTGTGAAATGGACCCGCTTCTTACGCGCTTCTGTCACAGTAAGGTCTGCTGCTGCAATATCTGCCTTGCCATTGATCAGATTAGGTAAAACCTGATCGATATGTTTTGCTACTATAAATTTTAATTGGGTTCCGTCTTCCAGTTCCTGAACAAAGAGCTTGGCGAGATCATACTCAAGCCCGGCAAACTCGTTATTGCTGTCGACGAAATAAGTATTCGGGCTATTCATGGTGACAAAAGTGATGATTTTGTCTTTTGTCTGTAATGCATCAGGTTTTGTTTGTGGCGTGGGTGGTCCGCCAGGCTTGTCGCAGCCAGCAATCATGAACGTGCAGAAAATCAAAATGTAGCGTAGTTTGAACAAAAAATTGGTCTCGATTGATTCGATTTATTTCCAGCGTTCCTCTACTTTTCCATCGCCAGCAATCAACACGGCGTTGGTTAATCCGCGAAAGATGCCATGCTCCACCACGCCAGGGATATTGTTGATGAGGTGATTGAGGGATTCTTCAGTGATGGACTTGTCGAATGCCATATCCAGTACCAGGCTGCCGTAAGATGTAATGGACAAGCCATCTTTGGCAACGTTCTGCCGCAACTCACCTACGCCGCCCGCCGCTTCCAGGCTGCGTTTTGCGGCTTTCCAGGCAAACGGCATCACTTCAATGGGAATGGCGTAGTTAGTGCCGATGCGATTCACCAGTTTACTTTTATCGGCGACAACGAGAAATTGTTTAGCCGCTTTGGCGAGCAGCTTTTCCAGCACCAGATCATAGCCGCGCCCTTTAAGCAGCGTCATGTCCGGCGTGATTTCATCCGCGCCATCCACATATAAATCGATTTCCGCAACCTGCGTCAGTGCGATGACATTCAACCCCAGGCTTTGCGCTTTAATCATGCTCACCTGCGAGCTGGCGATGGTAGTGACTTTGAGATTCTCTTCTGTTTGGCGGCGCGCGAGTTCTTCAATGAAAAAGTTGGCGGTAGAGCCGGTGCCTAAGCCAACCAACATGCCGTCCTTGACGTACTTCGTTGCATGAATTGCAACAAGCTGTTTGTCATTCATGATGTCTGTCTCCTCAATATTTTTTATTTTTGGCTTAAACGGATTAAGTTTAATTAAATAGGCTTAATTGATGCGACATGCTTACAGTTATAATAGGTAAAATCCGATTTTAAACCAAGCCATTTTCAAGTTCATCTATGCAGTTATCCCCGCCCAAGCCAGGAAAAAAAAGCCGTTTTTCTTATTCTGCCAATGGCTTAGATAGCTTATCTCTTGCTTTACTTGCATGTCGCTTAAAAACAACAGCAGATATTAAGCGGGCGCCGCTGGTAATTATTACTTCCAGTGCATTCGAGGCGCAGCGCTTGCTGGACGAAATGCCTTATTTTGCGCCTGACTTGAGTGTGCATTTGCTGCCGGATTGGGAGACGTTGCCTTATGATGTGTTCTCGCCGCATCCCGATTTGATCTCCGAACGTCTGGCGACGTTATATCAAATCAGCCAGAATCGATGCGATGTGGTAATTGTGCCAATTGCTACGGCTTTATTGAAGCTGCCGCCGGTGGCTTTTATGTCGGCGCATACTTTTATGCTGAAAAAAGGCCAGAAGCTTGAGCTGGAGGCGCTGCGCCACCAATGTGCCCAGGCAGGCTATCATCATGTGAGCCAGGTAATTTCTCCCGGCGAGTTCAGTGTGCGCGGCGGCTTAATCGATTTGTTTCCGATGGGCAGTATGCTGCCTTACCGCATTGATTTGTTTGACGATGAAATCGAAACGATTCGCACTTTTGACATCGACACACAGCGCAGCCTGTATCCCGTACCTGAAATCAGGCTGCTGCCGGCGCGTGAGTTTCCGTTGGATGAAGCCGGTATCAGCAGATTCAGAAGCAACTTCCGTGAAAAATTCGAAGGCGATCCGCAGCGCGCAACCATTTATAAAAATGTGAGCAAGGGCGTGGCTAGCGGCGGCATAGAATGGTATTTACCGCTGTTTTTTGATGAAACCGCAAGCCTGCTGGACTACTTGCCAGATAGCTCCAACCTTTGTTTACATGGCGATTGCGATAAGGCGGCGCAGCAATTCTGGGCAGATGCAAACGCCCGGTATCGATTGCTGGCACACGATGCCGAACGGCCAATTCTGAAGCCGGAAATCTTATTGATTAAAACCGATGATTTTTTTGCGCAAACGCACGATTACCCAACCCTGGTTTTGATGCATGAAGCTGCAAAGCCATTGCCAGCACTGGAAATTGAGCGGCGAGCCGAAAAGCCGCTGCATAAGCTGCAGGCGTTTATTGAATCAACTAAAAAACGCATTTTAATCACAGCGGAAAGCCTGGGCCGACGCGAGACCATGGCACAACTGTTTGCAGAACATGGTCTGCTGATGCCTGTTTGCGAGACTTGGGCTGAGTTTGAAAATAGCCAGCAGCCCTTGATGCTAGGCGTGTCGCCACTACACAGCGGATTTGCTGAAGATGAATTCGTATTAATCACCGAGGCCGAGCTTTACTCGGGCACGGTGCGCCAGCAGCGTCGCCGCGAAAAAGAAAAAGCGCGCAACACGGAAGGCATGCTCAAAGATTTATCCGAGCTGCACCTGGAAGACCCCATTGTACATGAGCAACATGGCGTCGGGCGCTACAAAGGTCTGGTGAACCTGGATTTTGGCGAGGGCGAAACCGAGTTTTTGCTATTGGAATATTTTGGCGACGACAAGCTGTATGTGCCTGTTTCGCAATTATTCTTAATCTCGCGTTATTCGGGTGGTCCGCCGGAAAGCGCGCCATTACACAGGCTTGGTAGCGGCCAGTGGGAAAAAGCCAAGAAAAAAGCGCTTAAGCAGATCCGCGATACCGCAGCGGAGTTGCTGAATCTATATGCTCAACGTGCTGCCCGGCGCGGCCATGCGTTTACCCTCAGTTTGAAAGATTATGAAGCGTTTTGTGAGGGGTTTCCGTTTGAAGAAACACCGGACCAGTTGGAAGCCATTGAAAACGTTATCAAGGACATGCAGTCCGGCCGGCCGATGGATAGACTGGTGTGCGGCGATGTGGGCTTCGGTAAGACGGAGGTCGCGCTGCGTGCGGCCTTTGTCGCGGTGATGGGCGGCAGGCAAGTCGCCGTGCTCGTACCCACTACGCTGCTTGCCGAACAGCATTATCAGAACTTCTGTGACCGCTTTGCCGAATGGCCGATCAAGATTGCCGAAATTTCACGCTTCAGGACCGCCAAGGAACAAACGCAGGCTTTGGCTGATCTGGCTACGGGCAAGGTGGATATTATCATCGGCACGCATCGCCTCATTCAAAAAGACGTGAAATTCAAGAACCTCGGCTTGGTGATTCTGGATGAAGAACATCGCTTTGGTGTGCGCCAGAAAGAGCAGCTCAAGGCCATGCGCGCTGAGGTGGATGTGCTGACACTTACCGCTACGCCCATCCCGCGCACCTTAAGCATGGCAATGGAAGGGCTGCGCGAGTTTAGCGTGATCGCCACGCCGCCACAAAAGCGCTTAAGCATTAAAACCTTTGCGACTTATTATGGCGAAGGCATTATCCGCGAGGCGATGATGCGTGAATTCAAGCGTGGCGGGCAGGTGTATTTCCTGCATAACGAAGTCGATACCATTTTTGTGATGCGCGAAAAGCTGGAAAAAATCGTGCCGGAAGCACGTATTGGCATTGCGCATGGACAATTACGAGAGCGCGAGCTGGAATCCGTGATGCGCGATTTTCACCAGCAACGCTTTAACGTGCTGTTATGTACCACCATTATTGAAACAGGTATCGACATCCCTACCGCGAATACCATCATCATTAATAAAGCCGATATGTTTGGGCTGGCGCAGTTGCACCAGCTGCGTGGTCGGGTAGGGCGCAGTCATCATCAGGCCTATGCTTATCTGCTTACCGATGAACACCGCAAAATCACACCGCAAGCGCAGAAACGCCTGGATGCGATTCAATTGCTGGAGGACTTGGGCGCAGGCTTCCATCTGGCGATGCACGATTTAGAGATTCGCGGCGCGGGTGAATTGCTGGGCGACAGCCAAAGCGGCGAGATGCAGGAAATCGGCTTTAGCTTGTATTCGGACATGCTGAACTATGCCGTGAAGCAGCTAAAATCGGGTAAAGAGCCGGATTTGAATGCGCCGCTAGGCGTGACCACCGAAATCAACCTGCATGTGCCGGCATTGCTCACCAACGCTTATTGCCCCGATGTGCACGAGCGCCTGGTGCTGTACAAACGCTTGGCCAATGCCAGTACCGATGATGAACTGGACACGTTGCAGGAAGAGCTGATTGACCGCTTCGGTTTACTGCCGGAGCAGGGCGAAGCCTTACTGGCTTGCCACAGGCTGCGTATCGCCGCCAAGCCGCTGGGCATTAGCAAGATAGACGCCTCGGATAGTGCGGTGCAACTGCAATTTTCGCAAAATACCGAGCTCGATCCGATGAAGCTGATTAATCTACTGCAGCGCGACCGCCGCTGCCGCATGAACGGGCCGGATAAACTCAGGGTCGCCGTGCAATTTAATGATATGCAGCTGCGCACCGGCTTTATCAGGCAGCTGCTCAAAGCGTTTGCCTGATTTTGATACGAGTTTACTTAATAATTACCTGAATACGATAATCGCGACTACCACTAGCGCCACGGTTGCCCAGCCGATGCGGTCGACATATTTATGCAGATTTGCTTCCATGCGTGCGCCGCCCCATTTCATCAATCCGGCTACGATAAAAAATCGGGAACCGCGGCCAATCAAGGAAGCAATCGTAAAAGGTATAATCGCCATAGAGAGCGCGCCTGCGGCGATGGTGAACACTTTATATGGAATGGGTGAAAATCCCGCGACAAATATCGCCCAAAAGCCCCATTCTTTGAACCATAACTTAGCCGTTTGAAAATGTTCCCAGTAGTGGCTTGCTTTGAGGTAAGATTCGATAAGATCGAATGCCGTTGCACCAATCAAGTAGCCAAACAACCCGCCCAGCACAGAGGCAATGGTGGTCAGCAAGGCAAACCGCCACGCTCTGGAAGGGTTGGCCAGACTCATGGGCGCAAGCATCACATCGGGCGGAATGGGGAAGAACGAAGACTCGGCGAAACTCAGCGCACCCAAGTACCATTGCGCATTTGGCAGCCTCGACCAAGCCATGACTTTTAGATAAAGCAGAGAAAATATTTTCATAGATTCACGCATTTTACCTTAAGAAGTCAGATTTCAATGAGTTTGCCCAAACTCAAGAAAAATACCGCTTGTTTCATGGTTAAGCCTTCATTGGCAAACAAGCCGGCATAGCGCGCCAATTGTGGTTTGTGGCCTTGTGCGGCGGCACTTGCATTGGCTTCGGTGACATCCAGCCCAAGTTTGTAATCGATTATCCAGCGCACCTTTTTATTATCCGGACGATTTTCTATAAACGTACGGTCAATGACATGCTGTTCGCCATCTTGCGAGGTGAGTGCGTATTCGCTATGCGCTTCTTCGCGAGCCTGCAGCACCCATTGCCCGTCAGTGCTGGCAAGCGTGCGTTGCAAGGCGCGTATTACCTGGCTCGTGGCGAGGCTTGCATTTTGGCTGCTGTGGCCGCGTTCGCGCAGCCAATGCTGTATGGGTGATGCCAGCTGCGCGATGCGTGCCGGCGGCCAGCCCGTGAGTCCCTGCCGGGCGATGATTTCCATATAGCGATGCGCGAGCGTGCCGCTATCGGCTTCCAGATTGTCAGGCCTGGCAGGCTTTATTTTGGCAGTGTTGGTATTTGCGTAAACCGTTTTTTCCGTTTGCAACACCGCCGGGATATGCAGATGCTGCAGGCGCACCAGATGCGGCGTGAAATCGGCTATATCATCTGCGATATTATTTAGCTGTTCGGCCGAGTTGGCGTCTTCAAAATGCCGACCTACTGCAGGCCATAACAGCTCCAGCGGCGTGCCTGAGGCAGGCTTGATCTCACCTTTTGCATTCTTGCCGGCGATGCCTACCAGGTGCAGTTTCCGCTCTGCGCGCGTCGCTGCCACATACAGTACACGGGCGTCCTCATTGGCGTCGCGCACTTTTTCACGCGTTGCCAGAAAATCATACGGGCTCACTTTGTCCTTGTCGCGCGCACCTTTTGGGATATAAGGCGCAGCAAGCAGTTCGGCATGTTGTCCCACGGGAATTTCTTCCCATAGTACAAGCGGCTTTTCGCTGTTATTGCCTCCGGTCTGCGTGCCTAGCCCAGGCAGAATCACCGTATCAAACTCCAGGCCCTTAGATTTATGAATCGTCATCATCTGCAGCAGTTCACCCTCGCTGTCGGGTGCGGCAAACAGTTTTTCGATTTCCGCATCCATGCGTTCCAGCGAGAACTGATTGCGTTTGTCCAGGTCATCCAGGCACTTAAAAAATGCCTGAACATCCATCACATCGTTTTGTTCCCACAGGCATACCGTTCCATTGAGCATGAGCCAGACGCCGCGAATCCAGCGGCATACAGGCATTCGCCCCTGACTGGAAAAAGCCTCCGCAAAAATACCGCGTACATGCTTTAGCCTGATTTGCCCGTCTGCGGATAGACGATTCACCATTTCATCATTTTGCATCAGCGACCAGACCGTGCTGTGGTGGTCATGTCCCGCGAGCATGTGAAGATCGTGCAAAGTGAGGCCGCACCAGGGTGCGCGCAAGGTTGCCAGCCAGTAAACGCGGTCCGCGCGGTGGTGCAGGGCATGCGTGAGCGCGAGCAGGTCCTGCACTATTTGGCGGCCTGCCAGTGCTTCAATTTCCACGGCCTGAAATGCAATTTCCTGATGCGCGCGCCGCAACTGTGTAACCAGCGGCGCCAGATGTCTTTTCGCGCTGACCAAGACCGCTATTTTCTTATCCGGGTGTTTCATGCGTTCGCGCCGGATGATCTCGATCACTGTCTCGGCTTCAAGCTGCTTGGCGTCTGGCGTCGATTCGTGTTTGATAACCGCATGCACTTCAATACCGCTGTCAGGCGCCTGATGCTCAGGGTTTGCGATTGACTCGCGATAACGGATCGCGCCCTGGCTTTCATCGTCAACCTCGGGGAAAACCGATGCGAAGGTTTGATTGATCCAATCTACCACAGGCGGACAGGCGCGGTTGTTGCGGTAAAGCCTGAGCCTTTGTAGGCGAATATCGCCGATACCGTTGTTTGCCGCATGGATAAACAGGCTCACATTGGCTTTGCGAAAGCGGTAGATCGACTGCATCGGGTCGCCCACACAGAATAAAGTACGGCCATCGTCTTGCTGCCAGCCTTGCATGAGTTGTTCCAAAAGTGCAATCTGGCTCGGACTGGTATCCTGAAACTCGTCCACCAACAAATGCCGGATCTGGTAATCCAGTTTCAAGGCAAGCTCGGTGGGTTCGCCAGCGTCATTGGATAACGCCTGCGTTGCGCGCTGGGCAATTTCAACAAAATCGACCTCGCCCGCCCGCTGAAACACAAACCACAGCTGGGCCACAGCCAGGTTGAGTAGCTTGGAAAGCGCCGCAATCATGCGCCAGCCATTTTGTTTACTTGATATAAAAGGTAGTTTTCTTGTCTTTGCTAAAGTATCGGCAAATCCGGCAATGGATTCTAATGATTGTAAAAACGCTTTGAATTGTGTTTTTTCGTTTGTGTGCTCAGGCAGAAAGCCAATATTTTTATCAATTCTTGCTCTTATTCCATCATTATTTGTGAGCAATAATTCGCAGACAGCTAGCCACATTGGCAGTGCTTCTGCATGGGTTGCAAGTGGGGTTTCCCAATCTTTTAGCGAAGCTATAGGCTCTTCGCAGGGCAATTGGCTTGCCGCAAACCGTGCTAAAGGCATTAACTCATATTGAAGGCGGTGATTAATTACTTGACTAACAATTTCTAATTCCTGTGCTATCAAGCCGCGTAAAGTGTCCTGCAAGGTTTTGGCATCAATCTCATATTGCGCATGATGCAGCCACTGGTCGCGCTTTTCCAGCATCTTGACCAGCAGTTTTTTAAGCTGGCCGGCATCGTTATCCACATAGCGCAGCGCGGTTTTAACCACTTCGCCATGTTCCGCATCTTCCAATAATCCCAGCGCCTGCTCAACTGCTTGCGCATACAAAATGCCGGCATCATCGGCGACCTTTGGCTGCGAGCCGAAACGGCTCATCAGCGGCATTTGCCTCGCCAGATGTGCGCACAGGCTGTCAATGGTAAAAATGCGCAAGCGCGACGGATTTTCAACCAGCTTCCAATCGTGGGTTTGCGCATGCTGCAGGGCTTGCAGGCTCAACTCGTAGGTGATTTTCTTATGCGGTTCTGGCGGTGGTGTGTGCTTTGCAGCGTTGATCAAGCTATCCAGAATGCGCAATCGCATCTCTGCCGCGGCTTTGTTAGTAAAGGTAATGGCGATAATTTCTTCGGGCGCGCTGACGGTCTGCAACAGTTTCAAAAAACGTTGCGTGAGCAGCTCGGTCTTGCCCGCGCCGGCAGGGGCCTCTACAATGAACGAAGCGAGTTCCAGCGCGCGCTTGCGGTTCTTTTCATCTTCCATCAAATTTAACGTGTTCATGCGCCGCTACTTTCGTCCGTTTTTACATCAAGCGTGCGAAAGCGCTCAAACTGCAATTTCCGTTCGGGCAGGCGCAACAGAGGAACAACTTCGCAATACATCAAATCTTTTTCATCCTTGAATTTTATCGAAGCCTCGCCGGACTTGATTTCTTGCGCCATGGCTTCAATGCTGACTTTCCAGTGAGTGAGTAACTCCTGCCAATGCGTGAAATTCTGGATAAACTTGGGCCTGCGTTTTTCGATTTCCGCTTCAAAATCCGTCTCGCTGACGCCTGAAAAAGCATGTTCGGCAATTTTTACCATGCCAAACTGTACGCCGATGACATGGCTGGCGTCTTCGCTGTAGAATGCAGCATAAATAGGCAATTGCGGTTCTATGATGCGCGCTTCGCCCCAGCTGTTGATGTCGGGTTTCTGGCCGGTTTTATAGTCGATGAATTCAATCCCGCCATGTTCCAGCTGGTGGATCCTGTCAATTTTCAGGGTGACTTCGATGCCGCAAATCATGACCTTTTTTTCTGCTTCACAAGCGACGATATTAAATGCTGTGCCGCGTTCTTTTTCGAATAGCAGCCAGGCATCGATCAGCTTGTACAGCCGCTCTTGTTCCAGTTCCAATAAGCCGGAGGAAACAATATTCTGTTCGGCCGAAAAGTCCTGTAATGCCTGCTGAATCGCCTGGATCAACGCTTGCGAAAGGTCGTCCGCGCGCATATCCCGCAAATCTGCAAAATGCCGTTTCTGCCAAAATGCTGCCAGCACAGCATGCACCAGGATGCCGCGCGCCATCGCATCCAGGCCATTGCTGGGCGTTTTGAGCGCCTTCGCACCAAGCCGATACTGGTAAAACGCCCATGCCGGGCAGATGGCTTGCGCCCGGAATAACCCGGTGCCGCCGGAGACATGCTCGCCAGCCTGCACCGCTGGGGCGAGATGGTCCTCCACGTGAACTAAATCTTGATTGCCTAAGCGGCTCAGTTTCTCAGCCAGCGTTTCGGCGAGCGGCATGGTTTCCAGAGGCGCGATGTCTTTCATCAGCGGAGAGGCACGCAGCTGGCTATTATTTTCAGTCTGGCTGCTAGAGAAAATAATGTGCCCGGCGGAGTGCAGCAAACGTTGTTGTACGGTAGCTGCAAACGCAGCCTGTACGCTGTTGTCTGCATTCGGTAGCATTGCAGCACGTTGAATAAACGCGGGCAACAACGGGTTCGGACGGGCGGCCGGCGGCCAGATATGGTCATTCATGCCCATCACCCACATGGCATCCACTGGCGCGCTCAGCGCTTCCATCATGCCCAGAATCTGTATCGCAGGCTCATCTAAGGTTTCAGCCTGGAATACCTGTTCTGTGCAGATTTGCTGCATCACGCGCACGGCTTCGGACAAGGAAAAACTTTTGCCAAGCACATCAAGTTTGCCGAGTTGCTGCAACGCTTTTTGCCAGGCGTTAACGGCCTGATGTTCAAGGCTGGTTATCGCACGCTCGCCTGGCCAGTTAAGCGCATCCAGCAAGACGGATAGCGTTTGCACCCATTGTGAAGCGGCGGATTTTCTATTCGGGATGAGCGAGTTTGCGGCTTGTATATCCGCCAGCAAGCGCGGTATGCCCAGACCTTTTTCATGCTGATTTCTGGCAAAGGCGATTAAGTTTGCCCAGGTGAATTGCGCAGGCAGATGTTCGCGTATTTTCGCGTCCAGCAAGGCGCGCGCGTCGGTCTCTTGCTGGCTGGCAGACCAGAACGGCGAAAGCAACATGCCTGAAACATTAGTCTGCTGCAACTGGTAACTGCTGACCAGGCGCAGCATATTTAATGCGGCTTGGATGATGGGCTGCTGCGCCAGTGGTGTGCCGAGTGAAAAGTTATAACAGCGTGCGCTCTCCGCCAGGCCAGGACGCACGCTGGCGGGGTAAAACACATCATCCAGCAAATCGGCCAGCTGGTTTCTGGTCTCATTGAGTAGCGGTGTAATAATCGCCAGTTTTGCGTTCGGGTTTTCGTCCAAACGCTGCTTCACCCAGGCGACTGCGGCACGGCATTCGGCTTCCTGATTTTCCAGATTCACATGCTGGGTTTGTGCAGGCTCGGCGTGTGTTGTTACATATTCTGTTACTTGCACGCCATGCTTCATTAAAATCTCGCGTAGACGCTGCTCCTGCGGCGCAGTCTGGTCAAAGCCCGCAAATTCAATGCGAGCTGGCAACAAGCCTGCATTTCGCGCCAGGCAATCCAATTGCCAATCCATATAGCGCACGCTTTCAAGCGCATTCAGTTGGCTGCAGCGCTGCTGAAACGCGCGTCGCCATTGCATAAATTGACGCGATTCTTCGGCCTGGTGCTCGCGCGGCACATGCAGTTTCCATGCAACCATATAGCGGTTCGCTTCAATCGCCGCGCTGGCCAGGCCTGTAACATCAAACAAGTCGCCAAAGTCATTCTTTTGAAGCGATTGCGTGATGACTTCTTCCCACAACAATTGCTCGTTAAATGGACTTAGTAGCGCATGCAGTTCGGCGATTTCGCCGCTGAGCAAAGCCTCCTCAATCACGTTATCCAGCCATTGTGATAACGTAAGCACCGGTGCGCTTTGCCATTGCTGCTGCCCGGCCTGTAATTGCCGGCGCGTGATGTCATTTTGAATGCTGCGGGCAAGGCGGGCGGATGGGCAAAGAATCAAGGTGTTTAACATTGCATCATTCTATTGGATAATGCTGGCTTAGCAAATAAAACGCTTAAACGGAGAAACGCAATGCTGGCGCAGATTGGAAGGGTTTTGAAATATTTTATTTGGTTGCTGCTGATTCCATTGCTACTGTTTGCGCTCTACACATGGGCAGCGCTCACATGGGTGTATTCATCGGGAGAACGTGCGGGTTATGTGCAAAAGCTCTCGCAAAAGGGCTGGGTGTGCAAAACTTATGAGGGCGAATTGGTGCTGGTTTCCATGCCCGGCACACAGGCAGAAAAGTTTCACTTTACGGTAAGAGATAAAAAAGTCGCCAAAAGAATTGATGAGACCGTAGGCAAACGCGTGCGCCTGATTTACGAGGAGCATAAAGGCATTCCGACGGATTGTTTTGGCGAGACGGGATACTTTGTGCAAGATGTGCAGTTGCTTGATAAGCAGTAATGGCCGTCACTGACGAAAAAAATTACATCACGCCGGAAGGTTTTGCGGCCTTACAGGCTGAGTTTCATCAGCTTTACAAGGTCGAGCGACCTGAAGTGGTGCGCACAGTGGCGTGGGCGGCCAGCAATGGCGATAGAAGCGAGAATGGCGATTATATCTACGGTAAACGTCGCCTGCGGCAGATTGACGGACGCTGCAAACATTTGATGAAAAGAATGGATCTTGCAGAAATTGTTGATTCGGCTAAACAGCAGCATCTAGAAAAAATCTATTTTGGCGCCTGGGTGACATTATTTAACTTGAGTAACGACACTGAAACCACCTATCGCATTGTCGGCAAAGATGAGTTGGCGCCTTCACAGGGTTATATCAGCTGGGTTTCGCCGCTGGCAAAAGCCATGCTGGGTAAGGGGTTGGGCGATACGGTGCGTGTGCAGACTCCAAAAGGTGAAGAGGAATTTGAAGTAATTGATATCCGTTACCAACTGTCGGCAGTATAAGCGCTTGAACTAATTCCGTTATCAATCTATCATATTTGCATGAAGAAGCTTATTTGCTTATTTTTAGTGCTTTGGTTGCCATTATTCATGGCTTCTGCATGGGCAATGAATATGCAAATGCAGCTTGATTCAACAGCGCATGATGTCGTGGTAACGCATATGAGCTGTCACGACGATACGAATCAAGCCCAGGATAATCAAACCCGGGACAATCAGGCACACAAAACGCACCAATGTCTTGCGTGTGGCATATGTGCGCTGGCTAATGCATCCGCCAGCTTTAGCACTGCGCCATCTTTTAATTTGGTAACCAAGCTGTCATCCGCACCACTTCCTGCAAATGTAGTGTTTTCTTCTCAGGACTATCCTCCCGCCTATAAACCACCGATATTGAATTAAATCACACAGGGTTAATCCGCCCAGTTTTTTTAGTTTGACTATTTTTAGTCAGTATCGGAGGTTGTTATGTTTACCCAACACTGGAAACTGTTTTTCCATGCGTGTTTCTGGTTTCTAGCCAGTCTGCATGTATATGCTGAGCCGGGTCTATCACTGGCTGAGGCGATGCGTTTGTCTACGCAACATCAGCCGTTGCTTGAATCACTGGATAATGCCTCGTCGTCTTCAATGGCGGCAGCGGTGGCCTCAAGCCAGTTACCGGATCCGCGCCTGAAGCTGGGTGTCGTTAATTTGCCCGTGACTTCGAGCGATGCTTTTCGTTTTAACCGTGATGACATGACCATGTCGACGATCGGCGTCATGCAGGAAATGGTGCCAACGGCAAAACGTGAAGCAGGCGCAAGGGCCATGCAGGCCACTGCGACGCAATATCAGACAGAAAAAATAGCCACATCCAAATCTATCCAGCGTGATGCAGGATTGGCCTGGCTGGACGTTTATGAAGCGCAACGAAAAGTAGAGCTGTATCAGCGCATCATGAATGAAATGACTGCGGAGCGTAATGTGATTAAGGCGCGTATTGCTTCCGGAGGCGCCCAGCTGGCTGAAGTTTTCAAACTGGACACCCAGCTTTCCAATACCCATCATCTATTTATCACCGCACAACGCGATGAAAGGAAAGCGCGTGCGCTTTTATCAAGATGGATTGGCGGTGCGGCCAATCAGCCCATCTCATCCGAGCTGCCCATGTATGCTAATGCAATCCATCGGGATGCGCTCAAAGAGCAGATCGACAAACACCCCCTGGTAGTCAATGCAAAACAGATAGAGCAAGTCGCGATTTCTGAAACCGACCGCGCCAAAGCGGATCGCGAGCTGAATTGGAGCTGGGAGGTGATGTACGGCAAACGGCGTTCTGACCTGAGCGATATGGTGACATTGCAGGTGGCGATTGATTTGCCGTGGGATAGACCCAACCGGCAGGACAAGCGCACGGCCGAGAAAATGCTTCTGGTAGAAAAGGCACGCAAACTGACGGAAGACCGCCGTCTGGAATTATCTGCCGAATTAGCCGATGTGCTGGCAGACCAGGAGGCCGCTAAGGCGCGTGAAGACGAACATCAACAGAGGCTCATTCCAACTGCAAAAGCGCTGCTGGGCCTTGCACAGGCAGGTTATCAGGCTGGAAAGCAGAACCTCTCCGAGGTATGGGATGCCCGCAGAGGATTGATTGAAGTTGAAATGGAGCACTGGGCCATTTTAACGGACATCCAGCGCGCGGCAATCAAATTGACCTATCTCACTAACAGTGATCCATTCGGCAACGCCCCATCTGGCTATAGCCAGATGCTTGAATAAGATAAAAGGATATTCACCATGAAACGTATCCATCTCATCCTGATAGGGTCCATTGTGTTGGCCGCAGCGGCTGGCTGGTTTGCCTGGGAAAAATTATCGGTCTCCAAGCAGGAGGCTATGCCAACACCAGAGATTAAGAATAACGGCGTAGTGCAAGACAAAAGCGGCAAGACTGTGCTTTACTGGTATGACCCGATGGTGCCTGGTCAAAAATTTGACAAGCCAGGTAAATCGCCATTTATGGACATGCAACTGGAGCCCAAATACGCTGATGAAGGTGGCGGTGGAGCTAATAAAGACAGTGAAGCCACTGCTGTTACCATTTCGTCACACACCACACAGAATCTGGGAATTCGGCTGGAGAAAGTCGCAACCAGAAGCTTTGGCGAATCACTGTCTGCCATTGGCCGCATTGAGCCGGATGAGCGGCGTTTTTATGTAGTACAGACCCGTATCCCCGGTTTTGTAGAAAGATTGTTCGTGCGTGCGGTGGGCGACCCGGTGAGCAAAGGCCGGAAAATCGCAGAAATCTATGCGCCGGAATTATTGGCTGCGCAACAAGAGTATTTGGCATTGCTTGCCTTAAACGATGTTGATAGCGACAACTCACTGAAGCAAGCGGCACTTCATCGGCTGAAATTGCTAGGTATGTCAGAGGGTGAAATAGCGGGCATCTCTAAAACAGGTAAATCCAGCCCGCGCTTTGGTGTTTATGCACCTGCTTCTGGCGTACTTACCGAACTAGGCGTTCGTGAAGGCGGGCAGCTGATGGCGGGCAGTTCGCTGATGCAACTCTCTGATCTATCTCAAGTTTGGCTGATTGCAGAAGTCCCCGAACGCGATGCAGCCCGCCTGAAGCCGGGATTGGCTGCTGAAGTGCAGTTGCAAAGCCTGCCTGGTGAAGTATTCAAGGGCAAAGTGAGCTACCTTTATCCAATCTTGAACGAAGTTTCAAGAACATTGCAGGTGCGTATTGAGTTGCCTAACAAGCGCAATCTTCTTCGACCAGGCATGTACGCCAATGTCAAGTTTACCGGGCAAACCCACGAATCCTTATCAGCGCCAAGCGAAAGCATCATCGCGACAGGCAAACGCAACGTTGTAATTGTGAAAGAAGCGCATGGTTATCGTCCTGTAGAAATCGAGACTGGACAGGAGCGTGATGGCTATACCGAGATATTGGGCGGTTTATCCGAAGGCGAAGAGGTGGTGGCATCAGGCCAGTTTCTGATCGATTCAGAAGCCTCTTTGTCCGGGGTGCTGGCGAGGCTTGCTAATCAAAATATGGTTCAACAGGGGGAGATGAAGGGTGATACACCTGACATGAAGGGAGCTACACCATGATCGCTGGACTCATACGCTGGTCGGCCGGCAACCGTTTGCTGGTGCTGCTGGCTACGCTGATGGTGGTGGCCTGGGGCATATTTGCCATGCTGCGCACGCCGCTGGATGCGATTCCTGATTTGTCTGACACCCAAGTCATTATCCGCACGCCATGGCCCGGGCAAGCGCCGCAGATTGTCGAGAACCAGCTTACCTATCCATTGACTACTACCATGCTGTCAGTGCCCGGCGTCAAGACGGTGCGCGGCTATTCGTTCTTTGGTGACTCTTTTGTTTATATTCTATTCAACGATGGCACCGATCAGTACTGGGCACGTTCCCGCGTGCTGGAATATCTGAGCCAGATTTCTTCACGTTTGCCCAAAGGTGTAAATCCCAGTCTGGGGCCAGATGCTACCGGGGTAGGCTGGGTGTATGAATATGCGCTGGTTGACCGCAGCGGCAGGCACGATTTGGGTCAACTGCGCGCTCTGCAGGACTGGTTTCTGAAATTTGAGCTTAAAACTGTTGCAGGTGTTGCTGAGGTCGCTACGCTGGGCGGTATGGTGCGGCAATATCAGGTGCAGGTTGACCCTGACAAATTACGGAATTACCGCATTCCATTATCAAAAGTTGTATCGGCGCTTCAGTCAGCCAATCAGGAAACAGGCGGTGCCGTGGTTGAAACTGCCGAGGCCGAATATATGGTGCGAGCGCACGGCTATCTGGAATCTCTGGATGACTTTCGCAATATTCCACTGAGTATCAGTGACCGCGGTACGCCGATTCTGTTATCAGATGTGGCACGTGTGCAAATCGGGCCGGAACTCAGGCGCGGCGTTGCAGAGCTTAACGGCGAGGGTGAAGTGACTGGCGGTGTGATTGTAGTACGGGCCGGGCAAAATGCGCTGGAGGTGATTGATGCGGTAAAAGCCAAACTTGCCACACTGAAAAAGAGTTTGCCGGAAGGCGTGGAGATTGTGACTACCTACGACAGGTCGCAACTGATTAAACGCGCAGTAGATAACCTGACGCATAAACTGATTGAGGAATTCGTCGTCGTCGCGCTGGTTTGTGCTGTATTTTTATGGCACTTTAGATCAGCTTTGGTAGCGATTGTGGCCTTGCCGATCGGCGTGCTGGTGAGCTTTATTGTCATGTATTATCAAGGCGTTAATGCCAATATCATGTCGCTGGGCGGCATTGCCATTGCCATCGGCGCCATGGTGGATGCGGCGATTGTGATGATTGAGAATGCGCATCGGCAGCTTGAGCATTACAAGAATACCCACGGCGAGCCTGACAATATGCAACGTATCAAGTTGATTATTGAGGCGGCGAGTGAAGTTGGCCCTGCGCTGTTTTTCTCACTGCTTATTATTACGTTGTCTTTCATCCCAGTGTTCACTCTGGAGGCACAGGAAGGCAAGCTGTTCGCGCCATTAGCTTTTACCAAGACTTACGCCATGGCCGCTGCAGCGGGCTTATCGGTCACATTGATTCCTGTATTAATGGCTATCTTCATTCGCGGGCGCATTCGGCCTGAACATGACAATCCGCTCAATCGCTGGCTGATTGCCATTTATAAACCTTTATTAAGCAAAGTGTTGCATTATCCTGTAATCACTTTGGGCGTTGCTTTAGTTCTGGTTTTAATTACACTGTATCCATTAAGCAGGCTTGGCAGTGAATTCATGCCGCCGCTGGATGAAGGCGATCTGCTCTATATGCCGACTGCGTTGCCGGGCTTGTCGGTTTCAAAAGCTTCGGAAATTCTGCAATTAAGTGACCGCCTCATCAAAACCGTGCCCGAGGTCAAGTCAGTATTTGGTAAGGCAGGCCGCGCCGAAACCGCCACAGACCCGGCGCCGCTGGAAATGCTGGAAACCACCATTCAGTTCAAACCGCGCGCAGAATGGCGCACCGGCATGACCACCGAAAAACTGATTGAAGAACTGGATGCCAGGCTGAAGATGCCTGGTATGGCCAATGTCTGGGTGCAGCCTATCCGCAACCGAATCGACATGCTTTCTACCGGCATCAAAAGCCCTGTCGGCATCAAGATTGGCGGGGCGGATTTGGCCACGCTGGAAAAACTGGGCGAAGAAGTCGAGCGCATCATGAAAAAAGTACCGGGTGTTGGCTCGGTGATTGCCGAGCGTGTGACTGGTGGGCGATATATTGATATAAAAATTGACCGGCTTAAAATCGCGCGCTATGGCTTGAATATTGAGGATGTGCAATCGTTCATATCGACAGCCATTGGCGGCGACAATATTGCTGAAAAGATTGATGGTCTGGCGCGCTTTCCGATCAGCGTCCGGTTTCCAAGAGAACTGCGTGATTCTGTAGAGAAACTTAAAAGTCTGCCCATTATTACCGAACAGGGCGCAACCGTGCCGTTGGGTGATGTAGCTGAAGTCAAAGTGACCGACGGCCCGCCGATGATTAAAAGTGAAAATGCGCGCCCCAATGTCTGGGTGTATGTCGATATTCATGACCGTGATCTGGGGAGCTTTGTGCAGGATGCAAAAGCCGCACTGGATAAACAGTTGCAGCTGCCGGCAGGTTATTCACTGGCCTGGTCTGGCCAGTTTGAATATTTTGAGCGCGCCGCAAAACGCCTGAGTTACGTGGTGCCAATGACGCTAGCCATTATTTTTATCCTGCTGTTTTTGGCTTTCAAACGTATCACGCCAGCGGTTCTGATTCTGGGTAGCCTGCCGTTTGCCCTGGTGGGGGCGGTGTGGTTCCTGTATCTTTTAGGCCATCATTTTTCGATTGCCAGTGGTGTTGGTATGATCGCGCTGGCAGGGCTGGCAGCTGAGTTTGGCGTCATCATGCTGGTATACCTGGATGGCGCGGTTGAACGCTATCGAGTCGCAGGCAAGCTCAATACAAGCGAAGATTTGCACGCTGCGCTGATTGAAGGTGCCGCGCTGCGGGTCAGGCCAAAAGCCATGACGGTGGCTGTGATATTGGCTGGGTTAATCCCCATTTTAATCGGCACTGGCACTGGCTCAGAAGCGATGAGCCGCATCGCGGCGCCAATGGTGGGCGGCATGCTGACTGCGCCGCTGTTATCGTTATTTGTGTTACCTGCTGCTTATATTTTATTGAAAAGAGTTATCATCCGCTAAGTCGTTTTATTCAATATAGTGGTCAAAAATTAGAGAAAAGCCATGACATATATTTTTATAAAGTATTTAATCACCGCTGCGGTGGTGGTGCTGGTATCCGAGGTAGCAAAAGCCAGCGACAGGCTGGGCGGGTTGGTTGCCGCCTTGCCGATGGTGACGGTCCTGACCTTGATCTGGCTGTTTGTGGAAAAGCAGCCCGGCATTAAAATCGCCAATCACGCCTATTACACGTTCTGGTATGTCATTCCCACCTTGCCCATGTTTTTGCTGTTTCCTTATCTGCTGCCCAAATGGGGTTTCTGGCTTACCTTGTTGGGCTGTGCAGTGTTTACCATCGTTGTTTTTTATCTTTATGCGACTGTGTTAAAACAGTTTGGCGTTCATTTGCTGTAGATTTTAGAAATGCACGAACTCAGGTGGGATGTTTTCTGCAAGATTGTCGATAACCTTGGCGACATCGGCGTCTGCTGGCGGCTGGCAAGGCAGCTGCACATGGAGCATGGCTTGCAGGTTCGGCTTTGGATTGATGATTTAAGCGTCGCTAAGCGGGTTATCCCTGCTTTAGATGTGACGCTGCAAAAACAGGTCATTCAAGACATCACGATTGTTTCATGGCATGCAAACACTATGTTTGATCAGGCGGCAGAAGTGGTGATTGAGGCTTTTGGCTGCGAGTTGCCGCCCGTTTATTTAGATGCGATGACACAGAAAAGGTCCAAATGGGTTAATCTGGAATATTTATCCGCCGAGCCATGGGTGGGGGATTTTCATGCAAAACCTTCACCGCGGCCACAGCACAATCTAACGCGGCATTTCTACTTTCCTGGTTTTACCGAGGCTACCGGCGGCCTGATCCGGGAGCGCGATATCGTTGCGCAGAATCAATTGCTTGCCAGCGATATACAGTTGCAGAACGCGTTCTGGAAGCGCTTGAATCTGACTCATGACGCGCACCTGAGAGTTTCGCTGTTTTACTATCCGCATGCGCCTGTCCATGATTTGCTCACGATTATGGCCAGCGGCCGGCAAACCACCGATTGTTACGTGCCTGCCAGCAGTGATCTGCAGCAAATCGCCCGTTTTTTTGGTAAAGACTCCATTGCGGCAGGCGAGAACTTGACGTACAAAAACCTCAGTTTGCATGTGCTGCCTTTTCTGTCGCATCAAGATTACGACCAATTATTGGCCGTCTGCGATATTAACTTTGTCCGTGGCGAAGATAGCTGGATCCGTGCCATCTGGGCGGGCAAGCCGTTTATCTGGCAGCCGTATTTTCAAACCGAAAACACCCACATGAAAAAACTGGACGCTTTTCTGGAGGTATTTTATGCGCATTCTGATGCAAAACAGGTGGCCTGTGAGGCGCACCGGTATTGGTCTGCAGGGCATATGCCAGAAACGGCCTGGAACCATTTTTTGAATGCTTTGCCTGCGTTGCGGCACCATGCGCGGCAACAGGCGCAACAATTGGCAAAGCAAGCAGACCTTGCATCTAAGTTGGTGATTTTTTGTAATAAAATCCAGTGAAACTAGAGAAAAAAGAATAGTTTAGGTATAATGCGCGGCTTCAATATTCAACGCAATTAATCTGCAAGGCAAATTATGAAAACAGCACAAGAACTTCGCGCCGGTAACGTGATTATGGTGGATGGCGCACCATTGGTGGTGGTAAAAGCCGAATACAACAAATC
>JAKQTN010000045.1 GCA_029563075.1 Pseudomonadota bacterium
GTCTGAGCCGCTGATCTTCAAAGACCGCGTGCTGATCGAAACGAATCCGCATCAGATTCTGGAAGGTATGATCGTGGCTGGCTATGCCTGCGGCGCATCTGAAGCGTGGATCTATATCCGCGGGGAATATGAAATGCAGGCTCGTCGTTTGGAAAAAGCCATTGAGCAGGCAAAGGCGAAAAAACTTTTGGGGGAGAAAATTCAAGGAACTGATTTCTCTTTCGATATTCATGTCCATCGCGGCGCGGGCGCATATATTTGCGGCGAAGAAACCGCGCTGATCGAGTCTATTGAGGGCAAAAAAGGCCAGCCGCGCTTTAAGCCGCCGTTCCCTGCCAGTTACGGCGTTTTTGGCAAGCCGACCAATGTGAATAACACGGAAAGTTATGCCAGTATTCCGTGGATATTACAGCATGGTGGCCAGGCGTTTGCAGAGTTGGGTGTACCTAACTCAGGCGGCAGCAAGATATTTTCAGTGTCCGGCCATGTAGAAAAACCAGGTAATTATGAAATCAGGATGGGCACGCCATTTACCGACTTGCTGGCATTAGCTGGCGGGGTCTGGAAAGGCCGCAAGCTCAAGGCAGTCATCCCGGGCGGACCATCTACACCGGTCATGACGGCAGAGATGATCATGAAGGCCAGCATGGATTATGATGGCTTAAGCAAGGCGGGTTCCAGCCTCGGTGCGGGCTCCATGATTGTGATGGATGAAACCACCTGCATGGTAAAAACGCTTAAACGCCTGAGCTACTTTTTTTACGAAGAGAGCTGTGGCCAATGTACGCCGTGCCGCGAGGGCACCGGCTGGGTGTATCGCGTGATCAAGCGCATCACTGAAGGCAAAGGCAGAATGGAAGACTTGGAATTGTTGGCGGATGTGAGCAATAACATCTCTGGACGCACCATTTGCGCGCTGGGCGATGCGGCCGCTACACCCGTATTGAGCTTTATCAAGCATTTCAGGCCGGAATTTGAATACTATATACAGCACGGCAAAAGCATGGTGGATGGAAAGTGAAAAATCTATTTTATGCGTATATTGTGGCGTTGCGCGGCACTCGAAATCCTCATGTACTCCATGTACATTCCGGTTTCTGCGTGCCGTGCGCCTTACACTCTATTGCATAAAATAAATTTTAGAGATTAGGTAAATGGTTAATATTGAAATAGACGGCAAAGCGCTTGAAGTCGAATACGGCAGCACCATCATTGATGCGGCTGATAAGGTTGGCATCGCCATTCCGCGTTTTTGCTATCACAAGAAACTGTCGGTTGCGGCCAACTGCCGCATGTGCCTGGTGCAGGTGGAAAAGTTTGCCAAGCCGTTACCCGCCTGTGCCACGCCTGTGGTGGATGGCATGAAGATTTTTACGCGCAGCAAAGAGGCGGTTGAAGCGCAGCAAAGCGTGATGGAGTTTTTGCTGATCAATCACCCGCTGGACTGTCCGATTTGCGATCAGGGCGGTGAGTGTGATTTGCAGGATATTGCAGTGGCTTATGGCGCCAGCGGCTCGCGTTACACCGAAGAGAAACGCGTCGTATTAAACAAGAATATTGGCCCATTGATAAGCACGGACATGACGCGCTGCATTCAATGCACGCGCTGTGTGCGCTTCCTGAAAGAAGTCGGCGGCATGCAGGAGCTGGGCTTGATTAACCGTGGCGAGCATGCGGAAATCACTGCATATGTCGACAAATCAGTCAATTCAGAACTTTCAGGCAATATTATTGATTTATGCCCCGTGGGCGCACTCACCAGCAAGCCGTTCAGATATTCTGCGCGCAGCTGGGAACTCACTCGGCGCCCATCCATCGCGCCGCACGATGGCTTGGGTTCGCATATCGAAGTGCATGTAAAAGACAACAAAGTGATGCGCGTGCTGCCGCGAGAAAAAGAGAGCATTAACGAATGCTGGCTGTCGGACCGTGATCGCTTTTCCTACGAGGGCTTGAACAGCCCGGACAGACTCAAAACGCCAATGATTAAGCACAACGGTGCCTGGCAGGAAACCGACTGGAAAACCGCGCTGGAGTTTGCGGCAGGCCAGTTAAAGGATATTACCAAGCAATACGGCGGTGAATCGCTGGGTGTGCTGGTTTCACCAAACAGCACCATGGAAGAAGGCTATTTGATCAAGCAGTTGGCTACCGGCCTGGGCTGCAGCAATGTGGATTATCGCCTGCGTCAGACCGATTTCAGGTTGGATGGCAGGCGCATTGGCACACCTTGGATGGGCTGCAATATTCAGGATATCGAAGAGCTGGATCGTATTTTGTTGATCGGCTCCAATCTGCGCAACGAGCATCCACTGCTGGCGCAGAGATTCCGCAAGGCGGTGAATAACGGCGCCGAGCTTTCGATTGTGAGCCCGCTGGACAACAATCCGTTGATGGATGTCGCGCATAAAGTGATCGTGCGTCCCAATGACATGGTGAACGTGCTGGGGCAAATCCTTAAAGCCATGTCCAAGATACAGCGTTTGTCTTTATGTCTGCCTCCATCGCTCGAGCTTTTGCTGGGCAATATCAAGGTGCGTGACAACACGCAGGCCATAGCCGAAAGTATGGCGGGTATGGGTGGTGACGTTGACCTGGTTGCGCCAAAAGTAGGTATTTTCCTTGGGAATATGGCACTCAGCGATCCGCGTTTTACCGAAATGTATAGTATGGCAGAGGCCATTGGCGGTATCTGTGGCGCAAAAGGTGGCATACTGCCAGCCGCAGCGAACAGCACCGGCATGCACTTGATGGGCGTGATGCCAGGTGCTGCCGGTATGCATGCCAGAGCCATGCTGGAAGTGCCTCGCAAAGCATATTTATTGCTGAATATTGAACCAGAGCTGGATTGCCAGCATGCGGCGTTGGCAAAAGCTGCGATGGCGCAGGCCGAATGTGTGGTGGCGCTAACCGCCTATAAGTCAGAAGCGCTGGAAAACGCGGATGTCTTGTTGCCAATCGCGCCGTTTACCGAAACTTCCGGCACGTTTATGAGCATGGAAGGGCGTGTACAGAGCTTCCAGGCCGTGACCAGGCCGTTGGGCGAATGCCGCCCCGGCTGGAAAGTGTTGCGTGTGCTGGCGAATACTTCAGGGTTGTCAGGCTTTGATTTTGACAGCAGCGAGCAGGTGAAAGAAGCGATTTTTGGTGGTGAAAAACCTTCCGTCGTGGTGCGCCGCAGTTTGAACAACAATCTGAAAGAACTGGTTGAAATCCAGGTCAATATCAAACACGAAGGCTTGCAGCGCATCGGCGAGGTGCCGATGTACGAATCGGACCCTATTGTGCGCCGCTCGCCACCTTTACAAAAAACCAAATACAACACCAAACCGATGGCACGTATGCGTGCCGAGCTTATCGCCAAGCTGGGCTTGGCGGAGGGCGACACTGTGCTGGTGAAACAGGATAAGGGCAGCGCAATACTCACTGTGCGACTGGACAACCATGTGGCGATGGGCTGTGTGCGCGTGACCGCATCGCATGAGGATTCGGTCGGCTTGGGCGATCTGATGGGCGATATTACGGTCGAAAAATATACTGGTGCAATTAATCAGCAAGAGGCGGAAACGGCATAATGGAAATGCTTGCACATCTATTTGGTAGTTGGTGGCCAGCGGTGCAGATTACAGGCTGGACGCTGATAAAGATTGTCGCCATCGTGTTGCCGCTATTGGGCGCCATTGCTTATCTCACGCTTGCCGAACGTAAAGTCATCGGCTATATGCAAGTACGTATCGGGCCCAATCGCGTTGGTTATTTTGGCTTGCTGCAACCGATTGCGGATGGCGTAAAGCTGCTGTTTAAAGAAATTATTTCACCTACTGCTTCCAGCAAGGCCTTGTTTTTTATTGGCCCGGTATTGGCGATTGCACCAGCTTTTGCGGCCTGGGCAGTGATCCCGTTTGACGGCACCAAGGTACTCGCCAATATTGACGCGGGTTTGCTGTACATTCTGGCGATGACGTCTGTCGCAGTGTATGGCGTCATCATTGCAGGCTGGGCCTCAAATTCGAAATACGCGTTCTTAGGCAGTTTGCGCTCGGCTGCACAAATCGTATCCTATGAAATTGCCATGGGCTTTGCCTTGGTAGGCGTGCTGATGTGCGCCAATTCGCTCAATTTAGGCAAAATCGTCATGGGCCAGAGTGGCGGCTTCTGGCACTGGTATTTTATTCCGCTGTTTCCATTATTTATTGTGTATTTTATTAGCGCGGTGGCCGAAACTAACCGTGCGCCATTTGACGTGGCGGAGGGTGAATCCGAAATCGTTGCGGGTTTTCATGTGGAATACTCCGGCATGGCGTTCGCCATCTTTTTCCTGGCTGAATACGCTAATATCTGGCTGGTTTGTGCGCTCGCGACGACGATGTTTTTGGGCGGCTGGTTATCACCTTTCCCCTTTTTGCCTGACAGTATTTTGTGGTTTTTGGCAAAAATGTGCTTTTTGGTATTCTTCTTTTTATGGTTCAGGGCAACATTTCCTAGATATAGATACGACCAGATCATGCGTCTGGGCTGGAAAGTATTTATTCCCATTACGCTGGTATGGATTATCTTTGTCGGCGGCATGATGCAGACTTCATTCGGATATTTGTTCCATTAGCATGATTAAATTGATTAAAAACACGTTAAGTAGCCTGATGCTGTGGGAGCTGCTAAAAGGCATGGCGCTCACCGGCCGCTACTTTTTCGCGCGTAAGATTACTATCCAGTATCCTGAGGAACGTACGCCACAATCGCCACGGTTTAGAGGCTTGCATGCGCTACGCCGCTACCCCAACGGCGAAGAGCGCTGCATTGCCTGTAAACTATGTGAGGCGGTTTGTCCGGCGATGGCGATTACCATTGAGTCGGAACAGCGTGAGGACAATACGCGCAGAACGACCAGATACGACATCGATTTAACCAAATGCATATTCTGCGGGCTGTGCGAAGAGTCTTGCCCGGTAGATTCAATCGTAGAAACACGTATTTTTGATTACCACGGTGAGCAGCGTGGCGATTTGGTTTACACCAAGCAAATGTTGCTGGCGGTGGGCGATAAGCACGAAAAACAAATTGCGGCAGACCGCGCGCAAGATAAGAATTTTAGGTAATGAATATGGTATTTACCGATGTCGTTTTTTACACTTTAGCTGCCATTTTGCTGTTTGCCGGCCTGCGCGTGATTACCACGCGCAACCCCGTGCATGCGGCTTTGTTTCTGGTGCTGGCATTTTTTACCGCTGCAGGCATCTGGCTGTTGCTGGAGGCCGAGTTTTTAGCCATCGCACTGGTGTTAGTGTACGTAGGTGCAGTGATGGTGCTGTTTTTATTCGTGGTCATGATGCTGGACATCAATATCGACAAGCTACGCGAAGGCTTTTGGGAATATCTGCCCATGGCGGGTACGATTGGCCTGCTGATGGCGGTGGAGATGGTAATGGTATTGGGGGGCAAGTATTTTGGCGCTACCAAGGCGGTCAGCAAGCCCGCCGATTACAGTAACACCGCTGAAATAGGGCGTGTGCTTTACACCGAATATCTATTGCCATTCGAGCTCGCTTCCGTTGTGCTGCTGGTGGCGATCGTCGCGGCAATTGTGCTCACATTGAGGGACAGGAAAGATAGCAAGTCGATGAATCCTGCCGATCAGGTATTGGTTAAAAAGCAGGATCGCATTCGCATTGTAAAAATGGGTGCAGTGGTAGAAGTTGATCCCTCCGCGGACACCACAATAGAGGAAAAGAAATAATGGTAGGTTTGTCGCATTACCTCATTTTAGGTGCGCTGCTGTTTGCCATCAGCGTGATTGGCATTTTCCTGAATCGTAAAAATGTGATCATTTTGCTGATGGCGATTGAGTTGATGCTGCTTGCCGTGAATCTGAATTTTATTGCGTTTTCACATTATCTGAACGACATCGCCGGCCAAGTGTTCGTGTTCTTCATCCTCACTGTTGCGGCGGCAGAATCTGCCATTGGTTTGGCGATTCTGGTGGTATTGTTCCGCAATTTGCGCACCATCAACGTTGATGATTTAGATAGTCTAAAAGGCTAAAAGTATAAAAAAATGACATTGCCACAAATCTCTATATTAATCGTATTACTGCCCTTGGTTGCCGCGGCTGTTGTAGGTTTATTTGGCCGCAAGCTGCCACGTGCGGCTGCGCACTGGCTCACTATCGGCGCAGTCGGTGCTGCTTTTGGGCTTTCGGCTTATGTGCTCAGCGCAACGCTAAATGGCTATACTTTTAATGGTAACTTATATACCTGGCTGAACTCCAGTTTGGGTGCCGGGGGCGATATCCAGTTTAATGTGGGTTTCTTAATCGACAATCTATCTGCCATGATGATGGTGGTGGTGACGTTCGTGTCGCTCATGGTGCATATTTACACCATTGGCTACATGGCAGAAGATCCGGGCTATTCACGCTTTTTCAGCTATATCTCATTATTCACCTTCTCGATGCTGATGCTGGTGATGAGCAATAATTTCATGCAGCTGTTTTTCGGCTGGGAAGCTGTTGGATTGGTTTCATACTTGCTGATCGGATTCTGGTACACACGCCCAACCGCGATTTATGCGAATCTCAAAGCGTTTCTAGTGAACCGCGTTGGCGATTTTGGCTTCTTGCTAGGCATCGGCATGGTGCTGTATTATTTCGGCAGCCTGGATTATGCCTCAGTGTTCCAGGCCGCGCCAGTATTGGCAGGTACGCAAGTCAACATTATTCCTAACGTGCCATGGTCCCTCATGACAGTGACTTGTATCCTGCTGTTTATCGGCGCGATGGGTAAATCAGCACAAGTGCCATTGCACGTGTGGCTGCCGGATTCGATGGAAGGCCCGACGCCGATTTCTGCATTGATTCACGCCGCGACAATGGTCACAGCGGGGATTTTTATGGTGGCGCGCATGTCGCCGCTGTTTGAGCTTTCAACGACGGCGCTATCGTTTGTGATGATTATCGGCGCAATCACCGCGCTGTTTATGGGCTTTCTGGGCATTATCCAGAACGACATCAAGCGCGTGGTGGCCTATTCCACGCTATCGCAACTGGGCTATATGACGGTGGCGCTTGGCGCGTCGGCTTATTCAGTCGCAATCTTTCACTTGATGACTCATGCTTTCTTTAAAGCTTTGCTGTTCCTGGCGGCAGGTTCGGTGATCATGGGCATGCATCACGACCAGGATATTCGCAATATGGGGAACCTGAAAAAGTATATGCCGGTGACCTGGATTACGTCGCTTGTTGGCTCGCTGGCACTCATCGGCACCCCATTTTTTGCGGGTTTTTACTCAAAAGACAGTATTATCGAGGCGGCAAAATTCTCGAACATTCCTGGTAGCGGCTTCGCTTATTTTGCGGTACTGGCGGGCGTGTTTGTGACGGCGTTTTATTCATTCCGGCTTTATTTTTTAGTGTTCCACGGTAAAGAGAAATGGCGCGAGGTAAAACATGACGCACATCACGATGATCATGGACATCATCACGGACTAACCCCTCAAGATGACCCGCATGAACCGGGCTGGGTGGTGAAGCTGCCGTTGATATTGCTGGCAATTCCTTCGCTTGTTATCGGCTACATTGCGATAGAGCCAATGCTGTTTGGCAGCTTTTTCAAAGATGCAATTATGGTAGACGCAGTCAGTCATCCAGCCATGGAACACCTCAGTCACCATTATCATGAGATATTGCATTCTCCAGCAGGCATGGCCTTGCATGGCGTGCTCACATTACCATTTCTGCTAGCCGTCAGTGGCGTAACTTTAGCTTGGTTTTTCTATATGAAACGGCCTGATGTTCCTGCCGGCTTGCGAGAGCGCTTCAATACCATTTACCAGATTTTAGAAAATAAATATGGCTTTGATAGCTTTAACGAGCGCGTATTTGCTGGCGGTGCACGCTGGATAGGAAATAAATTATGGCAGATTGGCGATGTGCAGCTGATCGACGGCGCAATGGTTAACGGCACTGCAAGATTGGTTGGCCGCATTTCGGGCATTATTCGTCAACTGCAGTCTGGGCTGATTTATCACTACGCTTTTGCCATGATTATTGGCGTGTTTTTATTCCTCACTTTCTTTATAAAAATAAACTAAATGCTGCACTTGAATATATTAAATCACCATGTGTTGAGTGTGGCCATCTGGCTGCCAATACTGGCGGGTATCGTCGTGCTGCTGCTTGGCAGCGATAACAAGGCGGCCTTTACGCGCTGGCTTGCGCTGGCAGGCAGTCTTGCAGCTTTTTTCGCCACTTTACCGCTTTATACAAAGTACGACTTTTCTAAAGGCGCTTTCCAGTTTGAGGAAATGGTGCAATGGATTCCCAGCTTCAATATCAATTATCACTTGGGGGTAGACGGTATCGCTGTGCCGTTGATATTGCTGACCAGTTTTACTACCGTGATTGTGGTGATTGCGGCATGGGAAGTGATTACAAAAAATATCGCACAGTACATGGCTGCGTTCTTAATCATGAGCGGTTTGATGATTGGGGTGTTCAGCGCGCTGGACGGCATTCTGTACTATGTGTTCTGGGAGGCGATGCTGATTCCCATGTTCCTGGTGATCGGCATCTGGGGCGGAGTGAATCGTGTGTATGCCACGATTAAATTCTTTCTGTATACGCTGCTAGGCTCACTGTTGATGCTGGTTGCGTTTATCTTTTTGTTCCATAAAACTGGCAGTTTCGAAGTGACGGATTATTATCAGTTGCCACTTAGCCTGAATGAGCAAATTCTGATTTTCATGGCATTTTTCATGGCCTTCGCAGTGAAAATACCGATGTGGCCGGTACACACCTGGTTGCCAGATGCGCACGTGGAAGCACCTACCGGCGGCTCTGTCGTGCTGGCAGCGATCATGCTGAAACTGGGCGGCTACAGCTTTTTACGTTTTGCCATGCCGATTGCGCCCGATGCTGCGCATTACTTATCCGGCTTCATGATCACGCTGTCTTTAATCGCCATCGTTTACATTGCACTGGTTGCGCTGGTGCAAAAGGACATGAAGAAGCTCATCGCCTATTCGTCCATTTCGCATATGGGTTTTGTGACGCTGGGCTTTTTTATATTCAGCCAACTAGGGTTGGAAGGTGCAATCGTGCAGATGATTTCACATGGCTTTATTTCGGCCGCGATGTTCTTGTGTGTAGGCGTGCTGTACGACCGCATGCACAGCCGCCAGATCGCCGATTACGGCGGCGTGGTGAACACCATGCCGATTTTTGCGGCGTTTATGGTGCTGTTTGCCATGGCTAATAGCGGCTTGCCAGGCACATCGGGCTTTGTGGGCGAATTTATGGTGATCCTGGCCGCAGTTAAATACAATTTCTGGGTGGCATTTTTAGCCGCGACCACGCTGATATTCGGCGCGGCTTATACGTTATGGATGGTGAAGCGCGTGTTTTATGGCGATGTTGCGAATCCAAAAGTGGCGGAGCTTAAGGATTTGAATCGCCGTGAATTTTTAATCTTGGCCGTGTTGGCGCTCATGGTAATCGGTTTTGGTGTGTACCCTAAACTCATTACCGATTTCACCCACGTCAGTGCAATGCAATGGCTGGATCATATGGCTATCAGCAAATTACCGGTGGCAGGTTTATAGGCATGGAAAATATTCAATTCGATCTGATGGCTGTATTGCCTGAACTTACCGTGCTGTGCATGGCAATGTTTATTTTACTGGCAGATTTATTCTTAAAGCCTAAAAATAAAATTGTTATTTATGGGTTGGCGCAATTTACTTTGTTTGCAGCGGCCTATTTCACTGTGGGTACACACACGCCTGCTGTAGGATATGCGTTCAGCGGCATGTTTGTTGATGATACTTTAAGCGATGTACTCAAGCTGATGATTTTATTGGGAACTTCGGTGATGTTTGTGTACACGCGGCAATACATGCAGCTGCGCAATATGTTCCGCGGCGAATATTATGCGCTGGTCTTGTTTTCGGTATTGGGCATGATGATCATGGTGTCAGGGCAAAGCATGCTGACCATCTATATCGGGCTGGAGCTGCTCTCGCTGTGCCTGTATTCATTGGTTGCGCTCGATCGGGATAGCGCAAAATCCTCCGAAGCCGCCATGAAATACTTTGTACTCGGTGCGTTGGCGTCCGGCATGCTGCTGTACGGCATGAGCATGATTTACGGCATGACCGGCAGCTTGAATCTGGCAGAAATAACAAGCGTACTGCAAGAATCTAGCCCCAATAATCCCGTGCTGATTTTGGGCTTGGTGTTTATTGTTGCAGGTTTGGCGTTTAAGTTTGGCGCAGTGCCGTTTCAAATGTGGGTACCCGATGTGTACCAGGGCGCGCCCACCAGTATCACTATGCTAATCGGCTCGGTGCCAAAATTTGCAGCGTTTGCCATTGCTATCCGTTTGCTGGCACAAGGTTTACAGCCGCTGACTGCCGACTGGCAGGAAATGCTGCTGATTATGGCGGTGCTTTCAATTACCATTGGAAACATCACGGCAATTGCGCAAACCAACTTAAAACGAATGCTGGCATACTCTACCATCTCGCACATCGGTTTTTTATTGTTTGGCTTGATGAGCGGAAGCCTGAATGGGTTTGCTTCAAGCCTGTTTTACATCAGCGCTTATGTGCTGATGACACTGGCAGGTTTCGGCATGATTTTATTGTTATCCAGAAAGGGGTTTGAGGCTGAACATCTGGATGACTTGAAAGGCCTTAACCAGCGCAGTCCCTGGACAGCATTTTTAATGCTTATCACCATGTTCAGTATGGCAGGCGTGCCCCCTACCATTGGTTTTTACGCCAAGTTTACCGTGTTGCAAGCAGCTTTGCAGGCGGGTTATATATGGGCAGTCGTGTTTGCTGTACTGATGGCGGTGATCGGCGCATTCTACTATCTGCGTGTTGTGAAACTCATGTATTTTGATGCGCCGCAAGACAGTTTGGCTATCAGCGCTCCTTATGATATGAAATTTATTCTGAGCATCAACGCAGTGGCACTTCTTGCGCTTGGTTTAATGCCGCAAACATTAATGAATATTTGTGGTGCTGCAATAGGGAGAAGTTTGCAATAATGGATTGTGTTCTTATGTAGGTTTTTGTCAGCAAAAATATAGCAAATAAAAAAGCCGGACATGATGTCCGGCTTTTTTATTTGGCAATTACGATTTATTGACTGTCGAATAACCTGCCATCGCCCAGCAGGTGAGCACTACAGTCCAGTTGTTTATTCAGACAGTTTTTAACAATACCAGACATAATAGTCTCATCCCAACCGTTCACCCAGTCGGCATGTCCTGAATAACCGCCAGGTAGAGTGGAGGCATAATTGTCACTGGACAGTCTCCATTTTGTGGCTTGGTTGGCAGAATTTACTTTATAGTTAAGCGTCATCGTAATTTTTGGTATTGCTATAGGGTGCGTTGCTGGGCAGTGGTTTGCAGTAGGGTAGCTACCCGCAAAGGCCATATGGCTCTTATGGTCAGGACTATCCAAATTTACGCCATCCCAACATTGTGGAAAATCAACGGCCATTTGCATGACCTCTCCAACTTTACAATTTGGAATGTGGTCATTCCATCCTTGGTAACTACCATCTGGAGGAACGCACATATAGGCAACATCTTTAACGCCAGAAGCGGCAGTGGCTTTAGAGTTGCCTGTAAGCATTCTTAAACCTTTTGGGGGAGCAACGACCATATTAGCAGGTACCCCGTCATAGCCTGTTTTGTAATAGAACAGTGCTCCACCATCAGGTAAAACAGGGCTCTTGGTGGTTGTGTCAATCATAGTGGCATGCCAGTAGGCGCTGCGATTCATGATGCCGCCATTGCAAGTGCTGTTACCAGTAGTCGCCAAAGTGGCTAAATTGCTCTTATAATTAACTGTAGTGTTACCATAGAATGTGTGGTGATGCGCCGCGCCTTGCTGGTTTGGATATACGAGCGGGTCATCATTAGACATATGGCTGGGTTTACACGCAATTCTAACTGCGCCAACATCACTAGCACTTGGTTTGTCAGTAGTTGGTCTGATAAGCAATGTCGAGTGGCCCACTGCCGGCGTAATGTTTTTACTGATATCAACTGCTGGCATGAGTCCGACCTGAATAATGTTTGTACCAGCTGAAGGAGCAGGAGCAGGAGCAGGAGCAGGAGCAGGAGCAGGAGCAGGAGCAGGAGCAGGAGCAGGAGCAGGAGCAGGAGCAGGAGCAGGAGC
>JAKQTN010000053.1 GCA_029563075.1 Pseudomonadota bacterium
TTCAAGTTTAATCATTAGGGAGAGAATCATGGCAACACGTAACGATTTATGTAACGCCATCCGTGCGTTATCTATGGATGCAGTGCAAAAAGCTAACTCTGGCCACCCAGGTGCGCCTATGGGTATGGCGGAAATTGCAGAAGTATTGTGGAATCACCATTTACGTCACAATCCAACCAATCCAAACTGGGCTGATCGCGATCGTTTCATTCTCTCTAACGGTCACGGCTCCATGCTGATTTATTCTCTGCTGCATCTGACCGGCTACGATTTGCCGATGGATGAAATCAAGACTTTCCGTCAATTGCACTCAAAATGTGCAGGCCACCCAGAATATAGCTATGCGCCAGGCATTGAAACCACGACTGGTCCATTAGGCCAAGGTATTACCAATGCAGTTGGTTTTGCGATGGCTGAAAAATTAATGGCGGACCAATTTAACAAACCAGGGCATGACATTGTTGACCACTATACTTACTGCTTCCTGGGTGACGGCTGTATGATGGAAGGCGTATCGCACGAAGCTTGCGCATTGGCCGGTACATGGGGCTTAGGCAAACTGGTTGCGTTCTGGGATGACAACGGTATTTCTATCGACGGTCATATCGAAGGCTGGTACACCGACGACACCGCTAAACGCTTTGAAGCCTATGGCTGGCACGTGCAATCAGTAGATGGCCACGACTCTGACGCGATTAACGCGGCTGTGATTGCTGCGAAAAAAGTAAAAGACAAACCATCATTAATTTGTTGTAAAACCATTATTGGTAAAGGTTCACCGAACAAAGCCGGCAGCCATGATTGCCACGGTTCTGCATTAGGCGACGCTGAAGTTGCTGTTACACGTGCAGCCATCGGTTGGCCACATGCGCCATTTGAAATTCCTGCTGACGTTTATGCGGGTTGGGATCAAAAAGCTAAAGGCGCAAAAACTGAAAGCGACTGGAACGCTAAGTTTGATGCTTACGCAAAGGCATTCCCAGCAGAAGCAGCAGAATTCAAACGCCGTATGGCGGGTGATTTGCCAGCTAACTGGAAACAAGCAACGGACGCTTTGATTGCTGCTACCAACGAAAAAGCAGAAGGTATTGCAACTCGTAAAGCTTCACAAAATGCAATTACAGCGCTTGCTATCGTTTTACCAGAGTTTTTAGGTGGTTCTGCTGACTTAACAGGTTCTAACTTGACTTCATGCCCTAGCTTTACGCATGTAGATGGCAAAAAACCAGGTAACTACATCTCTTACGGTGTACGTGAATTTGGTATGTTCGCCATTATGAATGGCATGGCATTGCACGGTGGCCTGTTACCATTCGGCGGCACATTCCATATGTTCTCAGACTACGCTAAGAGTGCATTACGTATGGCCGCATTGATGAAACAACGCACTATCGCTGTGTTGTCACATGACTCTATCGGCCAAGGTGAAGATGGTCCAACTCACCAACCAGTAGAAAATACATCTGGCTTGCGCTACATTCCACGTATGGATGTATGGCGTCCAGGCAGTTCGACTGAAACTGCAGTGGCTTGGGTGGCTGCGGTTGAGCGTAAAGATGGTCCTTCCAGCTTGGTGTTGAGCCGTCAGAACGTGGCTGGAATTAAGCATGATACAGCACAATTTGCGTTAATGCGTAAGGGTGGTTATGTGTTCTCTGACGTAGCAGGCAAAGCCGACGTGATCATTATTGCCAACGGTTCTGAACTTGATTTGGCAGTGAAAGCGGCGGCTGAGTTGAATGCGGCTGGCACTAAAGTGCGCGTGGTTTCAATGCCTTCTACCAACGTATTTGACCGCCAAGATAAAGCTTACCGTGATAGCGTGCTGACTCCGGGCGTTAAACGCGTGGCAGTTGAAGCGGCGCATCCAGATTTCTGGCGCAAATATGTAGGCCTGGAAGGTGCAGTTGTAGGCATCGATACGTTCGGTGAATCTGCTCCAGGCGGCGTGTTAATGAAACACTTTGGCTTT
>JAKQTN010000072.1 GCA_029563075.1 Pseudomonadota bacterium
CCAGGCAGCGAGACGGGGTTTGCGACCGCGGAAGATGAAGTAGAGGGCAAAAAAGTAAAAACCCATGGAGGCATGGCCGCTGGGAAAAGCTTCGCCGGTACTGGCGTGATCAATGGTTAGAGGGGCTTCGTAGGCAAACTCGCCGCCGTAGAGGGCCAGTTGGTTGGGACGGGGGCGTCCCCAGTATTGTTTGAAGACAGCGTTCACCAATCTTTCTCCTCCTCCGGCTTATAGTAATAGTCGGTTTTGAGCAGTTCGGCGGATGCCGCTTTATCAAGGTTTGCATCGGTGATGCTGGCGTTGTATTCCGCCAGGATGGCGGTGATGGTGTCCTGATATTCATAGTAGTAGTGTTTAGCCATTTGTGTTTGTCCTCTCTTTTTAGTCGGTTTGTTGTGTGGCATCAGCCTCTCGGTGGTGATCTGCGAGTTTCTCAAGCAGTTCGTATATTTCCGGGTCGATCATCAGCATGTCGTCTTCATCCGCCTCCACATCCTTGCCGGCGAAAGCCCCGATCATCTTGCCCTTGAGCTCTATGGCCCGCAGTCTGACGGAGAATGTGGCATCCGGGTTGTCAATGACGCTTTGCAAATCCTTGCGGATCTCCGCCCTGCTGATGCTGACGGATTCGCCGAGTTTCTGCTCAAGCTGTTCGATGCGGTTGGAAATGACAGGTTTTGACAAGTTCTCCGAGCCGATCTGCCTGGCTGATTCGATGCTGTAGCCGGTGCGGATGGCCGCTTGGGTGGCGTTGTGGTCGATCAGGTATTCCCGGCAAAAGCGTTCCTGCTTTCGCGTGAGTCCGTGACGATTGATCGGCTCATAAACATAAGTTTCCATAAGTTCGGTGCTTTCGCTCTCAGGCATAGTGTCCTCCGTTTGATTCATCCTGGTGTGCTGGCGCACTGTTCTTGCCGATAATAATAAGTGGGGGCAGCTGCTGATCCCTGCGATCCTGCTGCTGTCCATATGTGGTTTGTGGTGATGGACATAACTGCATCAAATTCTTTGTGCTGCAAGCTGTTGCTGGTTTAAACAGATGGTCATAGCGGATGCAATATGTGGTTTTGAGCTGTGGCATATTATTATTTATCGGCAAAACTGAAACCGCTGCCGCCAGGCAGTGCGGTTTCTCAATATAGTATTCTACTATTATTCTATGCGGTTTTGGCAGGTGTTTGGTGTTGCGGTTATCTGCTCTATTTTCCAGTATCTTGACCGCATTTGCGTGAATGGCTTGTGTGGCACGAGGCAATAACATTTGTGGCACGAGGCAATAACTCGCTGTCTTGCAATGACTTGTGGCGCAAAAGGACTCGCGCCTGTTCTGTAAGTCGCTGTCATTAAGGGATTTCCCACTCAAATTTGCCTTTCAATAAATCATCGATGTTTTCCGGCGGTGTTCCTATGTGATGCCAGTCCACAAGCTTTGTTTCTTTCAGATAATCCATTTCTTTCATCAGCGGTGTAAATATCCGCCTGTTAGTGTGCCTGTCGGTGTCCTTAAATTGGCTTTCTTGCGGCAGATGTGGCAAAGCCTTGATTAGTGTGCGCCAGAGCATCACATTGCGCCTGTTACTCTTTTTGTAGATTTGAGCCTGCAGCGTCAGTTTGCGCAGGATGGCTGGCGCATATGGATGATAGTGTGCGTCAATCAGCCAATACTCCGGCGCAATCATCAGCACAGAGCTGCTTGCCTCAAGATCCTTGCACAGAGATTCGTTTGCCCGGATGAAGAAATAACCAGTGTTTTGTTCAATATCTACATCCGTAAACAATACCCTGTAGCCTCCGGCTGTTTCCTCTTTTATGCTGGTTAGCACTGCCGCAATCTGTTTCAGCCTGGTGCGAAAAGATCCATATGACTTTTCACTTAATCCCCACTCTTTCATTTGATTTTTGATGTGCAGCCGGAGTTCTGGGGTTTTCTCTTTTCCCCAGTGTTCAGACCATAGATCCATAAACCGCACAGCATCTGTTTGCCGCTCCCTTGTTAGGTTGTAACATCCATCATACAGGATTTTCCTTGCACCAGCATATAGCCTGATCGGCTCGCGGATTTGTTTCCTTTTATCGATGATCTCCGTAGGCGTGAGGATGGATAGCACAAGCTGGTTTGTGTTCTTATTCTGCCGGATGGCGCGCTTTTTCGGCAGCTCTTTTGATACGATCTCGCGCACAATAACCATTGTGTCGGTGTCGAAATTGCCGGCATCATAATCTTTTTTAAGCTGCGTATAAATCGCAACAGTTTGCCGCAGCCTCTTGATGCTTTCCTCGCTTTTCTCGATGGTA
>JAKQTN010000074.1 GCA_029563075.1 Pseudomonadota bacterium
AGCGTGGCTACGACACTGAAATTGCAGGTAAATACATTGCCTCAATGACTTATGTTTACGAAAAACCTTCACTACTCACATTACAAAAAGACCTTGATGCCAATCCTTATGGATTCAAGGTCACAGGCTATGTGGTCGACAGAGAAGAAAAAGGCGCAGCAGTCGCTGCACCTATTATTAACGCCCCTCAGTCTTTATCACCATCAGCTAACGGCACGTCACCAGCCGCTAACGGAGTATCCGCACAATGAAGTCTACAATCAATCAAACAGCCATGAATTTAGTACGTACTAAATTAACGCTCAACGCTATCAAGTTAGCTTTTCTTGCCTCATTAAGTATCACTGGCTACGCGCAAGCCAATACTCAAGTCAGTGAAGGCATAGCAAACCCAGTACAGTGCATTCCTTACGATATGAATCAAGTCACCATGATTAAGGCCAAGCGTGGCTTTGCTACCCATATTGATTTAGAAGCGGATGAACATATTGTGAAGGATGGTGTGGGCGGCGGCGATACCGATAATTGGATTACTTCAGCCAAAGTGGGTAGCAACTTTATTCTATTAAAACCTAAAAAGAATGCCCATGATAGCAATCTTGTCGTTAAAACGGATAAGCGTAGCTACGCCTTTGATTTACATGTACTCAAAGACCACAGCTCAGATAAAGGCACTTGGCGCATTGCTTATACTTACCCTAAGCCGAATACCGAAGTTGCACCATTAACGCCAGCACAAATTGAGGCCATTAACAAAGCCAAAGTAAAACAGTTGCAAGCCGCACCACAAGCAGTACGTAACACGCAATACAGCATGCAGGTGATGACTAATTCAGATGAAATTGCACCCACGGCAGCATGGGATGATGGCAATTTTACTTATCTTAAGATTCCGAATCACCGCGAAATTCCAGCGGTATTTCGCGTGACTGCCGATGGCAATGAGGCCATGGTGAATACCCACATGGAAGGTGATAACAAAGACACCATTGTCATTCATGGCATGGCAAAACACTATGTGCTGCGTTTAAGCAAGCAAGTGGTGGGTGTTTGGAATGATGCTTACGATATTGAAGGTGTTAGCCCTAAAAATGGCACGGTGACCTTAGGCGTATCACGTCAGGTGGCAGAATAATCATGACCAATACCATAGAGCATAACGACAAGCAACAAAACTCAACTGATGAGATGGGGCTACGCGACG
>JAKQTN010000005.1 GCA_029563075.1 Pseudomonadota bacterium
TCTTCTGGCCTGAAGTGGGAAACGACACACATTTTTGGCCTGTTTTTGGGGTCAAAGTGGGAAGCGCATCCGGCCTGCTGGTCGACGTGGTAGTCGACAACGATCTTGGCCTGCTGGTCGACGTGGGAAACGGCACCCAAAATTGGCCTGTTTTCGACCCTAAAGTGGGAGACGTTTTGCTAAGTCTTTGATTTTATTGAGAAAACTGCTAAAACTCAAAAATCAAAATTTTCGGCAGGATTTTTGGACTTCCACATTATGTAAAGTCCATGCCAATGGCTTGGCCCCTGCCTGCTGGCCGAAGTGGGAAACGGCACCCAAAATTGGCCTGTTTTTGAGGTCAAAGTGGGAAATGGCACCAAGGGACTGGGCGAGAAACGACCCACCATGCAACCTTGCTGGAAGTCACATAGCAAAAAGCCCGCTTTCGCGGGCTTTGGTGCGGGCAATCAACCCGCTTTAGGTTTGGTGCGGGTCCATACCGACCTGCGCACATCGGCATAACCGACGCTGCACTGCCGTGATGAGAACTTCACGCACCAACCATGCTTGCGCATGGCCATGGCTTGCTTGACGCAAGCCAGAGAGACAGTGTGCATCTCTCCTCCTGTTAATTGTTGCGCGACCATCTGCGTCGCGTTGCAGTAGCCTCACCTATGAGTAACCTCATAGGTGAGGCCAGTCTTTCGACTGGCCTCAGTGATTCTGTGCATGTTTTAAGTCGCGTGCCGCTTCCCAGCGGTACTTATCTGCGGACTACCATATTTAAAGCCATGTCAGGCTAGACTTTTTGGCTCGCGGCCTGTTGCAATGACCGCTTTACGCTTGCCGGTAACTTAGCGTTACCCGCTTGATTGCCCTAACCGCATTTTAATTGGACCGGGAATTATTGCCACATGCTCTCGAAACTCGATTATCTTTGCCGTGATAAACAGGAACTAGCTCATTCTGATTTCAGCCTTGTTCCTGTAGCCTGACAAACGACGGTATTATCCATCGTCAGACTGCCTCTCCGTTTCGTTGTGTTTTCACCCAACACCATACGGTTATGCTTTCTGCACTAATCCAATTTAACTAGGCAATGCCGTACCCTACCTGAAAAATGGTACATGTTGGAGTTGTGCCCGATAACGGGATTACAGAATCACCTGCGGCTTACCTGGGGGCCGTCCTGCGGCTTACCTGGGGGCCGTCCTGCGGCTTACCTGGGGGCCGTCCTGCGGCTTACCTGGGGGCCGTCCTGCGGCT
>JAKQTN010000021.1 GCA_029563075.1 Pseudomonadota bacterium
TCGCGGTTCCACAGCGGTAGCGTCAGCAAAAACAGGAACGCCAGACCCAGCTGGATGAACGCAATGTGCCGATACCCCTGCATCCAGCCCGTGGCGGTAGCCAGGGCCATACCCATGATGATTGGCCCCAACGTAGCGCCAATGCCCCAGCAACCGTGCAGCCAGTTCATGTGGCGCGACGAATAATGCTGCGCCACGAAATGGTTTAACCCCGCGTCCACCGAGCCGGCGCCCAGCCCGAGCGGAATAGCCAGCAACAGCAAAACCCCAAACGACGGGCCCAACGAAAACCCGAGCAAAGCCAGCCCGGTGAGCAAGCCGCTGATCATCACCACCGGCCCGGTGCCCAGCCGTTTGAGCACGCCACCGCTGGCAAAACTGGAAATGGCCGAGCAGATGGTGAGCACCAGCGTGATCAAACCCGCTGCTTCAATCGGCTGCAACAGCGTGGCGCGCATGGTCGGCCAGGCGACGCCCAGCACGCTGTCTGGCAGGCCCAGACTGATGAAAGCGAAGTAGATGATGCCGAGCAGGATGAAGTGATTCATGGATGGCGGGGAGTGGTAAATGCTATATATTTAATAGCTAATTACGCATATTCTACGAGGGCTGGAGGCCGATTTGGCATGTGAAAATGACCAAAATGACGGGTTGGAGCAGTAGTCTATTCGTATCCGCTACCCACACACCTAAAATGGCCGCCAGGGGGAGAGCATGACGCCAGAAGCCAAAGCGAGACTGAACATTGACGCGCTCTTGCAGACGGCGGACTGGCACTTATGCGATATGGCACAGGCCGACATCTACGTCGTTCGCGAATAGTAGGCGATAACCTCAAGCGCACGCCAGCACTTTGGCAAGTGAGTCTTGTGAAAGAATTTGCTCCGATATAGGGATGTAAGGATCAATTCAAATGAAATTCCGCTTGCCCGAGTTAGATATTCCGCTAGGTGACCCATTTGTCAATGATGCACTGGAGCGAAAACCGGTCGTTAACTTGCTCGTCAGTTTGCTGGATCGGTTCAATGGGCCGTTTGTCCTAGCGCTGGATGCGCCGTGGGGAACCGGTAAAACTACCTTAGTGCGCATGCTTAAGGCGCGTCTTCAGCAGGAGAAATTTCAATGCGTCTATTTCAATGCTTGGCAATCGGACTATGTGGCTGATCCTCTGGTCGCATTGGTCTCGGAGTTGGACAGTATTGATTTGGCAGATGCAGGGGCAAAGATTGAGTTCAAAAAGCACTTGAGTAAGGCGAAAAAGATTACATCGGTGGTAGCGAAGCGCGGTCTCATTGCGGCGGCCAAAGCGGCTACGTTGGGTGCGCTTGATCTAGAAGAAGAAATTGAGATCGTTGCCGCTGAAGTTGCCGGTGGTCTGGTTGGCGATGTAGTAGAAGCGTTCCAGAAAGAGAAAGCTGCGCTAGATGCGCTGCGTAAAGAACTGGAAAGTGCGGTATCTCAACTGCAAGCGGCGGGGAAGCGAGAGTCGTTGATCTTCTTTATCGATGAGTTGGACCGCTGCCGCCCGACGTTTGCTATTGAAGTGCTTGAACGTATCAAGCATTTGTTTGATCTATCCAACATCATATTTGTGCTGTCGATTGATAAGGCCCAGCTTTCGGCCAGTGTGGCCGCGGTCTATGGAGAGAAGTCGAATACCCAGGAGTACCTGCGGCGTTTCTTTGATTTGGAATTTGGTATCCCGCGAATCCACCCAAAGCGATACACAGAGATTCTTATAAATGGATTTGGCCTGGACGCAGCATTTGCAAAGCGAACTCACAGTGATTTGCGGTACGACAAGAGCCACTTTGTCGATTACTTTTCCGCTTTGGCAGACGTATTTCAGCTTTCGCTGCGGGCACGTGAACGTTGCGTGACGATGCTCGCTGTGGTCTTGCATCAAACGCAGGAAAGCGAATACTTAGATGCAATATTGCTCTCCTTCCTGATTGTTTTGCGAGCGAAGCGAGTTGAGACTTTCCATGCACTTTGCGGGGGTTCGTTGTCGCCAGAAAGGGCTATGTCTTCAGTTGAGGAGCTACCCGGTGGTGAAAAGTTTGTCGCGGAAAGGCCGGGGATACTTTTAGAGTCGTATTTGTTGGCTGGAGACCCGGTTGCTGGGAGGACAGACGTGCATTACAAGAAGCTGGAGGAACTGCTGAACTCAAACAGTGGTGACGCAAAGGCTCGAACTCGTGCTAACGAGATGCTTCGGTTGCGACACAACATTCTTCCTGGCTTCCGCGACCGATTTGATTATCGATATCTTGCTGCCAAGATTGATTTGGCGGCTTCTTTTCGCGATTGAAGTCCTCTGTTTTAAACGTTGCTAACTCGCTATAAAAATAGTAGCTTCTCACGCATATTCCACAAGGGTTTGATACCCATTTGATGAGTAAAAATCCATTTTTTTTGGGCCATTTTGTAGTCTTGACCAATGCGTCGCGTCCAGCTCGTGCCCAGTGCGGCATGATGGAGCCCATATTGAACACAGGAGAGAACCGGATGAGCCTTGAACAGGATATCGAGAAACTCGCAGCGCAGGAGCAGCGGCTGCAACTGGACCGCTTTGACAATGCAGCCGCGTGGGAGCTGGGCACCCGAATCAAGGCGATTTGCGAGGCCCGTGGCGTGGCGGTGACCACAGAAGTGCGGCTG
>JAKQTN010000059.1 GCA_029563075.1 Pseudomonadota bacterium
AAAGAGCCAAATAAATTCACGCCATCAAGCAAATCAGTAAAATGTTTAGCTAAATTATCTGACGCTCCATCTAATACGATAGACGGGTCTTGCTGGAATATTTTGGCAAGCTGGCGAGTTAGCGCGCGGGACAAATCTGTCACAACAATATAGTGTTGCAGATCGGTATATGTGTCCGGGTATCGGCTTTTAATTTTCGCCAAAGTATACGGTTCTTGGTTGTAGTTGTAAAAGTCGATCGCCATGCGCGTAATTGCGCGCCGCTGTGAATCGTCTTGCATTATGCTATTCACTTTTGCTCTGCGTATTAAATCTAAATTCATGCTACATCCCAGGGTGTTTGTTCTTGTTTCACTAATGCGTCAACAACGATTATATTGCGCATTGCATCAGAAATATGTGTCAGCATCGTGCCGTTTGGTTTTATGATAGCGCCAGCCGCATCGGTGACCACCTGCTCAAGATCGTTAATCAAATTTTCACAACTTGGATCGATATGGATAGCATTATGCGCAAATGCGCCATTGGCGATATTGAGTGATCTGCGTTGCGTTATGCCGTGTCGATACCGCACATCAAAGCCCTTGCGCTTCAGTATTTCTATATCGCTTGCGTCAGATGATGTCTTGCGCGCAATTCCAGTCGGATCAGGATAGCAGCGCAATACGCGATTCGGGTAGTCTTCTGCCAACAAGTCTGACAACAGATATGTGTTAGCGTTCAAAAGATAGTATTCAGCAAAGAAAAAGTAATGTGTGCGCCCGTCAATTTCGCGGGTATAGCACAAAGCAGCCGTCATTGGGTTGACATTGAAATCGATGCCCACAAGGATCACGTCACCAAGATCTGGCTTCGGCACAGCATGAACATGAATAGCGCGCTTGAACGCGTAATGTGCTGACATGTTGTTCAGGTTAACAAATTGCCCTTCAATATACGCCATAGCCATCTGCTCATCATAGGTAGACAGCAGATCATTAATGTATTCGGCGGGTAGATATAT
>JAKQTN010000006.1 GCA_029563075.1 Pseudomonadota bacterium
GATGCGGAAAAGGAAATTGAGCGCATTGACGCCGATAACAATCGCTTCCGCATTGGCGCAGCAAACATTGATCAGGACTTGTTTGATGAATAAAGCAGTTTCGACTAAAATTGATCAACAAACCGCGTGGTTTGAGCGCAATATGCAAAAGATTGCGAGACGATTGGATGAGCGCATTTCCTCACTAATCCGCGAGCTTGACTCCGGTGGCGGGCATCTGCTGAACACAGAAGAGAACATCCAGCTGTGGGCGCAAATCTATGGATCAATTTTAGAAGAACTTAGTGCATCCGGATACACTGAACTTGTATCTCGGCTAAACGATAAAGAAAACGATTTACTACGTTCTATGAAAAAGTCAAGCGTTCCCGGAGCGGTTCCTTTGGCATTCACGCAGACAAGCCAATCGGCTATAAGTGCGTTCAATTCGCTGTGGAATGCGCGGATTGGCAACCTCGGCAATGATGTGGCGCGCCAGATTCATGCCATTATTGGCGACAGTATTTTTGGCGGAACGAACATAGCCGATCTCGTAAAATCGGTTAAAGCAATACTTGACAAGCAGCTTGTGCGCTATGCCACCACTTATGTGAACACGAGCCGCGCAAAGTTTATTCAAATGATGCAATACGAAGCAGCTCGCAATTATGATGGCGGACTGTTTTGGATATATGAGGGTCCGGAAGATGATGTTACGCGTCCGGTCTGTCGTGAAGGCACCGGTATGGATGTTAGTGCGATGTTTCCTAATGCACCATATTTCACTGAAGATGAGCGCATCGAGTTTGAATCATATAGCGCACCGGAGCGGGCATATAACTGCCGCCACACTTTCATGCAAATAACAAAAGAATACTATTACGATCACGTGAGGTAAATATGGCATATCGTAGAATTGATGACAATGATACTGTTGAAATCCGCAGAGCGCAAGGCGGCAACAAACCGGAAACGCGCACAGTTGCGGAGCTAAACGAGTATTTCAGCAAAGAAGAGGACACGCGCTTATCCGCGCTTGAAACCGATTCGCAAACAGCCGCGCTGATGCCGGAAAACGCACCAGTAACACCGGTCGCGGCAACGGGAACGGCATTTGAGACCAACACGCTAACTTATAC
>JAKQTN010000009.1 GCA_029563075.1 Pseudomonadota bacterium
AGGCGGTGGCGGTGGATCCTGCGCCTGCAAACCGAGTGATAAAGCGGTAAATAAAAATCCGAGAATACAGGGTTTAAAAAAATCCTTTTTCATAGTTTCTATGTATTAAATGTTGTTTTTACTTTCTTTAATATCCTGACAGGTTTAAGCTGTCAGATTTAAAATTTTATTGCATCAAAATCCCTTTTAACGTAATTATTTCCTGCCCTGCCGTGAGTTTCACCACCACAAAGCCTTTTGCGTCCAGTTCCATGGAAGATAGCTCGCTAAGGACCAAGTGCTTGTTTATCAGTCTTTGACCCGAAGCATTGTAAACTTCCACCATTCCTGTTTGCCCTGTAAGCTTGGGGGTGTTGATGTAAAGCGTTTTGCCCGAAATCCACATATTTCCGGGCCGGGCTGCGGTTTCTTCTAACCCAATGGTACCGCCAAAGAGTAGCTTGAAACGGCTGGCAGCATTTTCCGGATTGTGGTTGAAACGGTAAACCTGCTGGCTGCGCAGGTTGATGGTTTGGCCGGTGAGTTGGTCGCGAAGATGAATTTTTACTGAAGGATTGAAGGATTCGATACCTTCAAAGTTGAGGGTGACCTCGCCGGTAAACTGGGTCTCAAAATTTATATCCACATTACGCTGATCCTGGAATAGCGGCAAATTGTTGAGGCTGTATTTTTCCCCGGATGACAAAGTGTAAAGTTGCGGTGCTTCTTCCAGGCCAAACAATTTCATTCCGTCGATTTGCAGGTCGAAAACTTCGGTTGCTTCTTCTGCGAAAGCAACCACGGTTTCATCGGCATAGTTGTTTGAAGAAGCCCTGATGAACAATTTATTTTCTGTTGAATTTCCTGATTTGTAAAATGCCTGGCTGCTGTGGACGCGGGCAGCATTGTTTACCGACAGTGTAGGCGAAGCCTCGTTGGTAACCAGTACCATCAGTGCCTGGCCAACAGGGATGTAGGAGGTTGTTGAGGAAGCTATTGTTGAATAGTTTCCGTTTGCTGCATTCCAGATATAGCAGCTTCCTCCAATTCCATTCGATTTAGTCCAGCCATCACCGCTTGTGTTCCACACGATGGAAGATGGATAAGGATTGGGAATCAAGTTGAAGGTGTAAACGCCTGTTCCGGAATGCCCGGTGAGCGCATAAGAATAAACGCCATTGTTCAGGTTTCCTTCAAAAGTATATGTTTTGGAGGTTCCCGGGTAGTAAATCATGTAGCCCTGGTTTGTATTGAGCGGCGTAGTAGTAGATGTTCCCAGGGCTACCCAGGCACCATAATTGTTCGTAGAACTTGTTTGTGTCGGGTCAAGTTTGTAAAGGTATGAACCCAAAAACAGGTTTGAGGTCGGTGCAGTATATTGGGTGGGAATGCTTACAAAGTGGTATCTCATCGCGGTAAGTGTTGTGCTTCCCGTGATTTCCCTTTTTACAGTGGCAGCCACATCGTTTGAGTTGTGGAGCAGCGATCCGCCGCTTTCGATCACCAGGCCGCTGTTTCCGGCGGTGTTGGCAAGCGTTCCGGTTACAGTAAGCTTTTTGCCTGATGGGATGGTAAGGCTGTTGCCTGTGTGAATGGATAAACCATTGATGGTAACATCCTGGTCGAGTGTGGCATCGGCCATAATGTAAGCTATTTCGTCCGTTCCGGGCAAAGCTGCTGCGCTCCAGTTGGCAGTGACTGACCAATTGCCAGCAGTGACAAAATTATTCCCCAACCTTGTTGAAGTTTTGGTTACTGCAATATCCCCCCGGCCGTTGCCACCGAGGTATATATCGTTATTCCCCAACTTTAATAAAGTTTTGGTTAATGCGATATCGCCCCGGCCATTGCCGCCGAGGTACTGGGCTTTTGCCCCTGTAAATGCCAGCATTAGGGCCAGCAAGATAAAAATCCATATTTTATTTTTCATAAGTATTTATTTTAAAGGTTTAAATATTCATTAAAAAAATCCCCCAACGCAGGCCAGCCTACGGAGCCACCCGAACCGCCCGGAACCCGTAATTGTTGTTCCGATTGGTGTTGGTGTTTGCAGCGTTGTTGCGGTCGGATACGCGCATGTTCGTTGCATTGTTGTTCCAATTGCCGCCCCGGAAGCCGGACCCGTGTTATGTGCAGAATACCCTTTTTTATGGTTAAGATTGCCAATCGGCAACTTCGGATAAAGGATATCCGAAACCTTCACGCCGTATGGTTTTTCCGGTTTTGGTATTTGCTCCGTGCCCGAAGACCCGGAGCAGGACATTCTGCCGGGGAAATGACCCGGCCACTGCGCCTGCTTCCGTAAAAACAGACGTTCAGAAAAACCGGATATAAATGTATTAGTATTCATCGTTCTTCGCTTTTTATCCAGCCCCCCAGCATGTTGCCTTCCTCCTTAAGGCATCCGGCGGCATAATGCAGGGAGCGGGCATTAATAAGTTTCAGGTTGTAAGCCATGCGTAATTGAAGTCGCAGTTGTTCCAGCATGGTGCTTATCTGCTGCAGTTTTTCGAGCCGAATATTTCCTTTACCGCTATAAAGCGCATCAACAAGCCCATCCTGTATCGAAAGGCAGGTATCGGCCATGTGTGTGCCAAAGCTGAATCGAAGGTCTTTATTGAACTTGCGCACTCTGTTGAGCGTCCACACGGTAAAATCGCTGTGTCGCTCGAGCAGTGGTGGCAGTTGCTTCATTTCGGTAACGGTTACAACATGTTCGTGCGTTAGTTCCATTGCAGTAGTTGGTTTATCTTAGCTGTTTTAAAGTTGTTTTTCATCATAAACTCAGTAACCGGGTACCGGCCAAAAACCTTCGTTCTCAATTGCCAGGTATCAGCGTTGGCTGCATGGGCATTCCATGATTGCGCGCGGGCAAAAAGCTCGTCAAACCCTTCTTTCTTGCGGTAATCGGTGTGAGCGATGTGATAGCTTAGCTTGTTGCGAAACCTTGCCACTGATGCGCTTTTTACACGAGTATGATCGCGGAAGATGCGAAAACCCAAAAAAGTGAGGCCGTGATAATAAGGAGATGCGCCGCCTGTATCATGCAAAGCAAGCATCAACTTGTCGTTGCAAAAAGCACTGATTTCCTTTTCTATCCGGTTGAGGTCTTTCGCGTGGTTGCCAAAAATCACCATATCGTCCATGTAGCGTATGTAAGCGCTGTGCTTTAATTCGTGTTTCACAAACTGATCCAACTCGTTCAGGTACCAGTTGGCGAGCAATTGGCTGGTAAGATTTCCGATAGGTAGTCCACGAACAGCATCGGGCAATCCGGTAGCATTCACCTCCGGCATTTCGTCAAAAAGCGACAATTGCGAAAGGCTAACGGCTGGTTGAAAGAACGCATGGTTAATGGATGAATCCACAATTTGGGTAAGCAGCCAATCTGCTTTTTCGTCTTTGATAGTGCGCCGAACAATTGAAAGCAAAGTATCACGGTGAATGTTGTAGAAGAATTTTTTTACATCAAGGTGGATGCAATAATCATTGGCCTGCAACATGGCTTTGGCCGCTTTTATTCCTGCGTGCTGTCCCCTGCCTAAGCGGCAAGCGTAGCTGTGGTTTATAAACTTGCGATCAACAATGGGTTCAATAACATCGTGCAGGGCATGATGCACTACCCTGTCGGTGATGCTTGCAGCAAGTATGGTGCGCTCTTTGGGGTAGTACACTTTAAACACCTGGTACTTGCCGTGACGGTAAGTGAAATCGGTAAGCTGACGGTGTATCTTATTAATATGGTACTCCATGCGTAACTTCCAGTCGGCACCGTTTTCCTTATAGCGCAGTCCTTTGAGCAAAGTACGGTGCGCCGAACGGTAAAGGTTTTCCGGACTTACTATTTTGTCGTACACATTTTTTATTTTGATACTCATGATAAATTACCTCAAAAAATTCGTTGGGGCTTCGCCCCAAACCCCAAGAACCAAATGCCTATATCCCCCAACGCAGGCCAGCCTACGGAGCCACCCGAACCGCCCGGAACCCGTAATCGCGGAACCGACCGGTGTGGGTGACTGCAGCGACGTTGCGGTCGGAAACGCGCATGATCGCTGCAGAGCTGTGCCAAGAGCCGCCCCGGAAGCCGGACCCGGTGGCACCGGTTACTTCGCCGCTGGTAAGTCCCGGCCAGGCGGTTTCATTGGCGTGGCCATTGGTGCTCAGTGCGCCGTTGCCATGCAATCCGGTAAAAGCACGCCCGGTGGCGTTTCCTACCGTTACCGCTCGCTCCCAGAGATTTCCGCTTAGCTCCATAATGCCATAATAGCTGGCACCGGCCGTTATGCGTCCGGAGTTGTTAGCATTTGCAGCAAATATCCCAACACGCAATGGGCCATCAATACTGCCATCTGTTATGTCATAACTCGCATTTCCGGCGGATGTGCTGTAATTGCTGGCTATGCCTTCGTTGGTTGCATTGTCATTTTCCAGGGTATAAGCGTTGCCCGCCACAGTAGCTGTACCCCAGGCGTACTCGTTGGCAACCGGTGTTACCGTCCCGCGGCAGGCCTTTTCAAATTCCAGTTCGGTCATCGGGCGCAGGCCTGCCCAATCGCTGTAGGCAGCGCCATCCATCCAGCTCAGGAAGTTGCAGGCTACATAGGGGTTAGTGGTGCTGTACACCCCGCCTGAAACAGTGATGGCATGGCGATTTGTAGTTGCATTAGGGTAACGTGTGCTTGCTTGCGCACTTGTCAGCGTGTTCAGAAAATCAACATATTGCTGTTGGCTTATTTCGTATTTCTGGCAGTAAAAGGCGGCGTAGCCTTTGGGAAAGTTGGCCGGGATAGGACCGCTTTGGTCTCCGCCATAAGTTGAAGAGGGGTAATACAAATTACCGTCCGTAGTACCTACCGTAATCGCTCCTTCACCGGTAATTTGATAAGGATTTGTTGTTGTTGGATACATATAAAAAGCAGATGTTTCTGTTCCCCCGCTGCCTACATAAAAGTTTCCCGCCGGCACATACACCATTTCGATGGCAAAAACTTTAACATCCACGGTGGCATTGTCGGCCACGCCGTTGGCGCCATAGTTCCAGCGGAGTTGTGCGCCGGTAATGGAGAAATTGCCCGTGCCATCGGCCGAGCGATAAATAAATACCCCCAATGCCGGGTTGGTGGTGGCATGAAAGGCAGTGCCGGGAGTGAGCAGTCCGGCATCAATGGTGGCACTGGTACCTGTGCCGCTGCTGTGGCCGGTATTATTAAGCCAGGCATGCTGCCAGTCGCCGCTGCCCACGCGGTACTTCACAAATACCCAGGCGGCATCCCAGTTGTTGGGTGCCGAGGAGGTTCGCCAGGAGTTTTCCCAGCTCAGGTCGAACTGCACGAGCGTGTAGTTGGCTGGATTGTTTTCTCCGGCAGTGGTGTTTTGGCCGGTTACCCTGATGTTGCTAACGTTGATGTTGTTGGCTGCTACGCTGCCCGCAAACAGCAGCAGCGCCAGGGCTGTAAAAAGTGTAATTGTTCGCTTTTTCATAAAGATAAAGATTTAATTAAACAAAGAGTTATTGGTCAATATTCCCGAATCAACTTTTGATGGGCCGAGGGCAAAGTTAAACATTTATTCCATCAGGAAAAGGGGGAAGAGCTTTTTTCTCCTTTGTCTTGAAAAATATAATATTTTTTTACCATCTTATTCTCCCTTAAAAAATTGCATTAATTACTTGAATTTACGATATAAAAAAACCGCAGAACCCGTTAACGATTTTCTTAAATCGTTACAAAGATATGATATTTTTCAATAACTTGTATCAAAAAATTTAACTTTTTTACAAATATTTTCTATCTATCTATCTATCAGCTATTTAGCATTTAATATATTCAAAGGAACAAGCTGTTTACCCCGTTGGATATCTATTTTA
>JAKQTN010000012.1 GCA_029563075.1 Pseudomonadota bacterium
TGAAGCAGTGGAGAACTGGGCATTTGTCGATTTCGGCGGCGCCATTTCACGGCAGGCTGTCTCCGCTTTTGGCTCACAGGCTGTTAACAATGTGTCCTTAAACTCCAACCAGTCGGAGGTTTCGAGTTACTCGCTCGCCCCGTACATTCGCGGCCGTTTGGGTGACACGGTCAGCTATGAGGCTCGGTACGGACGAGCGAAAACCTCAAGTGACGCGGCGCTTGTTTCTGATGTGACGACCGATGACGGCAGTTTCAAGGCTAAAGGAGGCACCGCATTTAGGAATCTGGGGTGGTCAGCTGATTTGACGCGACAGCGTGTCGACTACAGCGTTGGTCGGTCAACGGAAGCGGACCGTATCAATCTAGGACTGTCCTACTCTATAAGCTCGCAAGTTGACGTTTTCGTTAACCTGGGGCGGGAGGCTAACAACTACACCACCTTCAGCAAGGAAAACTACAGCACAAGCGGTTTAGGAATTATCTGGTCTCCTACCGAGGCAACCAGGGTATCAGCGTTTGGTGATCGCCGATCATTCGGCAATGCGCACAGTGTCAGCCTTGAACATCGGACGGCCCGCACGGCATGGAATTACTCGGATACCAAGGACGTTACAGCAACGCCGAATCAGGAGGGGTTTGGAAGTCTTGGGTCTGTTTACGATCTCTTGTTTGCTCAGTTTGCAACTATCCAGCCTGATCTCATATTGCGTGCGCAGTTAGTCAATGCTTATTTACAGGCCAATGGCATCAGTCCAAACGCAAATGTTGCCGGCAGCTTTCTGACTTCAGCTTTGTCACTTCAGCGCCGTCAAGACTTGTCCTTTGCGTTACTGGGAGTGCGGGACACGATTACGTTTTTCGCCTCGCGTAGCAAGACCAGTCGCCTCGATACGCTATCGACGGCATTTGATGACTTCACAACCTCCCAAATTGTTCGCCAAAGAGGGTTCAGTGTGAACTACGCCCATCGGCTGTCGCCAGATTACTCATTGGGAGCGTTTTTGTCTCAACAGCACACCCTTGGCTCGCTGAATTCGCAAGATACAACATTACGCACGATATTGATCAATGTCGTGGCCAGAGTAGGCAAACAATCTTCAGCTTCGGTTGGCCTGCGTCGGACGGTATCTGGCGGCATTGGGAGTGCGTACTCGGAAACCGCAGTTACAGCCAACTTGACTGCGCGGTTTTAACTCATGTATGAAGCATATTACGGGTTAAGCAGCAAGCCATTTCAACTTAACCCTGACCCCAGTTTCTATTTCAGCAGCAAACAGCATCGGCGTGCAAAAGCCTACCTTGAGTATGGGTTGCAGCGAAATGAAGGATTCATTGTTATTACCGGCGAGATTGGGGCTGGTAAGACTACCATTGTCAGAGGGCTCATTGCCAGCCTGGACCCGCATAAAGTAGTCGCGGGGAATCTTGTCACCACGCAACTCGATGCTGACGATACCCTTCGCTTGGTGGGGGCCGCATTTGGCGTCAAAGTAAAAGACGTATCCAAGGCTGAAGTATTGATGGCCCTGGAAGCATTTCTTGTGAGCCAGACAAGCCAGGGCAAACGTTGCTTACTGATCGTCGATGAGGCTCAAAATCTGACGCCGCGGGCCGTCGAAGAACTGCGAATGCTGTCGAACTTCCAGTTTGGTCAGCAGGCGCTCCTGCAGACTTTTTTAGTGGGCCAGCCCGAGTTTCGCGCCATTTTGCAAAGCCCTAACATGCAGCAACTCAGGCAGCGGGTAACGGCAACCTGTCATATTGGCCCGCTGGATCAGGACGAGACGCGTGGTTACATCGAGCACCGCCTGAAATGTGCTGGTTCGACGGGTCGCCCAAGCT
>JAKQTN010000022.1 GCA_029563075.1 Pseudomonadota bacterium
CATGGAGCGCGCGACACCTACAATGCCGTTGGCATAAGCGGGCACTAGCGTTGCATTGGCTGCCAGAACCGCCAAACTATCTGATGGCGTTACAAAAAAGTTTTTACCGAGAATCATATTTCGGTCACCATCACCATCTGAGGCCGCACCGAAATCTAACGCTTGATCACCTGCAAACATGATTTTTACCAAGTCTTCTGCATAGGTTAAATTGGGGTCTGGGTGACCTCCACCAAAATCTTCTGAAGGCACGCAATTCATCAGGCTATCAGCCGACGCACCAAGCCGATTCACAAAAATTTCTTGTGCGTAAGGGCCAGTCACCGCGTACATGGCATCAAACTTCATTTTAAAGCCACTGGATAATAATTTTTTTACGGCTTGAAAATCAAATAAAGAGGCCATTAAATCTGCATAATCGTGCACGGCATCAATCACTTTTACGCTGAATTTGCCATCATCAAAATGCGTTTCACCTAGCGTATCAATATCTATTTTTGGTAAATCTGCAAGCTTATAATTTGCAATCACTTTGCTTTTAGCAAACACCTCATCGGTAATTTTTTCTTGCGCAGGGCCACCATTTCTGATGTTATATTTAATACCAAAATCTCCCTGTGGGCCAGCTTGGTTATGGCTTGCAGACAATATAATGCCGCCAAAAGTATGGTATTTTCGAATGAGATGAGAAGCCGCGGGCGTAGATAAAATACCCGCCTGCCCCACTAAAACGCGCGCAAAACCATTCGCCGCCGCCATTTGAATAACAGTTTGAATCGCATGCCGATTGTAATAGCGCCCATCGCCACCAACAGTGAGCGTGGCGCCTGCTGGCACTCCATCTATTTCAGCCAAGGTATCAAAAATACTTTGCACAAAATTTTCTAAATAATGTGTTTGCTGAAATACTTTAACTTTCTTGCGTAAGCCAGAAGTGCCAGGTTTTTGGTCATTAAATGGCAGCGTGTTGATAGTTCGAATGTCCATTTTTGTCCCTTATGAATTAAAGAAATTATAGTACAAATGTGAATTGAGATGCGTTTGTGGTATAAATACCAATAGGTGACCCTTTTCAATCACGACGCACAACCTGTCATTACCAAGCATCTGTAAAAGCATGTGCCACTTTGGTACGGCCTAGAAGTTCTGTTCCTTTAGGGCGCGGAACAATCGCTTCAATACGGTGTATTTAAACGCTACAGGTTAAACTGACTGAGCTCAACAATGTGCTCGATCACTTTAATATAGGATTACTTCATTAAAGTTAATGACTTATAGTAGTTTATCGACTGAGTCAATTACCCCCAAGTCTGTACACATTATCAAAATAATAATGGCCTACTATTTTTAACCCATATCATACGGCTAATTTTATTGATAGAATGTTGGTAGAAATTTTTCATTGATTATTCGAAACAAAGTCCCTCATGAAAACACAAGCCAAAACGTTCACCAAAATCAAAACAGTAGCAAGTTCAGTAGCAAAACCAAAGAAAGCGCTAAAAGCTAAAGATGTCGTATTGCCTAAACTTACCCCTGTAAAACAAGCACTACAGAATCATTTAGTTTTTTCATGTTTTAAGGTAGACAAGGTGGCGACGCCCAGGGATTGGTACCATGCGACAGCACATACCGTGCGCGACCATGTGGTAGAGCGCTGGGTGAGAACTTCCAGTTCTTATTATGAGCATGACCCTAAACGCATTTATTATCTATCATTAGAATTTTTAATTGGTCGTATGATGAGCAATGCTGCACTCAATTTAGGCATAAAAGATGAGTTAAGTGATGGTTTGCGTGCATTGGGGCATGGCATGGAAGCGGCTGAAGAGATGGAGCATGATGCTGCTTTGGGTAACGGCGGCCTAGGTCGCTTGGCAGCATGCTTTTTGGATTCGATGGCGACCATGGATATTCCTGCAACCGGCTACGGTATCCGCTACGAGTATGGCATGTTTAAGCAATCAATCGAACATGGAGAGCAGGTGGAGAATCCTGACAATTGGCTGCGTTATGGCAATATTTGGGAATTCCAGCGTCCTGAGGCGACCTACGTCATTAAATTTTATGGGCGTGTAATTCAGGTGCCAGAAAACAATCATGGCATAACGCATCACTGGGTGGATGCAGAGCATGTGTTGGCAATGGCCTACGATGTGCCTGTGCCGGGCTATGGTACAGAAACGGTGAATAGTTTACGGTTGTGGTCGGCCAAGGCGTCACGTGAGTTTGATTTGCGCCATTTTAACGATGGCAACTATGAAAAAGCGGTGGAAGAGCGTAACGAAACCGAGACGATTTCAAAAGTGCTTTATCCAAATGATGCCTCTGTGTTGGGTAAAGAATTACGCTTAAAACAACAATACTTCTTTGTGTCAGCTTCTATTCAAGATATTTTGCGCCGTTTTTTAAGCGTACATGAGATGAAAAAGCCAGCAGATTGGCAATTGTTGCCGGAGAAGATTGCGATTCAACTCAACGATACGCACCCCGCAATTGGTGTGGCCGAAATGATGCATCAACTGGTGGATGTGCACCACTTAAATTGGGATTTTGCCTGGAGTCTGGTGAACAAAATTTTTGCTTATACCAACCACACACTGATGCCGGAAGCGCTTGAAACCTGGACCATAGAGCTTTTTGGCACCTTGTTGCCGCGGCATCTGGAAATCATCTACGAAATCAATCATCAATTTTTAACCATGGTCAATCATCATTTCCCTGGCGATGTTGATTTAATTAACCGGGTGTCAATTGTTGATGAATCACACGGTCGCCGCATTCGTATGGCGCATCTGGCGGTGGTAGGCAGCCATACTGTGAATGGTGTTGCGGCTTTGCATAGCGATTTGTTGAAAACGACTTTATTTGCGGATTTTCATAAAATCTTCCCGGGCAAATTGACCAATGTGACCAACGGTATCACACCACGACGCTGGTTGAACCAAGCCAATCCTGGTTTGACAAGCTTGATTGGAAAAGCGATTGGCGATGGCTTCCAAAAAGATTTAACGCAGCTAGTTAAATTGACGCCTTTGGCCGATGATAAAGATTTCAGAAAAGCGTTCCGGGCGGTGAAGTTTGCCAACAAACAACGCTTAGCTGAAAAAATCAAATCACGCACCAATATTACTGTTAATCCAAATAGCCTGTTTGATGTGCAGATTAAACGCATCCACGAATATAAACGGCAACTGCTTAACATATTGCATGTGATTACGCTGTATAACCGTATTCGCAAAGGGGAAACAGGCATTACGCCACGCACGGTGATATTTGGCGGCAAGGCTGCGCCTGGTTACTGGATGGCTAAACTCATTATTCGCTTAATTAACGATGTGGCAGAGATTGTGAATGAAGACCCAGCCGTTGGTGATAAGCTCAAAGTGGTGTTTTATCCTAACTATGAGGTTTCGGCTGCTGAGATTTTATTCCCGGGCAGCGATCTATCCGAGCAGATTTCAACCGCAGGCACCGAGGCCAGCGGTACCGGCAACATGAAAATGGCGCTGAATGGCGCATTGACCATCGGTACGCTGGATGGCGCCAATGTGGAGATTAAAGAAGAAGTAGGCGATGCTAATATCTTTATCTTCGGCTTAACTGCGCAGCAGGTAGCGGATGTTAAAGCAAGCGCTTACAATCCGCGTCATTATTACAATCAACACTCAGAACTAAAAGAAGTGCTGGATATGATTGCAACCGGATTCTTCTCTGTAGAGGAGCCTAACCGCTACCAGGCGATTGTCGACAATTTGCTTATTAATGGTGACAATTATCTGCTACTTGCCGATTATGAGAGTTATATCGCCATGCAGGATGAAGTTGGCCGCGTGTATCAAGACCAGGAGGAATGGTCGAGAAGGGCGATTTTAAACGTCGCGCGCATGGCTAAATTCTCAAGCGATAGAACGATTGGTGAGTATGCTAAAAACATCTGGCAGGTAGAATCCCTAAAAGTTAAAAGCATGTTGATATAAGGCGACCAGATTCATCTTACATCAACAATATGCTCAATGGATGGCTAGGTACCACTTACCCTTGAAATCTACAGACAGGTGCTAAAGCAAGACATCTACTAGGTCACCATCGGCTGATTAAGGTATATGGCACCTAGATGTGATGGGTTTGAGATAGCATTACCGCACCCGTAAAACGATCTCTGGTATTCAAGCCACTTTTTTCTACTTCATATTTGACTAGTTAACCCTGCATTGGGATTTCAATGATGCCATTGAAATCACCGGGGTAACTTTAACCAGTGGCACTTGGTTTAACAATATTGATCATTCCTTGACATTTATGCATACAAAATATCCTCAAAATCGCCAAAAAATACGCTTGTAAAAACGACGCGTTGTGGCGAAGTTATGATATTAATTAAACGCTAGCTAGTGAAGCACGCAATTCGCTCACAATTGTATTGTAGCTATTTTTATCCGTATCTTTACCTTGTGTGAATATTGCATTACCTGCCACGAAAGTATCTGCACCCGCTTTGGCAATTTCCGCAATATTTTGCACATTCACGCCACCATCCACTTCCAGCCAAATCTCACGCCCAGTCGCCTTTGTGTAAGCATCAATTTTGGCGCGTGCCAATCGCAATTTATTCAAGGTTTCTGAAATAAACTTCTGGCCGCCAAAACCAGGGTTCACAGACATTAATAACACCATATCTACTTTATCCATCACGTGATCTAAGTAGCTTAGCGATGTTGCCGGATTAAACACTAGGCCAGATTTGCAACCCAAATCTCTCACCAT
>JAKQTN010000023.1 GCA_029563075.1 Pseudomonadota bacterium
ACGCCGCGCGATTGGTATGATGCGGCTGCGTACACGGTGCGCGACCATGTGGTTGAGCGCTGGGTAAAAACAGCTGATTCGTATTATGAACATGACCCGAAGCGTGTATATTATTTATCTCTAGAGTTTTTAATTGGACGCATGCTCACCAATGCTGCACTGAATTTGGGCATGAAAGAAGAGTTAAGCGACGGATTGAGTGCATTAGGGCGTGATTTAGAAAGCACTGCGGAAATAGAGCATGATGCAGCGCTGGGGAATGGCGGCTTGGGACGTTTGGCGGCCTGCTTTTTAGATTCGATGGCGACGATGGATATTCCTGCAACCGGCTACGGTATCCGATATGAATACGGCATGTTTAAACAGGCAGTAGAGCATGGTCAGCAAGTGGAAAATCCTGATAATTGGCTGCGTTATGGCAATATTTGGGAATTTCAACGACCTGAATCGACCTACGTAATCAAATTTTATGGGCGCGTCATTCAAGTGCCAGAAAACAATCACGGCATCACACATCACTGGGTGGATGCTGAGCACGTAGTGGCCATGGCTTACGATATGCCGGTGCCGGGTTATGGTACGGAAACCGTGAACAGTTTGCGGTTGTGGTCAGCCAAGGCGTCACGTGAGTTCGATTTGCGCCATTTTAACGACGGTAATTATGAACGTGCGGTGGAAGAGCGTAATAGCACAGAGAATATTTCAAAAGTTCTGTATCCAAATGATGTTTGTGAATTAGGTAAAGAGCTGCGTTTGAAACAGCAATATTTCTTTGTGTCAGCTTCAATCCAGGATATTCTGCGCCGCTTTTTAAGCGCGCACGAAATGAAAAAACCTGCAGACTGGCAACTGCTGCCGGAGAAGATCGCGATTCAACTTAACGATACGCACCCTGCAATTGGCGTGGCCGAGATGATGCATCAATTGGTGGATGTGCACCGTTTGAACTGGGATTTTGCCTGGGGCTTGGTAAACAAGATTTTTGCTTACACAAACCATACATTAATGCCAGAAGCTTTAGAGACTTGGTCTGTAGGGCTTTTTGGCACTTTGTTGCCAAGACATCTGGAAATCATCTACGAAATTAATCATCGATTTGTAACCATGGTCAATCACCATTTCCCTGGTGATATTGATTTAATTAATCGTGTGTCAATTGTTGATGAATCGCACGGCCGTCGCATTCGTATGGCGCATCTGGCGGTAGTGGGCAGTCACACTGTGAACGGCGTGGCAGCATTGCATAGTGATTTGCTGAAAACGACCTTGTTTGCGGATTTCCATAAAATCTACCCGAGTAAATTCACCAACGTGACCAACGGCATTACGCCGCGGCGCTGGTTAAACCAAGCCAATCCTGGCTTGACGGGTTTGATCCGCAAGGCGATCGGCGACGGCTTCCAAAAAGATTTAACCCAGCTGGTGAAATTGACGCCTTTGGCGGATGACAAGGATTTCGGAAAAGCGTTTCGCGCAGTGAAGTTTGCTAACAAACAACGGCTGGCTGAAAAAATCAAATCACGTACCAATATTACCGTGAACCCAAATAGTTTGTTTGATGTGCAGATTAAACGTATTCATGAATATAAGCGCCAACTTTTGAACGTGCTGCACGTGATTACACTGTACAACCGTATTCGCAGAGGCGAGACAGGCATTACGCCACGTACGGTGATATTTGGCGGTAAGGCGGCGCCTGGTTACTGGATGGCCAAACTCATCATTCGCTTAATTAACGATGTGGCGTTGATTGTAAACGAGGATCCTGCCATCGGCGACAAGCTCAAAGTGGTGTTTTATCCGAATTACGAGGTTTCGGCCGCTGAGATTTTATTCCCCGGAAGCGACCTGTCCGAGCAGATTTCGACTGCAGGCACTGAGGCCAGCGGTACTGGTAATATGAAGATGGCGCTAAATGGCGCATTAACCATTGGCACGCTGGATGGCGCCAACGTGGAGATTAAGGAGGAAGTGGGTGATGCAAATATCTTTATATTCGGCTTGACTACGCAACAGGTAGCTGATGTTAAGGCGAGTGCATACAATCCGCGTCATCATTACAATCAAAACTCAGAGCTGAAAGAAGTGCTGGATATGATTGCAACCGGCTTCTTCTCTGTTGAAGAGCCTAACCGTTACCAGGCGATTGTCGACAATTTGCTTAATAATGGTGACAATTATCTGCTGTTGGCCGATTATGAGAGTTATATCGCAATGCAAGATGAAGTTGGCCGCGTGTATCAGGACCAAGAGGAATGGTCGAGAAGGGCCATATTGAACGTGGCGCGCATGGCTAAATTCTCAAGCGATAGAACGATAGGTGAATATGCTAAGAATATCTGGCAGGTGGAATCCCTAAAAGTTAAAAGCAGGTTGATATAAGACGCCCAGATTCATCTTACATCAGCAACATGCTCAATGGATGGCTAGGTACCACTTACCCTTGAAATCTACAGACGGGTGCTAAAGCAAGACATCTACTGGGTCACCATCAGCTGATAAGGTATATGGCACCTAGATGTGATGGGTTTGAGATAGCATTACCGTACCCGTAAAACGATCTCTGGTATTCACGCCACTTTCTTTTTCTACTTCATATTTAACTAGATTGTCCTATATTTAGATTTCAATGATGACATTGAAAACCCTGGAGATATCTTTACCAACTGGCACTTAGTTTTACAATATTGATCATTCCTTGACATTTATGCATACAAAATATCCTCAAAATCGCCAAAAAATACGCATGCAAAAACGATGCGTTGTGGCGAAGTTATGATATTGATTAAACGCTAGCTAGTGAAGCGCGCAATTCGCTCACAATTGTATTGTAGCGATTTTTATCGGTATCCTTGCCTTGCGTAAATATCGCGTTACCCGCAACAAATGTATCCGCGCCCGCCTTGGCAATTTCCGCAATATTTTGCGCATTCACACCACCATCCACTTCCAGCCAAATCTCACGCCCAGTCGCCTTTGTGTAAGCATCAATTTTGGCGCGTGCCAAACGCAATTTATTCAAGGTTTCTGGAATAAACTTCTGGCCGCCAAAACCAGGGTTCACAGACATTAATAACACCATATCTACTTTATCCATCACGTGATCTAAGTAGCTTAGCGATGTTGCCGGATTAAACACTAGGCCAGATTTGCAACCCAAATCTCTCACCAT
>JAKQTN010000030.1 GCA_029563075.1 Pseudomonadota bacterium
CCCTATCCTGCCAATCATCATCATTGACCCAAAGCCTGATGTCCCGCCTCCGCTCAAAGCTCGTGAGCGCCACGAAAAAGTCAATGATCCGTGACGCAAGCTTCTTTCCCTCCCCCTTCGTCATTAGATCAGCCCAGCCGCAGCCAGAATCAGCCACACCGGGGCATTGCCCGCAATCAGGTCAACGATGGTGTCAAGCCATTTCGTTTTCCAGTATTGCTTCGGCGAGAGCAGCTTTTTGGGCGGTGCTTTCGGGTCTGCCTTTTTGTCGGGAGTGGTGGCCTTGTAATACTGCGCCCGCTCCCATCCGAGTGTGAAGAATCCCCAGACCACCGCAAAGAACCCGGCGAACCCGCCGCCGTAGTCGCTAAAGATCAGGCCGATAAGCCAGTTGCCGATTAGGATGGCGGCTCCGGCCATGCAGCCCACCGCCAAGTGTTTGATCGTGTTTGTGAGTTTCATTTATCCCTCCTCGGAATTATAAACATTTACGCTCTCAGATTTTGGCAGCGTTTTAAGGTAGTCGTTAACTTCGGCGTAGCAGGATGCGGCCAATACGCATACTGGCAGGGCATAATTGCCGTCAACCAGCAATAATGGCGATAAATACGCACTCTCTGCATAAAGCCCGCGAACCGTTTCCGCTTGCTCTGGTGTCAGGATTATCCACATATTACACGCCCGCCAATGCGGTCAATAACCCACTCATAGCATTATAAAGCAGTGTTACTTCCGCGTCATCAAGATAGGCTCCGGCATAGGCAAATGATATTGTTCTATCAGTATACATGTCCGCCGTTCCGTCCGCGTTTCTACAAAGCAGATAGATGTTGAGGTCTGCCATTGTTGTCGATACTATGGGCAAATAACCACCACCAAAATCAACGTTTGGCGTTACAAAAAACCCAGACGAAACCTTACGGCGAACAGTCACTAAACCGGTGACGTAGTTGGCCGTAGATGCGTAGGTAGATGAATTACTACGCGCTCCGATTTTGTTAGTTCCGGTGCGATATACCATTTGCCCGGATGTTGTGCTGGTCGCTGCACCCATGTCGGTTGTGCCTGAGCTTCCGGCATTGTTAAGCCAGACACCGAACGAGTGATTATCTTTGGTATTTTTGTGTGTGCCGGCACCTCCGGGGTTATAATTCAGGTCTAAGGCAGACGCCTTGTTGCCGCTGATTCCCGTGTTTTTGGTTGTAATCAGGTTTGCCCCGGCATTTATCCGTGTCGCGTGATATTTTGCCGGGTCAATGAAATTGTACGTGCAGGCCGAGGTCTCGGCAATCTCGCCAGTATTTTCGTGGTTAGCACATATATACAGACAGTCCAACTTGGCGAGCACGGTATTCGTTACCGCATCAGCAAAATCGCTGTATATTGGCAGATACGTTGTTTCGTTGTTTTTCAGTGCTGCCGGCAACGCGTTCCACCATGTCTGAGCGTAACTATTATATACGACTGGCGTGGTCACCCCGCTGGGCGCCCCAAGCCCCATTCCCATTCTCATTCCGATCATAAGTCCACCCCAAGCGTGATGCCATAGGTCTTATCTGTGTCCGCCGTTAGCTGTATGCTGTATTTGTTCATAATCTTTACTC
>JAKQTN010000033.1 GCA_029563075.1 Pseudomonadota bacterium
AACTGCATATCCGCCTTCTGTAATTTGACGGACTGCTGCTAATTTAAATTCTTCTGGATAACGTTTACCGCTCATTTGTCGCCTTTCTTTAGTTGCCATTATTACGGCTCAAAGGCGTCTAGTAAACTAGTGGCGATTCAGATAGCCCTAGCGCTCATATTCAACCAAGAAACAATGGCAAATGAAGGCAAACTAGGATTTACTACTGGGATAGATTATAGCTCTGGGAAATATGGACAATCTGAAGCGACGAAAATTAAATACATTCCTTTTATTGGCAAATACGAGCTAGACCGCTGGCTAGTAAAAATAACTGTGCCATGGCTACAAATTGACGGGCCTGGTGGCGTAACCGGCGGGGAAAGCAAAATAATCATCGAAGAAAATGTAGCCAAACACTCGCTAGAATCTGGTTTGGGCGATATTGTTAGCAGCTTAACCTACACAGCTTTTCAATCTGAAGATCAAAAATTAATTCTTGATGTTGGGGCAAAAGTTAAATTCGGAACTGCCTCTGTAAAAAAAGGACTTGGAACCGGCGAAAATGATTATTCTCTACAGTTAGACGCTTATCAATCATTTGATAAACTAACTTTATTAGGAACAGTTGGCTATAAAGAAATTGGTAATCCAGATGATTCAGAATATAAGTTAGATAACGTTTGGTATGCTACTGCTGGTGCCGCCTATAAAATAAATGCGTTAAATAGTACAGGCGTGTTGCTGGATTTGAGGCAAGCAGCATGGAAAAAAAACTCAAACATTCGTGAATATACACTTTATTACTCTCACAGATTTAACTCAACCTATAACTTACAGTCTTATATAACTGCTGGAGATACCAAGTCTAGCGTCGACTTAGGCGCGGGGCTAATGCTTGGTATAAGCTGGTAACAAAGAAAATAAAGTTTTTTGATCAACTACAAAAAATTACCCCACTTTGCTCCGCAAGAGGCAAACTCATTGGCAAAGTCGATTTCTGGATAATTATTAGTGAACTTTTTGTCAATATTAAATACTTACTATATATTTAAGTCTAGCTAGAAGGATTATATGGTTACACATCCTATTTTCATGTTAAGTCTAATGGCATTATTGCTTGGTGGATGTGCATCGGATCCAGTAGCCGAGCAGAAACAGGCAACAAAGCTGATGGAATATAAAATACAGGTACACGGTCCAGCCTGTGAAAAACTGGGATTCGAAAAAAACACAGACAAATGGCGAGAATGCATCCAAAAGGAGTATGAGCAAACAATGATTCGCCAGCAGTATCGGCAGAACTATCCTCACTGGAACCCATACTACGAACGACCGTTTTATTACTACCGTCGTTGATTTTCAATTATTTATGAGAATTATTTTGTTATGAAGATGCTGTTCTTGATTGTCTGCTGTTATTAATCTTTTAAAAATTATCAGTCAATATAAACAATGCAATTCCAGTTCTCGTTTTTGTCTGAGTTGGTGAGCCAATTAAGGCACTAAAATAACCTCTACCCAGTGCCCAGATTCATCATCTTGGGCGCACCAATTATAGCAGTAATATAAAAAGGTTAGATGCTTGTTGCGTCTAGCCTTTTTGTTTTGCAGCTACGCTCTGTATCAACCACCTGTGTAAGACATAAAGCGTATTACTGCGGGTTCGGCACGCTTTATATCAAAATCATGGCCTTTAGGCTTGATTTTTATGCCCTCGATGATAGCCTCTATAAGCGGCCTGTCGTTGTGTGGAAAATCTCTTAGAACAGGAATTAAATCCACTTTATTTTCATGGCCTAGGCAAGGGAAGAGTTCACCTTTGCTGCTGATTCGCACCCGGTTGCAGGATTCGCAGAAGTTATGGCTGTGCGGCGAGATGAAGCCAATTTTTGTCTTGGTGTTAGGAATACGCCAGTAACGTGCAGGGCCGCCGGTGCTTTCTACGCTGTTAATTAAATCGTAACGCGCTCTTAGCAGTTTTAATGTGTCCTCATTGCTCACATAGCTCGAATTACGATGATAATGTACTGATCCAAGCGGCATTTCTTCAATAAATGAAATATCAATGCCCTGCTCTATCGCAAATGCCACCAAGGGCAGCGCTTCATCATCATTGATACCATGCATCAATAAGGTATTGAGTTTGATTTTTTCAAAACCAGCCTGCTTGGCAGCGGCGATTCCACGCAATACTTTGTCGAGGTCGCCTACACGGGTAATTTTACGGAAACGTGCTGCATCCAGGCTATCCAGACTGATGTTGATACGGCGTACACCGGCCTGCTTAAGCACCAGCGCCTGATGTTCCAGCTGCGAGCCGTTAGTGGTAATGACTAGCTCATTTAAGCCCGGCAGCCGACTTATCTTATTAAAAAGCCAGAGCGCGTCTTTGCGCACCAGCGGCTCTCCACCGGTAATGCGTACCTTTTTTACCCCAAGCGAGACGAATGCCTTGACTATACGCGAACATTCTTCCAGCGTCAGCACTTCATCTCGCGGCAAAAACTGTACATCTTCAGACATACAGTACACACAGCGAAAATCACAGCGATCCGTAATCGACAGGCGGACATAATCCACCTTGCGGCCGAAGCGATCAATTAACGCGGATGGATGAGGATTATGGTGCATGATTGTCAGCTAAAATGTATACATTCCCGTAATCCAGAACATTTCCTTATCACCTTTGCGTGCAGCATTTTGTAGAGTGACGCCATACACATCACTTTCCCTATAGTTGGCGTATTCGATTTTGCCATTGATTTTATCGGTAAAGGGGTAGAGTACGCTGGCATCAAACTCTGTACCGTATTTGTCCCTCAGCCTTCCGCCCAGCGATTGAAAGTTCTCATCAGATTTCAACACATGATACTCGGCATATAACTTGGCTTTCATGATGCTGCCCGAAAGAGTGATGAACGTGTCTTCCATCCCTTGTCTCGGTGTCACTAAAAACACATCCGCCCAGCCCTGAAACAGATGGTTAGTGCCCAAAGGCGTCTGGAAGGCATATTTGCCGTCATTGCTAGAGAGTTTTTCGTGATCTATGCGTAAAGACCAGTTGCCATAACCCGCGCCACCCCCCAGCTTGAAGTAGTGTGCATCAATCAGCGAGTTGCCACCTCGATAGTCATCCTGTTTGGCATATTCCGCGGTATATAGCACTTTCCAGTTATCGTTGATTTTTCGCGTACCGTCTAAGCGCAAACCAAAGGTCTTGCTGCTGGCATCGGTTTGATTGGGGTTGATATTAGTTGGCGAAGCAGGAATGTCACTACTGCCACCTAGGCCGTTGCCGCCTTGTGCTGCGGTACCCACAGCAGTTGGATTGCCACTGTTTTGCCCCAGATTTTCGACGTCAATGAAATAACCGTAGCCAATTAGTGATTCGGTGGGGGAAATTTTGTACTTGGCATTGAGGATGTCGATATTGCCATCGCGCAGCTTGGTGGTGATCTGCCGCACTTTGCCAAAATGCGCGGCAAAGATCTCGGTATTGGGAATGCTTTTATTGAGTACGGAGATGCCATCAAACACTTGCATGTTTTGCCTAAAACCAATGTCGCCAATAAAGCGTACATTGTCGAGATTAAGCTGTTGACGGCCCAAACGTAACTTCGTGTTATTGATGCCGGTCCAGTCCACATATAGTTGATTGATGTCGGTATAACCAGGATCGACGATGTTGGGATATTGACGTTTATCCAAGCTGGGGCTTCCGGTTCCGTTGTTGTGTTCCGGCTGGTTATCGCGCCTATCGTTAAAATCATCGGTGAATTCGTGCACATCCGTCAACTGCACACCAAAACTGAAGTTCTTGAACGACGCAGTCTGCCAGCCGATTAAGCTGCGTAAAGTAAAGGCTTCGCCCGTTTTAAGTTTGGGTGCTGTTGCTGCCGTGGATTGATAACCTTCCTGATCCACGTTCTCGTAACGCAACCTGAAGCTGGTCATCGGTTTACCTTGCTGGATGGCTTCCAGCAGCGTTTCTGGCGCGGCCTTGGCGGCCTCTTCGGCCACAGCAGACAAGCTGCTCATTGCCAACAAGGCTGAAAATACAGAAATTTTTAATCGACGATTCATTGTTATGTCCTTTGCTTCAAGAGAAATCTCAATTTTATAAAAATACTTAATTGTCAAATTAATTAATCAGGCGGCGTAATTTGCTTTATCGGCATGCTTCATATTGCCACTTCCTGATTATCGACAATCACTTCAAAAGCACCGCTTTCAGGCCGATACTCATACAACTCACCGGTTTGCATATCAAAATACCAGCCATGTAATGCCAATTTACCTTGATGCACACGGCTGCTGATCCAGGGATAAGACATCAGGTTTTCAAGAGAAACCAAAATGGCAGACTGCTCGCAAGTGTGCGTCAGTATCTGCATCGGCTTGTCTTGAAACTCATGCAGCACCTGCTGGCGCGCATCTTCGGCAATGCCTAACCACTTGGCAATCAATTCTTCTTCATTACAGGTCGGTGTTTTATGCTCCATCAGGGCGCGGATGCCGCCGCACTGCGCGTGCCCCATTACAATGATGTGTTCGACCTCTAAATTATGGACCGCAAACGCGATGGCTGAAGTCGTGGCAGCAAAGTACGTTGCCTGCACATGCGGCGGAACCAGGTTAGCCACGTTGCGCACCACGAACATATCACCAGGATCGCAATCTGTCAGCAAGGCCGGGTCGCAGCGAGAATCACAGCAGGCAATCATCAGCGCGCGCGGATGCTGGCCTTGCTGAATCAACTGACTGAACAAATCATGCTGTTCGCCCAGATAGCTCTGCTGGAAACGCTTGAACCCGGTTAGAAATTTCGAAACATCACGCATGTTTGCAACGCTCGTTAACGGAAACGTTTGCTGCGCACGACTTGGTAAGGCCGTCCAACGTAACCGAATGGCGCGCTCCAGACGTGCACCATACGCGTGAACGGAAACACCAGGAACACCGTCATGCCAAAGAACAGATGCACTTTGAAAATAGTATCTACGCTCTCCAACAAAGCAGGGTTGGGGCGAAGATAAATAATGCTCTGCACCCATTCTGCCAGCGCGATCATCACACCAGGGTTGTTATGGTTAGCATGGCCGATAGATACCGGAATGGTAGAAAGCCCAAGCAGCAAGGTAATCAGCAGCCAAGTCAGTATGAATTTGTCTGAGCCGCGGCTCGCAGCAGACACACGCGCATTAAACATGCGGCGCACCCACAATATGGTACCGCCAATTAAGCACATGATGCCAAAAATTGACCCTGCCCAAATGGCAACCATCTGGTGCGCCATATCTGAAACTCCCAAGGCTTGAAACCAGCTATGTGGTGTTAGCAAGCCCACCGCATGGCCAAAGAATATGGCAATAATGCCGACATGAAACAGGTTGCTACCCAACCGCATATTGGCCTTAGAAAGCAGCTGGCTGGAATCGCTTTTCCAAGTATATTGCTCGCGGTCAAAACGCAACCAGCTACCCAGCAAGAATACACTCAACGCGATATAAGGGTAAACACCATAAAGAAAATTATGTAGGTTCATTTTGCTCTCCTTTAAGCAGCCAGTTTGGTCAATGTTGCACGACCTTCGACAATAGAAAGCAGCGCGGCATATGGGCTTTCTGCTTTAGTCAGGTTCTCTGTCAGCACACTCAGCACTTTTTTGGCGTCTGACAAAAATACAGTCGCTTCGCTGTCATCCAGATAGGCGGTAAACTCCAGCACCAGTGGCAAGTAATCAGGCAATTCATTGGTCACCACTTCAACGCCATAGTCTTTGTACAACTCGCCCAAATCGATCAGCGCAGGACCGCGGTTTTTGTCATCACCAAACAGATGGTGTGTCAGATGCAGGCTATGCTCTGCCGTCATGTCAAAGGTTTTTACGTAATCCGCCTGTAATTCTGTGAGCGGAAAACTGGAAAGGTGGCTTAAAAAACCGCTTAAAGCTTCACGTTCAGCCTTGTCAATATCGACGTTCTGCGCAACAAAAGTTTGCAGTTCAGGTAAATGATCGAGCAAATCCTGACTCGGGTATTCCAGCAGCGCGGATAATAATTTATACACTTGCATCATGTTCTCCTATTGATTATCCCGGGTTGGGGCAAGCTCTTTAGGTTCAACCGTCTCTTTGCGGCGGCGCGGGAATAACGTAATTTTTGAAACCCCATGCGAACTGTCATTGCCAAAACTGAAGCCATTTTGTCCCTGGAAGCCAAAGGCATCATCCAGCGTTTCTTCTGTATGGCCGGTAGGAATTACAAAACGGTCTTCGTAATTGGCAATCGCGAGGTAACGATACATTTCTATCGCCTGCGCTTCCGTAATGCCAGCTGCCTCCAGCGCGCGGGTATCCGCTTTGCCTTCCACATGCACGGAACGTTGATAACTACGCATCGCGATCAGTCGATTCAACGCACTCTCCACAGGCTCGGTTTTACCTGCCGTGAGCAAATTGGCAAGATATTGCACCGGTAAGCGCATGGTGCCTGCAACTGGAATCGCGCCGTCCGGACCGACTGGCAAATTACCCTGATCGATCTGCGATTGCACCGGCGAAAGCGGCGGCACATACCACACCATCGGCAAGGTACGAAACTCGGGGTGCATCGGGAATGCGATCTTCCAGTCCATGGCCATTTTCCATATCGGAGAATTGCGTGCCGCATCCAGCCAGTCTTCGTTGATGCCCTCGAGGCGGGCCGCTGCAATCACTTTAGGGTCGTTCGGATCAAGGAAAATGTTGCACTGTGCTTCGTACAAGTCCTGCTCATTTTCGATACTTGCAAGCTCTTCGATACGGTCGGCATCGTACAGCATGATGCCGTTGTAACGGATGCGGCCTACACAAGACTCTGAACACACAGTAGGCATACCAGACTCAACGCGGGGGTAGCAGCCGATACACTTCTCAGCTTTGCCTGACTCCCAGTTATAGAACACTTTTTTATATGGACATGAACTCACGCACATGCGCCAGCCACGGCATTTGTCCTGATCTACCAGTACGATGCCGTCTTCTTCACGTTTATAGATAGAACCTGACGGGCAGGCTGCGACACAGGAGGCATTCAGGCAGTGGTTGCAGATGCGCGGCAGATACATATGGAACGTATTCTCAAACTGACCGTACATTTCTTTCTGGATATTATCCAGATTCTTGTCCTTACTGCGTTTGTGAAATTCGCCTGCCAAGTCATCTTCCCAGTTTGGCCCCCATTTGATTTTCTCCATGCTTTCGCCGGTGATCTGCGAAATCGGGCGTGCCGTTGGAGTAGCTTCTGACAACGGCGCATTTTGCAGATGCGCGTAGTTGTAAGTAAACGGCTCATAATAGTCGTCTATTTCCGGCATGTCCGGGTTAGCAAAAATATTGAGCAGTTTGGAAGTGCGGCTACCGGATTTTAGTTCCAGCTTGCCGTTTTTAAGCTCCCAGCCGCCTTTCCAGACTTCCTGGTTTTCCCACTGTTTTGGGTAACCGATGCCAGGTTTTGATTCAACATTATTGAACCAGGCGTATTCCATGCCCTTTCTATTTGTCCACACGTTCTTACAGGTGACAGAGCAGGTGTGACAGCCGATGCATTTGTCCAGATTAAAGACAAAGGCGAATTGTGCGCGTACTTTCATGATGTTCTCCTTATGCCCTATTTACTTTGCGCCGATGCCGACGGGGTTGAGTTGCGCTTCACGTTCTGGCGTGAGCGGACGTTCCAGCCAATCCACATCTTTATCTGCTATCTTGTGTAACGCCACCATGGTGTCGCGCTGACAGCCTACCGTGCCGTAGTAATTAAAGCCGTAAGAGAGCTGCGCATAACCGCCGATCATATTGGTCGGCTTCATAATCACGCGCGTCACCGAATTCAAAATACCACCGCGTTTGCCTGTACTCGGCGAGCCCGGCACGTTCACATTCTTCTCCTGTGCGTGGTACATCATAGCCATGCCGCGTGGAATACGCTGTGAAACCACCGCACGCGCCACGGTTGCACCGTTATGATTTAACGCTTCAACCCAGTCGTTGTCCTCAATCCCGATGGATTTAGCATCGTCCTCAGCCAGCCAGACATAAGGACCACCACGGAACAGTGTCAGCATGCGCAAAGTATCCTGGTAAGAAGAGTGGATTCCCCATTTAGAGTGTGGCGTGATCCAGTTCAACTCCAGATGCGGTTTGGAAGTTACACTCTTGGGAAGTGCATTCAATTCGCCCAAATCCACCATCGGTTTGTAGGTGCAGAAGCCTTCGCCAAAGTCCAGCATCCATTCATGATCCTGGTAGAAATGTGCACGACCGGTCAGTGTGCGGAATGGGATATGCTCATGAACATTGGTATAGCCTGCAGTGTAAGACACGTGCTCAGATTCAATGCCAGACCAGGTTGGCGCAGTAATGATTTTGCGCGGCTGCGCCTGAATGTCTCTGAAGGTGAACTTGTCCTCATGACGGCCAGCATATAGATGGTGGTGATCCATGCCTGTTTTCTTAGATAAAGCACTCCATGATTTATGCGCAACTTCACCATTGGTTTCTGGTGCCATGCGCATCACTGAGTCGCATACCTCAATATCTTCCGCCAGCGAAGGCATGCCGAACGAAACGCCAGGCTCTTTCACGGTGCTGTTATGTTTTTTGAGTTCTGCGTACTCTTGATCAGTATTCCAATCAATGCCTTTGATGTTATTGCCAAGCTTGGTCATCAACGGGCCTAGTGCAATGAACTTACGGTAAGTATCACCATAAGTGCGCTCGACCAGTTTGATAATTGCCATGGTCTTGCCTGGGATCGGCTCGCAATCACCCTCTTTCCAGTTTTTCACTTCACCGAAAGGTTGCGCCAGCTCTGCGGCTGAGTCATGCTGCATCGGCAGGGCCACCACTTCTTTCTTGGTGCCCAGGTGCTTTTCAGCCAGAGGCGCAAAAGCCTTGGCAATGGTTTTGAATATCTGCCAGTCAGATTTGGATTCCCAGCCCGGTGACACAGCCTCTGATAGCGGATGAATGAACGGGTGCATGTCGGTAGTATTGAGGTCGTTCTTCTCATACCAGGTCGCGGTCGGCAAAATAATGTCTGAATAGGCACCGGTCGAATTGAGGCGGAAGTTGATATCCACCATCAAATCCAACTTACCGATTGGCGCATCTTCATGCCATTTCACTTCTTTGTTGCCACGTCCGGCACCGGATTCCTGCAACACACCGTTTTGTGCCCCGAGTAAGTGTTTAAGGAAATACTCGTGCCCCTTGGCAGAAGTACCAATCAGATTAGCGCGCCAGACAAACAGATTACGCGGCCAGTTGACCGGATTGTCCGGGTCAGCATACGCCACATCCAGTTCACCAGATTTCAATTTCCCGGCCACGTACTTAGCTACGGAAGCTTCGTCCGTTGCACCATTCTTGAAGGCATCTTCGGCCAATTCTATTGAGCTGCGATTAAAGTTTGGCATGGATGGCAGCCAGCCCATGCGTGCCGCCTTGACGTTGTAATCGGCAATGGAATTGCCGCGGTTTTTGCCTTTACCTGCAGGCGATAACAAACTATCGGCATTCAGCGTTTCATAACGCCACTGGTCGGTGTGGAAATACCAGTACGAAGTCGAGTTGGTGTGGCGTGGCGGACGGTGCCAATCCAGAGCGAAGGCAATCGGTGCCCAGCCTGCTTGTGGGCGCAGTTTTTCCTGACCCACATAATGCGCCCAGCCGCCGCCGGTTTGCCCTACGCAGCCGCACATATGCAGCAGGTTCATAATCGAACGGTAGGAAAGATCGTTGTGGTACCAGTGGTTAATCGCCGCGCCCATAATCACCATGGATTTACCCTTGGTTTTGGAAGCATTGTAGGCAAATTCACGGCCGGTACGTTCGATATCAGCGGCTTTCACGCCCGTGACTTTTTCCGCCCATGCTGGCGTATAAGCCACATCGGCATCGTTATAGTCTTTAGCCACGTTTGCCCCACCCAAACCACGATCGATGCCGTATTGGGCGATTTGCAAGTCAAACACGGTAGCCACCAATGCTACTTCACCATTGGCTAATTTGACTTTGCGTACCGGCACATTGCGGTATAACAGATTATCTTCGCCTTGAGTGAAATGCGGGAAACCGACGGAAACCACATCATCACGCGCATCAATGCATGTCAACTGAGCCAGTATTTCCTGCTGATTTGCACCGGTTTTCTCCAGTAGATTCCACTTTCCTTCTTCGCCCCAGCGAAAGCCTATTGAACCGTTAGGTGCGACAAATGCGTTAATTTTCTCGTCAAAAACAATGGTTTTCCAGTCCGGATTATTGGTTTCGCCTAACGCGCCATCAAAATCTGAGGCTCGTAAGAAACGGTCAGACACATAGGCGTCACCCTGTCTACGAAGCATCACCTGCATCGGCATATCGGTATATTTACGCGCGTATTCCTGGAAGTATGGATCCTGATTCTGGATGTGGAACTCTTTCAGTGCCACATGTCCCATGGCCAGGAAGGCCGCGGAGTCAGTACCTTGTTTAATTGGCATCCATAAATCGGAGAACTTGCAGAACTCGGCATAATCCGGCGCCATCGCCACGATTTTTGCGCCTTTATATCTGACTTCAGACGCAAAGTGTGCATCAGGCGTACGTGTCATCGGCAGATTTGCGCCGGTAATAATGATGTAGGTCGAGTTATACCAGTCAGCCGCTTCAGGCACGTCTGTCTGCTCGCCCCAGGTTTGTGGACTGGCGGCAGGCAAATCGCAGTACCAGTCATAGAAAGAGCCGCAGGCCGCACCGATCAGGGAGAGGTATCGGGAGCCTGCGGCGTAAGAAATCATCGACATGGCAGGAATCGGTGAGAAACCGAAAATTCGGTCTGGTCCCCACTTTTTGATGGTGTACACATTGGCAGCAGCGATGATTTCGTTCACTTCATCCCATGAAGTCCGCACAAAGCCACCCAAACCACGTACAGCGGTATAGGATTTACGTTTTTGCTCATCAGCCTGAATAGCTGCCCATGCATCCACCGGGTCTTTGCCTGTTTTACGCTCTGCGCGATACAAATCAATCAAGCGGCCGCGTACCAACGGATGTTTGATGCGATGAGGGCTATACAGATACCAAGAGAATGAAGCGCCGCGCTGACAGCCGCGTGGCTCATGGTCTGGCAAATCATCGCGGGTACGTGGATAATCAGTCTGCTGCATCTCGAAGGAGACTAAACCATTCTTCACAAAGATTTTCCATGAGCAGCCACCGGTGCAGTTCACACCATGGGTGGAACGCACTACTTTGTCATGTTGCCAGCGGTGACGATACACATCTTCCCACTGCCTGTCTTCATTGGTAACGATGCCATGATCGTTAGAAAATGTCTCTTTGACTTTATCAAAGAATTTCAATCTATCCAGAAAGTGACTCATGTTTTGACTCCTTGTTATCCGTAGGGCTTAATTCGTTTTTACTGGCTTAAGGGTTCTTAATTTCGCTACCTGCTCGCAGGTAGAACCACCAGTTCAATATCAAACACAGTGCATAGAACACGGCAAAGCCATACATAGCCATCTCTGGCGTCCCCGCCTTGATTTGTCCCTTAATCACTTCAGGAGCGATGAATGAGCCGTAGGCTGCCACTGCAGAGGTCCAGCCCAATACAGGGCCTGCCTGAGTGCGGTCGAAGATGACACCGACGGTGCGGAACGTGGATCCGTTGCCGATACCAGTCGCAGCGAACAACACCACAAATGTGACCAGAAACTCGGTAAAGAAAATCTCTGGCGTGGCGGAATGATAGGCCTGCATCATGATGTAGCCTGCATAAGCTGAAGCAGCTACCATCACTGCAGAGATAATCTGCGTCACAATTGAGCCGCCTACTTTGTCAGAGATCCAGCCACCCACCGGACGAATCAGCGCACCGACAAATGGCCCAATCCATGCATAGGTTAGTGCGGATGGCGCGGCTGGATTCTTAACGTGTGACCATGTTTGCGTGGCCGCATCGAACAGGTGCTGATCCCCAAAAATAACGGTAATAGAAAGTGGCAGCGCCATTGAAAAGCCGATGAAAGAGCCGAAAGTCACTAGGTAGAGCGCCGTCATCGACCAAGTGTGCTTGTTTTTGAAAATCGCAAACTGCTTCGCAATGTTCTCTTTCATGGTGCCGAACGCTGCCAGCCTCATCACCAGCAATGTCGTCATAATAATCAGCGGCATGGCGACCCACATGTTAAGCAGCCCCAGCCCAGTCGGCGCAGGGAGATAAAGATATAAGCCTGCGATGGCCGGGATGAATGCCAATGTATAAAGCCAGGTAATCTTGATGTAGGCCAGCAAGGTTTCCCCGGCATCTGGAGAAATCGGCAGTAAATTGTTCATGCCGAACCAGCATATTGCCGCCAGTGGGATCAGGGACAGTGCCCACGCAAAGCCAGCATTCTGAATGTAGGTGGGCGTACCAGCGGGAATTTTGCCAAATATCCAACCACTGGTATCAACCAGAATTTTTGGTTCACCACCCAACGTGCCGAAAATGCCAGCAGTCATCACCAGCGGGATCAGAATCTGCATGGTGGTCACCCCGAAATTGCCCAGCCCCGCGTTGATGCCCAGCGCAGTGCCCTGTAGACGCTTGGGGAAGAAGGTGCTGATATTCGACATCGAGCTGGCGAAATTGCCACCACCTACGCCCGACCACAGCGCCATCAACTGGAATACCCACAGCGGCCACTCCGGATGCTGCAACGCGATGCCGGTGCCGATGGCCGGGGTCAGCAGCATGGCGGTGGTGAGGAAGATGGTATTGCGCCCGCCCGCTAGCCGGATGAAGAACGAGGCCGGGATGCGCATGGTGGCACCAGCCAAGCCAGAAATCGCAGTCAGCGTGAACAGTTCCTCCTTACTGAACGGAAAACCCAGATTGTGCATCTGCACGGTGATAATGCCCCACATCAGCCACACGGCGAAGCCGCACAGCAATGCCGGCACGGAAATCCACAAATTACGGTAAGCGATTTTCTTACCCGTGGATTCCCAAAAGCGGTTGTCTTCAACGTTCCAGATTTCGATATTGGTTGACATGTAACTCTCCCTAATTGATACGGCTTAGATTGGTACAGCTTGTTTTGCAACCTGACGCTCATGATGGCGGCCTATTTTGACTGGACGCACCTCAGTCCAGTACATCCAAATCAGCGATACCCAGATAATGCCGAACATCAGCATGAAGGCGGATGAGCGCACACCGGTTAAATCTACCAGCGCGCCGAACATGATCGGCAGAAAAAACCCGCCTAATCCACCGGCCATGCCCACTACGCCTGAAATTACCCCGATATTGTGTGGATATTCATCCGAGATGTACTTGAATACCGAAGCCTTGCCAATCGCAAACGCAATACCGATAGTGAACATGATGATGGTGAACAGCGTTGCGTTCAGCCCGATATGGAAGGTTTGCGGCCCTTTCACAGTCATGATGGAAACGTCAGTTTGCGGATATGAGAGGAAAAACAGGCATATCAGCGATACCCACAACACCCACCAGGTCACGGTATGTGCGCCAAATTTATCTGAAAAATAGCCGCCTACCGCACGCAGTACACCGCCGGGAATACTAAATGCTGCCGCCATCAGTGCTGCGGTTTTGAGGTCAAAACCATACTCACCGATGTAGTACTTGGTCATCCATAGCGCCAGCGCCACATAGCCGCCAAACACAATGGAATAATACTGGCTGTACTTCCACACTTTGGGATCTTTAAGCACCGCCAGCTGCTCACGCACGGTGATTGTTTTGCCCGCCTTGTGTGCAGGGTCGCTATAGGTAAAAAACCAGAACAGTAGCGCTGTTACTGTCATTAATACTGCATAGATCTGCGGCACCATGGCCCAGCCATAGGCCACTACGATCAACGGGGCGACCAGTTTGGTGACCGCGGCGCCCGTGTTGCCGGCCCCAAAGATACCCATCGCCAGCCCTTGCTGGTTTTTAGGAAACCAGCGCGCGCAGTAAGAAATTCCCACGGTAAATGAACCGCCAGCCACTCCCACAAATAACCCCGTCACTAAGAACTGCCAATACTGAGTACATTGGGAAATGAGATAAATCGGAATCACCGTCGACAGCATCAGGACAAAGAACACGATGCGCCCACCAAATTTGTCAGTCCACATGCCAAGCGGCAATCGGATCAGCGAACCTGTGAGTACGGGGGTTGCAATCAGAATGCCGAATTCTGTTTCATTCAGGCCGAGCGTTTCCTTGATCGGAATGCCGATCACTGCAAACATCATCCAGATCATGAAACACACGGTAAACGCCAGTGTGCTCAACACCACCACTGACCAGGCTTTATATTGTTGTGTCGCCATCATTCCTCTCCTACATTAATTACATAATGCAAGATTAGGCCTATAGAAATAGTATGCCTATTTTCCAGAAGGTTAGGAAAGCAACTGCAAAAGAACTAGTTCTTTCGGCTAGTAGCAACAACCCATATTTAGTGTATAGTTCGGATGCGACACAATGTCGCACCCCCTACATAAGGGAAGAATAAAATATCTTAAGGAGAATGAACATGTCATCCGACAATACCCCAAAGATTGATACACCACCTGATCTCGAGCGCCGGAAATTCCTGAACACGGCTGCAGCAGTGGGCGTCGCGGGGACTTTTCTCTCAGCTGGATTGGTCGGCTGCAAAAAAGAAGGCGCATCCACTGCCAGCGATGCGAGTGCGCATGGTGCAGCTGGAGGTGCACATGAGGTAGCACCTGGCACACTTGATTCCTATTATGGCTTATGGAGCGGTGGTCATACCGGCGATGTGCGCGTGTTGGGTTTACCTTCTGGGCGCGAAATTCATCGTATTCCAGTGTTTAATCCTGATGCGCTGGTGGGCTGGGGCATCACCAATGAATCTAAAGCCATCATGGGCACCAAGGCTGACGGCAGCCTGAAATACCATGTGGCTGATACCCACCACGTGCATGGCTCCTATAAAGACGGCACTTACGATGGCAAGTATGCCTGGGTAAACGACAAAATCAACTGCCGTATCGCGCGTATGCGTCTGGATACATTCGAATGCGACAAGATTACTGAGATTCCTAATATCCAGGGCTTTCACGGCATTTTCCCAGATAAGCGTGACCCGGTAGACCAAAGTATTAATTACACCACGCGCGTTTTCTGCGGTGCTGAATTTGCAGCACCGTTGCCCAACGATGGCCACGACATGGAAAACCCGGAAAAATACCATGCACTGTTCAGTTGTGTGGATGCCGAAACCATGGAAGTGCGCTGGCAGGTGGAGATTCATGGCAATTGCGACCTGACTGCCTCATCATATGACGGGAAGCTTGCCGCTACCAACCAGTACAACACTGAAGGTGGTATAAAGTACGTGGACATGATGAGCGCAGAGAAAGACGCCTGCCTGTTCTTCAACATTGCACGCATCGAGCAGGCTGTGAAGGATGGTAAGTTCAAGCACTATGGTGATTCTAAAGTGCCTGTAGTTGATGGCACACCTGATGCAAATAAAGACCCTAAAACAGCACTGACTGCCTATGTACCAGTGCCAAAGAACCCACATGGCGTTAACGCCTCACCAGATGGTAAGTACTTCATCTGTGCAGGTAAATTGTCGCCAACCGGTACGATCATTGACCTTAGTCTAGTATTGAAATGGTTTGATGGCGAGCTGAAAAACATCAATGAAGTAGTCGTTGCTGAAGTCGAACTCGGCCTAGGCCCGCTACACACCGCATTCGATGGCCGCGGTAATGCTTATACCACGCTGTTTTTAGATAGCCAGGTGGTAAAATGGAATCTGGAAGACGCCATTAAGTTCTACAAAGGTGATAAGAACGCCAAGTACGTGGTCGACCGTATTGACGTGCAATACCAGCCGGGTCACCTGAACGCCTCTATGTCTGAAACCATGCAGGCGGATGGCAAATGGCTGGCGGTGGGCTGCAAGTTCTCCAAGGATCGCTTCCTGCCGGTTGGGCCGCTGCACCCTGAGAACGAGCAATTGATTGATATTTCCGGCGACAAGATGGTGCTGGCTTCTGAGCACCCGGTACGCCCCGAGCCGCACGATTTCATCATCGTCAAACGCGATCTTCTCAAGCCACGTCAGGTTTACAATCTGGACGAATTCCCCAATGCGGTGAAGGACCCCAAAGATGCCGGAGTTTTCCGCAACGGTAATAAAGTGACTGTGAAAATTACCAGCATGGCGCCAGCTTTTTCTCTGAGTGACTTTAAAGTAAAAGTCGGTGACGAAGTGACAATTATCCTGACCAATCTGGACAAGGTGGAAGATCTGACCCACGGTTTTGCGATTGAAAAGTACAACATCAACTTTATCGTAAATCCACAGGAAACCAAGTCAGTAACCTTTAAAGCAGAGAAGCCAGGTGTGTACTGGTGTTATTGCTCGCATTTCTGCCATGCATTGCATCTGGAAATGCGTTCACGGATGTTCGTGGAAGCATAGTTTAGCGTTAATGGCATCATCCTGGGGGAGGCCTAGCCTCCCCTTTTTACCTTATAAAAGTTGGTGGTAGCTTTATGCGTTTGTTGAATCCTGTGCGCGGTGGAATAAGTGCGCTGCTGCTGGTGCTTGCATCGGCTGCATACGGCAATGCCTATGAGGCGCCGCTGCCAGTAAAACTTTCCACAGATCCCGATTTATGTGCCTACGTCCCTTGTGGTGATGTTATTGCTGGTGCCGATAGTTTTTCGGAGCGCAAGGGAAAGCCTGCTTATGTCGAGGCTTATCGTAGCAAAAATGGCGATCATGGCGAGATTGGTGACCATGAAAAAAATGGTGACTCTCAAGAAAAGGGCAGTCATCACGGTGAGGATGATGAGCGTGAGCTGATTGGTTACGTGTTCCTGTCCACAGACATCGTGGATATTCCTGCTTATTCCGGCAAGCCGGTGGTCACCTTGATTGGCATGGACACCAAGGGCATTATTACTGGTGCCAAAGTCCTGCGTCATAGCGAGCCGATTCTCCTGCTGGGGATTCCAGAGGGCGAGTTGACCAAATTCATCAAGCAATACGTAGGCAAGTTCGTCGGTGATAAGATCGAAATCGGCATGCCGCGTGAGGGGCAGAGCTATATCGGTCTGGATGCCATCACCGGTGCTACCGTGACGGTGGTCGCCCAAAATCAGGTGATGATGCGCTGCGGCGTTCAGATTGCCAGACAGGTGGGCATTCTGAAACCTACCATACGGCCTCAGGCGAAATTTACCGAACTTGCCAAATTATCAACCTGGGACGATCTGGTTGCTGAGGGCGGCGTACAACGTTTGCTGGTCAAGCGCGAAGATGTCGGCCTCGATGCCACAGGCACGCCTTACCTTGATTTGTGGTTTGGCTATCTGAACCAGCCAACGTTAGGCCGTGCGATTCTTGGTAAAAGCAATTATGAAAGCCTGATGGCGCGCCTTAAGCCAGACGAGCACGCTATTTTTATTATCCGTACGGGCGGCGGCGAATCATTTAAGGGCTCTGGCTTCGTGCGCGGTGGCATCTACGACCGCATCCAGGTGGCGCAGGAAATGGACACCTTCACTTTCCGCGACCTGGATTATCTCAACCTGTATGGAATCGAGGTGGCGGGCGCGCCGGATTTCAACGAATCAGCCATCTTCATTATCCGTTCCAAGAGTTTCTCGGCAGCTTATCCTTGGAAGCTGGTGTTTCTGGCAAACAAAATGGACAAGACCACCGGGCACAGGACGTTTACCAGCTTCGACGCCGAATCCTGGCTGCCGGATGCTTATTTGCAGGGTGGTCGCCCGGTCATCATCGTGCCGGATCCAACCTGGCTACATATCTGGAAGGACAAGACTTTAGGAATCGTTGCCTTTACGGCACTGTTGCTATTGATTGGTACGGTATATGCAAAACGCGACTGGCTGGTGCGGCGCTGTACACGTAAGAATAAGCACTGGGTTGACAGCTTCAAGTACTTCGGCTGGATTGCCAGCATCGGTTTTGTCGGTTTCGCCATGATGGCTCAGCCCTCTATCACGCAAGTCCTGACCTGGTTCCACGCCTTGCTGTTTCATTGGGAATGGGAACTCTTTCTCACAGACCCGTTCATCTTTATCTTTTGGTGGTTCATCATCATCACAGTGTTTATCTGGGGGCGCGGCTTGTTCTGTGGCTGGCTGTGCCCGTTTGGCTCGCTATCCGAACTGTTGTACAAAATTGGCGGATGGGTCGGCCTCAAGCGCTTCCAGTTCCTGCTGCCAGAGCGTATCCATCACAAGCTGAAATGGCTGAAATACGCGATCTTCTATGGATTGCTGACAGTGTCGTTTTTCTCCATGGGGCTCGCAGAAAAACTGGCGGAAGTTGAACCATTCAAGACCACCTTTCTGGTCGGCATGTTCAATCGCGCCTGGCCTTATACCTTGTTCGTTGCAGCTTTGCTCGGTTTGTCTATATTCACAGAGCGTCCTTTCTGCAAATATCTGTGTCCATTGGGTGCTGCACTGGCGATTCCTACCACTTTCCGCTGGTTCGGACTCAAGCGCAAACCGGCTTGCACCACCTGCAGCGCTTGTGCCAAAGGATGCGGTTCTCTGGCGATTAACCCGAAGGGAGAGATTGATCAGCGCGAATGTATGCTATGTCTGGATTGCATGGTCATGTATTATGACGAACATGCCTGCCCGCCGCTATCGCAGGAGCGCAAGCGCCGGGAACGCGCTGGGCTGCCATTGACACCGGTCGGTGCAGATGGCCACTATATCCCGATTATGCCTTTACCCGCTGAAGAAAAACGTTAGGAAACAACGAATGAGCACCTCTGATCTAGATCCAGATCTGTTGCCGCCTTATGCGGACTCAGCTCACGCCTGGCTGCTGCATGAAACGATGGACCACTTATGGCCATGGAGCCAGCGTGGATTTCAGCATCATAAATGGGTGCTGGCGATAGGCATTGTTCTGGCACTGGCGGTGAGCGCAGTCTGGGTGCTGGCTGGGTTGGGCAGGATGACTGCCGGTGCGGTGATTGGCTGGTGGGCGGGCTGGAGTGTGTTTGAGGTCTTGATTCGTATGTACTCCAAGCCTTATATCAAAGAAGGCCCCTGGTGGCAGCGTCATTATCGCCCTGCTAGCGTAATGGACATGCTGTGCTATGTCTCTTTCAAAAACCTGCTTGTCGGCGCCGCGCTGTTTGTTGGGTTGAAGGCGCTCGGCTTGCTGCAAATGTGAGACTGATGTTTTTTTATCGCATTAATATTTTCTTCTTTGTGTGTCTGTGCCTCACAGCTTTAAGCGTGCAAGCTGCCGAGTGGCGTGTAGCACCAGGGCAGCGCATTGCCGACACCATCGCTCAGGCAGCGCCGGGCGACACCGTTCTGATTGAACGTGGAAACTATCAAGAAAACCTGATAATAGACAAGATCTTGCATCTGCAAGGCGTGGGGCGACCAACCATTTCCGGCGGACTGCTGGGCGACACCATCCGCGTGACCGCGCCCGATGTAATGATTGAAGGCATCATTATCACCAACTCAGGCAGCGATTTGGGCAAGCAAAATGCAGGTATCTATATCCAGCCAGGCGCACACCGAACTCAAGTCCGCAACTGTGACCTCGCCTACAACTTGTTTGGCCTGTGGATACAGGGTGCCAACAATGTAGTGGTGGAGCACAACAACATTACAGGTAAACGCGATTTATATTCCAGCCAGCGCGGTAACGGTATTCAACTCTACGACACCGAGGGCGCCAGAATTATCAGCAACAATATCAGCTTTGTGCGCGATGCCATCTACGTGGATGTCTCCCACCACGCGCAATTTCGCAAGAATCGCTTGCACCACAGCCGCTATGGCACCCATTACATGAATTCATACAATAACGTATGGGAGAATAACGAGACATACCTCAACCGTGGTGGGTTAGCATTAATGGAAGTACGCAATCAGGAAGTACGCAACAACATTGCTTGGGGCAACTCCGATCACGGCATCATGCTGCGTACTATTCAGGATTCGGTCATTGAGAACAACATTGTTGCTGGCAATATGCGTGGCTTTTTTATCTACGATGCCGAATACATTACCCTGCGAGGTAATCTGGTGGTAGATAACCAGATCGGTGTTCACCTGTCAGCCGGCTCAACACGCAATTCTGTTGAGACCAACGACTTCATTGCCAATCATGAGCAGGTGAAGTATGTTGCCTCGCGTGACGAAGCCTGGGGCGTAAAAGAGGGTAACTATTGGAGCAACTATCTAGGCTGGGATCGTGATGGTAACAGCCGCGGCGATATCCCCTACGAAGCCAATGACATGGTGGACAGGCTTTCCTGGAAGCACCCAATGATGAAGCTGCTGCTTGGCAGCCCAGCAGTACAAAGCTTGCGATTGATCGCCCGGCAATTTCCTTTGTTACGTGCACCGAGCGTGGTGGACTCTAGCCCTCGTACAACACCGCAACACACAGACTGGAGGCAGTGGCTTGGCAAATATTATCGTTAAGGGTCAAGGAGTTAGTCGGTATTTCGGTGCAATCCGTGCGGTGGATGGGGTCGATCTCGACATCCGCTCCGGTGAACTGTTCGGCCTGATAGGGCATAATGGCGCTGGCAAAAGTACACTGTTCAAAATGATGCTGGGCCTGCTGCCATTGAGCAGTGGCGAGATTAACATTGATGGTGAATCGGTCAGTGGTCGTAATTTCCGCAATGTGCGGCGCAAAATCGGTTATCTGCCAGAAAATCTGGCGTTGTATGACAATCTTACCGGTTTGGAAACGCTACACTTTTTTGCTAGATTAAAAGGCGCTGACGTGCAGCAATGTGCAGCAAAGCTGGAGCGCGTTGGCCTTGCCGATGCCGCAAACCGTCGCGTGCGCGAGTACTCCAAGGGCATGCGCCAGCGCTTGGGCTTTGCGCAGGCTTTGCTGGGTGAGCCGCGCCTGTTATTTCTGGACGAGCCGACCAACGGCCTCGATCCGGAAGCCATCCGCGAATTCTTTGTCATACTGCGCGATTTGCAGGCGCAGGGTGTTACCATGATTCTTACTTCGCACATTCTTGCCGACATTCAGGATCGCGTGGATCGGCTGGCCATCATGAAAAATGGCAAAATCCAGAGCTGCGGTAGCGTGCAGGCACTGCGCGAAACAGTGAACCTGCCATTGATACTGGAAATAGGCGGCACGGTAACAGTTGATCAGGTGGCGCAGATGCTGGACGGCCTGCCTGTCGCTTCGATTGAGGCACGACTTGATCGTCTATGGGTGAAATTGCCGCGCGAAGCCAAGATGCAAGCACTCACAAGACTCATGACTATAGGTGACGTGCAGGATCTGCAGGTGCGAGAACCTTCTTTAGAAGATGTATTTTTTGGACTGGCAGAATAATGATTGAATTCGCACAAATCGGCACGATTGCCGGAAAAGAATTTCGAGATCGCATTCGCAATCGCTGGGTGTTGGCCATTGCTGTAGTGTTTGCAGCCTTCGCACTGGTGATTGCCTATTTTGGTTCTGCGCAACAAGGTGCGGTGGGCTTTCGCTCTATTGAAATCACCATTGCCAGCCTAGTTAGTCTAGTCATTTATCTCATCCCGTTAATTGCCCTAATTCTAGGCTTTGATGCCATCGTCGGCGAGCGCGAGCGCGGCTCGCTGGATTTATTGCTGACCATGCCCATTACCCGGCTGGAGTTGATACTGGGGAAATATTTAGGGCTATCCGCCGCGCTGGCCCTTTCTACGGTGGCGGGCTTCGGCTTAGCGGGCCTTGCCATGGCAAATCAGCTGGATTTGTATGCGCTGCTGAACTACAGCGGCTTCATACTAAGCTCGGTGCTGCTCGGCATGACTTTTCTCAGCCTGGCCGTGATGATCTCAGTATTTGCCACTGACCGTGCCGGGGCCTCCGGTCTGGCCATTGCTTTGTGGTTTTTCTTTGTTCTGGTGTTTGACTTGCTATTACTCGGCGCGTTAGTTGCAACGGGTGGGCACTATGGCGGTGCAATCTTTCCGTATCTGCTATTACTCAACCCTGCGGATGTGTTTCGCGTATTGAATATTTTTAGCCTGGAAGATGTACGTACTCTGTATGGCATGGCGACGGTCTTTCCAGAAGAATTGGCCAGCCCATGGTTACTGGGCGGCATCATGCTGCTATGGATTGCAGCACCACTTTCGATTGCCCTTTGGAGATTTAAACGATGAAATTTATGACAACAATGCTATTTAACTCGCGCCACACTTGGCTGCTGGCGGCTGTTCTGCTGGCTGCCTGTGGTCAGCAAGCCGCACAAAATACAGCGGCTATAGAAATTACGCGTGAAACCGCATGCAGCCTGGATGGCATGACCCTCGCCGATTATCCGGGTCCCAAAGCACAAATTCATTTTGCTACACAGCCAGCACCGGAATACTTTTGCGACCTGATGGAAATGTTTGATATCTATCTTAAACCTGAGCAGGCTCGCAAAGTAACGGCCCTGTACGTACAAGACATGGGGAAAACCAGCTGGGAAGCGCCAAAAGGCGAGTGGATTGACGCAAAAACGGCTTTTTATGTTGTCGGCTCCCAAAAAATGGGCTCAATGGGGCCAACTTTCGGTTCATTTGCCAAAGAGAATGATGCCAAAGAATTTATCAGAGCTAACGGCGGCAAAGTGTATAAATTTGGTGAAATCACGCCGGATATGGCCGCGCTTGATGGCGGCGCCCTGCACGATCAACACATGTAGCGCCTCAGAAAAAGCTGGTTTCCAGCGGTTTATGCTACCAGCCCATGCTCTACCGCATATACTGCAGCCTGCACACGACTGGCCAGATTAAGCTTACGCAGGATCCCCTGCACATGGATTTTGACTGTGGATTCAGCCAAATCTAGTGAACGTGCGATCTCCTTGTTACTGGCGCCGCGCGCCAGCATGACAATGATTTCACGCTCACGCGGCGTGAGTTTTTCAAGCCCGGCTTCGTTGGCGCTACCTTTTTGCGGCATGCGCACAGCATCCGCCAGCTTACCTGTCATTTGCGATGACATCACGGATTCGCCTGCCGCGGCGCGGCAAATGGAATCCAGCAAAAAATCGGTCTCAATGTTTTTCAGCAGATAGCCACGTGCGCCGGCACGCAAGGCTTCCAGCAAATCATCGGCATCTTCAGACACTGTCAGCATAATAATTTGGCTCTGCGGTGCTTCTTCTCGCAACAAAGGGATGGCTTGCAAGCCATTGGTGCCCGGCATGTGCAAATCCAGCAGCACGACATCCGGTTTGAGTTGTTTGGCGCGCTTGACACCTTCCAGCCCATCGCCCGCCTCGCCGACCACCTCAAATCCTTCCTGGCGCTGTAGCAATAGCTTGATGCCGCTACGAAACAGCGTGTGGTCGTCGACAATCAGGACTCGAATCGGCTTCATATGGTCTGTTATTCTTGCAAGTTTTCAGGGAGTATAAGGCAAATACGTGTCCCCTTGTCAGGTTCTGAGTCAAAAGAAAGCTCCGCACCAATGCGGTGGGCACGCTCGCGCATAATACGCAAGCCGACATGGCTGTCGCCTGCGTCACGCGATGCATCAAAACCGACGCCGTTGTCCTGTATATCAATCACGCACTGTTCCGCACAGCCCAGTTTTACTTCCACACGGCTGGCCTTGGCATGTTTACGCACGTTAGAAAGCGACTCCTGCACGATGTGCATAATCTGCAGCACTTGTTCTGGCTGTAACTCCGGTGCGCTGCCTTGCGCAGTGAAAACCGCCTCAATCCCCGTTTGTCCTTCAAATTTCTCCAAAGCGCTACGAATAGCCGTTTCCAGATCCGTGCTGCCAATACGGGTACGGAAATGTACCAGCAATTCCCGCACATCGTCGTAACTCTCCTGAACGCCCTCGCGAATCTGCGCCAAACTCTTCAAGGCCTCTGTAATGCGGTCTTTCTGCAGATCTTCCTGCAGTAGCTGCACCTGAATATTGAGAAACGCCAATGACTGCGCAATGCTGTCATGCAACTCCTGCGCCAGCAGGTTACGTTCTTCTGAAACCGCCATTTCTTTATCCAGCGCAGCCAACTCACTGTTTTTAGCTTCTATGCTGCGCGTTTTTTCTTCCACACGCTGTTCGAGGGTAGCGTAAATGTCATGTAATTCACCCGCCATGCGGTTAAATCCGCCAGCCAGCTCTCCAAGCTCATCGTTGCTGGTGACAGGCAGGCGCACATCAAAATCCGCTTCTGCCATGCGCTGAATCCCCTCACGTAGGCGCATCACGGGACGCACCACCATGTACGAAAATAAATAAACCAGCAGCACAGTCCCTACAAGCGCCAGACTCACCAGTGCGATCTGCAAAAAACGCAATAAAGTAGTGGCACGTGCGTTACTATGCTCCACCATGGTCACTAATTCATTAATACCAGCAACAAATCGCTCCAGCATAGGCCGATACTTCGCCAGCAGGGCTTGCTGTTCAGCGGCGTCTGTAGTGTTAAGAACCCGCATAATATAAGGATTGATGTCGGCATTCCACGACTGGCGCAGTTGCGTCATCTGATTTTTAACATCGGCATCCTTGGGTAAAAACAACGGGCGCTGCGGATTTCCCAATTCCAGCTCAGTCAGGGTCTTCTCAAACAAAGCGATTTCATGATCAATATCACTACGCAGCTGCGTAGTGGGCAGTTTTACCTGCTGCTCCAGTAAATACGCAATACGATACGAACGCATGCGCTCACGCCCCGCATCATTAATGGCAGCAGCCCCCCCTTCCAAGCGCCATGACACCAGCAATGTAGAGCCGATCGCGACCAGTGCTACTAAAAAATAAAATACCAGTAACCCGATGATTTTGTCACGTATCTTTAGCCTCATCATAGAGCGCAGATTCCTTTTTACCTTACCAAGCCTGTCACTTTAACATGTGTCTGAATCCAAATTCTGGATTTAACAAGAGACCTTGATTCAAATCAACCAATCCCGCCAAGCTGCTCTGTTTTCGCATTTTGTACACTTTAAAATGTTTCTGAAGAAATATTCGAAAAAATATTCTTGGTGATAGGCAAACTAATTTTTATCTGGTGCATGCGCACACTTTCTGTGCACTTGGCGTATTTTCCCACTAATCTAATTTTCCAATAATTCCTTATAAATCCTTATATATTCAATGTGATAGAGCACACATTTTAAACTGGCACGGCAATTGCCTATAGTCAATTGATTCATCCATTAAAGTTGCCATGTTAAAAGTAATGATTGTTGATAATAACCGTGACCGCACCAAGTCGCTCAAGCAATCTCTGCTTGATACCGGGTACGAAGTGATTGCGCATCTGAAAGACACGGTCAACCTTGAGGGTGCCTGCTGTGAACTGCAACCGGATGTTGTCATTATTGATACGGACTCACCTAGTCGCGACACTCTGGAAAACTTATGTGTCATGAGTATGCATCACCCGCGCCCTGTGGTGATGTTTACGCATGACGGCGATAAAGAAAAAATTAAAACCGCCACACAAGCAGGGGTGTGTGCATATGTGGTGGGAACCATTCCCAGCGAAAGGTTGACGCCCGTGATTGATGCTGCAGTCGCCAGATTTGAGGAATTTAAACATTTGCGTGCCGAATTGGCCATGGCCAAAACGCAGTTGGATGAGCGCAAGATTATTGAGCGCGCAAAAGGGTTGCTGATGAAACAGCGCAATCTGGATGAGGAAGAGGCCTATAGCCTATTGCGCAGCATGGCGATGAAAAAGAATATGAAGCTGGCCGACTTATCGAATCAACTGATAGAGGCAGCCTCGATGCTGATTGTATAGTTAACGTTATCAACTCAATGTGTTTACCCAAAGGCGGGATAAACACACCGTGTTAAGCGTGCCAATGACGGCACAAGTAATTTAAATTTAAGTTATTGAAATATAAGACAAAGGCGTCTTAATAGCGAGGTTAGCACCCTTGCCGTTAAGGCGCCTTTTTTATGGGCAAAATTTTTAGCTAGGAGTAAAAAATGAGTAAAGAAGTGAAGCCAGAATCTACCTTAATCGACATGACATCTGTGACCGAAGCTGTCGGAGCAGAAACTCAATCTGTTGACGCAAGCCGCCGTAACTTTTTCAAACACAGCATCGCCGGTGCATTTGGCGCAGCTGCGATGATGAACATGATGCCGGCTGGTATCAGGAGCATGGCGTATGCCGCAGGTTCTGACGCGCCTGAAATTACCGAGGTAAAAATAGGTTTTATCCCCCTCACAGACTGCGCCCCCATTGTAGTGGCAGCCGAAATGGGCTTCGATAAAAAATATGGCATCAAAATTACGCCGTCTAAAGAAGCCTCTTGGGCTGGCGTGCGCGATAAAGTTGTGAATGGCGAACTACACGCTGCGCATGTGCTGTATGGCCTGATGTATGGCGTGCAAATGGGCATTGGCGGCCAGCAAAAAGATATGGCTGTGCTCATGGCTTTAAATCACAACGGCCAAGGTATTACGCTATCAACCCAGTTGAAAGATAAAGGCGTAAAAGATGGCAAAACGCTTAAACGCGTGATGGCGAATGAAAACCGTGATTTCACCTTTGCGCAAACCTTCCCCACTGGAACGCATGCCATGTGGCTGAATTACTGGCTGGCGGCGAATGGTATCGACCCGGTAAAAGACGTAAAAAATATCGTAGTGCCGCCGCCGCAAATGGTCGCGAATATGCGTATCGGCAACATGGATGGCTACTGCGTAGGTGAGCCATGGAATGCGCGCGCCATTTACGACAAAGTAGGTTACACCGTAGCTACCAGCCAAGATATTTGGGCGGATCATCCAGAAAAAGTATTGGGTACTACCGCAGACTTTGTCGCAAAAAACCCGAATACGGCACGCGCCATGATGATGGCGATTTTAGAGGCCAGCAAATACATTGATGCGACCGCAAACCGCGCCAAGGTAGCAGAACTGATATCTGGCAAATCTTATGTGAACGCACCGAAAGACGTGATTTTAGGCCGCTTCCTGGGTGATTACGACAACGGCAATGGCAAAAAATGGAAAGACCCTAACTACATGAAGTTTTATGACGACGGTAAAGTGCCGTTCCCGTACATATCCGATGGCATGTGGTTCTTAACACAGCACAAACGCTGGGGCATGCTGAAGTCTGATCCTGATTATCTGGGCATCGCTAAAAAAGTGAACCAGGTTGAGCTCTACAAGCAAGCTGCCAGCCAATTGGGGGTGAGTGTGCCTAAAAGCGAAATGCGTAGCTCAAAACTCATGGATGGCATTGTGTGGGATGGCAGCAACCCAGCAGCCTATGCGAGCGCTTTCAAAATCAAGGCTTAATTCTTAACTATAGGGAATAAAAATGAGCGCAATCGGGATTAAACCAGGAAGCATACAAATGATCATGCAAAAACCGGAAACATCGAAAGTCGATATGAAAGCTGAAAAGGCTGCAAATGATGCGATTGAGCAGCCACCAATACCAGCGGCCTTAAGTACAGGGGTGGTTACTAAAACGCCAAGCCAATTTTCGACAACAGCCAGAGTGTTTTTTCAATGGCTGCTGCCGCCGGCAATCGGGCTTTTGCTGTTACTGGCGGTCTGGACATTGATTTCGCATCAGTCGCAAGGGCTGCCAGGACCGTTATCCACCTTTAAGGCTGCGATAGTTCTGTTTAGCGACCCGTTTTATGTCAATGGTCCAAACGACCAGGGCATAGGCTGGAACATTCTTAATTCACTGCAACGTGTAGGCCTGGGGTTTAGTATGGCAGCGCTGGTAGGCATTCCGCTGGGATTTATGATTGGCCGTTTCGAGTTTTTATCACGCATGACAGCGCCTGTGATCAGTTTATTGCGCCCTGTTTCACCCTTAGCCTGGCTACCGATTGGCTTGCTGGTATTCAAAGCTGCCAATCCGGCAGCCATCTGGGTGATTTTCATCTCTGCCATCTGGCCGATGATTATCAACACCGCCGTGGGCGTGAGCAAAGTGCCACAGGATTACATGAACGTAGCCAAAGTGCTTAATCTGGGCGAGTGGAAAATCGTCACCAAAATTTTATTTCCCTCGGTGCTGCCTTACATGTTGACTGGCGTACGTTTATCGATCGGCGTGGCCTGGCTGGTGATTGTCGCTGCAGAAATGCTCACCGGCGGCGTGGGAATCGGCTTCTGGGTTTGGGATGAATGGAATAACCTGGTGGTTGAACATATCATCATCGCGATTTTCGTGGTGGGTTTAGTCGGCTTGCTGCTTGAGCAAGGGCTGATTTTACTGGCAAAACGCTTTACTTACGAATAGCTTTTCGGATCAAAAAGGAAACAATGATGGAAAAACATGTGCAGGAAAGACATATGCAAGAAAGATACGTACAGCTTGAAAACGTGAATATGCGGTTTGTCACTAAAAAAGGCGTCTTCGAGGCTCTGAAAAACATTAATCTAAACATTAACCAGGGCGAGTTTGTATCGATTATCGGCCACTCAGGCTGCGGCAAATCTACGGTGCTCAACTTAATTGCGGGATTATTGGAGCCCACCAGTGGTCATTTGTTTTGCGCAGGTCGTGAGATTGCAAAACCGGGACCGGACCGCGCGGTCGTGTTTCAGAACCACTCGTTGCTGCCTTGGCTGACCTGCTTTGAAAACGTCCACCTAGCGGTTGAGCGTGTTTTTAAGCATGAAACACAAGTACAGCAGGACTTACGTGTGATAGACGCACTGGCGCTTGTAGGCTTGTCGCACGCCATGGACAAACGCCCCCATGAGATCTCTGGTGGCATGAAGCAGCGCGTGGGCATTGCCAGAGCATTGGCGATGGAGCCTAAGGTCTTATTGCTGGATGAGCCCTTCGGTGCACTTGATGCCCTCACCCGCGCCACGCTGCAGGATGAACTGATGAAAATCATGGAAAAAACGCATTGCACTGCCGTCATGGTCACGCATGACGTAGATGAGGCTGTGCTGTTATCTGACCGGATTGTGATGATGACGAATGGGCCTTCTGCCGGAATTGGCGAGATTCTGGATGTGAATCTGCCAAAACCACGCAACCGTCTGGAACTGGCAGAAAACCCGGATTACAACCATCTGCGTAGCGAGGTATTGCGCTTTTTATATGAGCGCCATGCCAAAAAAGCAGCTTAAAAAATATCAATTAACTCAACTTTTCAGGATTTTTAAATTATGTATGACTCGAAACCTTTAAAAAAGCGCCTTATCTCAATCAGCATATTTTCAGCAATTGCAGCTTTTTCCGGACAAGCTTTTGCCGAAGAAGCGCCTGCAGTTGAAGATGAATACACCTTTATGGATGCCGTGAAAGAAGGTAAAAATTTAACCAGCTTCAGATTGCGTTATGAACATGTGGATCAAGATGGTCTGCAGCCACCTACTTTTGCAAATGGCACAGCCAATCCCACGGCTACAAAAGAATTAGAAAATGCAGATGCGTTAACTTTACGCAGCTTGATTGGCTGGCAAACCGCTCCATACCATAACTTCAGTTTTGCCGCGCAATTGATTGATGTAACAAAACTGATGGATAACTTTAATGACAGCACCAACAATATACTGGTTAATGGCGCATCAAACCAAAGCAGAACGATTGAGTATGCAAAAGTGATAGACCCGTCTTACACAGGTGTAAATCAACTATATGTCGACTGGACAGGCCTCAAAAATACGCGCTTTCGGCTGGGTCGCCAACAAGTCAATTTAGACAATGTCCGCTTTATTGGTGATATTGGCTTTAGACAAGTAATGCAAGTATTTGATGGTGTTTCAGTGTTAAACAAAAGTCTTCCTGAAACCGAAATTTTTGCAGCGCATTTTGAGAAAATCACGCAAATAACAACTGAGCAGCGTGATGGTAATTTAGAGATTGCCAATATTAAATACCGTATTTCACCGACTGAATTCTTAGTGGGTTATGGTTATTTGTCTAATGTGGACGATTTAGGTTTTGGTAATGCATGGTTTGGTGCAGGCACCTTAAATAATGCGGGAAAACCTAATATTTCTGCAGACCAATCCAACAAAACTTTAGGGTTACGTTTAGATGGCACGCATCCGTTTAACCCTAATTTTAGAGCGCACTACACGGCTGAATACGCCAAACAAAGTGACTATGCCGATGGCGACAAACGCATTGACGCGCACTACTACAGAGTAGGCGGCGGCTTGGGCTTTGACAACTTCAACTTCCGTGTAGACCAGGAATTATTATCCAGCAATGATAATAAGTTTGCATTCCAGACACCCTATGGCACTAACCACTTGTTCCAGGGTTGGGTTGATAAATTTTTGGCTACGCCAAGATCTGGCATCAAAGACACTTTTGTCACTGCAACTTATAAATACCAAGACTTCCTATTTTTTGCTGATTATCACTTCATCAATTCAGATGAAGATTTCAACACTGTTGGAGGTGGCACAAAAACCAACGGTAGCAAGTATGGTAAGGAGTGGAATGTGGCTGCGACATACAACTACAGCCAAAATATCATGGCAAAACTTGAATACGGTAAATTTACCGAAGACGACCACTACGCGCCAACACCCGGTGTAGCTAATAACGTTGCTGGCAATCGTAACCGTATTCGCGATACAGAAAAACTCTGGTTAACCGCAATGTACACTTTTTAACTGATTATTTCATAAAAATTATATCTGGTTTATGCAGACGCACCGTTTTGGTTCAGATCAATGGTGTGTTTGCATATTTTGGTGCAATTTCGCATATCCGCGCTGCCTAATATTGCATAACTAATTGTATTAAATACGAAATTAATGTTGGCATACTAATTGCTATAGCTTGTAAATTGTATTGTTAGGCTTAAGTAAAAAATTATGCAAAAAATGAAATTAGTAGTAGTTGGCAATGGCATGGCTGGCATGCGCGTGGTGGAAGAATTGCTCAAAATCGCGCCGGACATTTATGATATTACCGTATTCGGTGACGAGCCCTACCCCAACTACAACCGTATCATGCTCTCGCCCGTGCTGGCCAATGAGCAGACCATAGAAGACATTATTCTGAATACCCGTGAATGGTATGCGGAAAACAACATCACACTTTACACCAGCGCACGCGTCAACAAAATCGACCGCAAGAACCGCAAAGTGTATGCCGAAGATGGCACCAGTGCAGAGTATGACCGCTTATTGCTTGCTACCGGCTCAAAACCATTCATGCTGCCCATTCCAGGTAAAGACCTGGAGGGCGTCATTGGTTATCGGGACATTAAAGATACCAATGACATGATAGAGGCCGCAAAAAAGCACAAGCATGCGGTGGTGATCGGTGGTGGCCTGCTGGGGCTGGAAGCTGCAAATGGCCTGAAAATACAGGGCATGGAAGTGACTGTGGTACACAAGAATGAGTGGCTGCTGGAAAGGCAGCTAGATAAAACTGCAGGCAAAATGCTGCAAAAAAATCTGGAAGCCAAAGGCCTTAATTTTCTGCTGCAAAAGAATACCGAGCAGCTGATTGGTGATAGCAATGGCCGCGTAAAAGCGGCACGTTTTGCCGATGGACAGGAAATCGCTGCTGATTTGGTGGTGATGGCGGTAGGTATCCGCCCGAACTTTGCGATTGCCGAATCCGCAGGCATCTACTGCAACAGAGGCATTGTGGTGAATGACACCATGCAAACCTACGACCCGCGTATTTACGCAGTGGGCGAATGTGTAGCACACCGCGGTATTTCATATGGTTTGGTGGCACCGCTATTTGAAATGGCAAAGGTGTGCGCAACGCACCTGGCGAATTTTGGTATCGGCTTATATAAAGGCTCCGTCACCTCCACTAAATTAAAAGTCACAGGCATCGATTTATTCAGTGCCGGCGACTTCAGAAGTGATGAAGACGCTGAGGATGGACGCGAAGAAATAGTTTTACATGACGCAGTTGGCGGGGTTTACAAAAAACTCGTCATCAAAAATGACAAAATCATTGGCGGCGTGCTTTATGGGGATACCACGGATGGTTCGTGGTATTTTCAAATGCTCAGAGACGGCAAGGCCATCCATGAAGTGCGTGATCACCTGATGTTTGGTCAGGATTCGCTCGGTAACACCGGGCATGCAGGCCAGAATAAAGCCGCTGCTATGACTGATGAAATGGAAGTGTGCGGCTGTAACGGCATATGCAAAGGCACCATTGTGAAAGCCATTCAGGACAAAGGCTTGTTCACCATTGATGACGTAAAAAAACAAACCAAGGCCGGCTCAAGCTGCGGCTCATGTGTAGGCTTGGTTGAGCAGATTCTGGCATCCACCCTGGGCGGCGGCTATGCGCCGCCATCCACCAGCAAAGCAGTATGCGGCTGTACAGACAAAAACCATGAAGAAGTGCGCGCAGAAATCCGTACGCATAAATATTTAAATATCCCGGATGCCCTCAAAGGCATGGACTGGCGTACACCCAATGGCTGCGCGACTTGCAGGCCCGCGCTCAACTACTACTTGCTTTCTACCTGGCCGCACGAGGCGGTGGATGACCCGCAATCACGCTTCATTAACGAGCGTGTTCACGCCAATATTCAGAAAGACGGTACGTATTCGGTAGTTCCCCGTATGTATGGGGGCGTCACCACGCCAGACCAGCTGCGTAAAATTGCCGATGTGGCCGATAAATATGCCGTGCCGATGGTGAAGGTGACAGGCGGTCAGCGTATCGATTTGCTCGGTGTAAAAAAAGAAGACCTGGTCGATATGTGGAAAGACCTCGACATGCCTTCCGGTTATGCTTACGCCAAGGGCATCCGTACTGTTAAAACCTGTGTCGGTTCTGAGTTCTGCCGCTTCGGCACCCAAAACTCCACACAAATGGGCATTGACATTGAAAAAGCCTTTGACCATATGTGGGCACCGCATAAAGTGAAATTTGCTGTTTCGGGCTGCCCGAGAAACTGCGCGGAATCGGGCATTAAAGACGTCGGCATTATCGGCGTCGATTCTGGCTGGGAGATTTATGTGGGCGGCAACGGCGGTATTAAAACCGAGGTTGCGCAATTCCTGTGCAAAGTCAAAACACATGATGAAGTGCTGGAATATTCAGGCGCATTCATTCAAATCTACCGTGAAGAAGCGCGCTATTTAGACCGCACCGTACACTGGATTGAACGCGTAGGCCTGGAATACGTGAAACAACGCGTGCTGGAAGATGCCGAAGGCCGTAAAGCCGCCTATGAGCGCCTGCTGTACGCATTGCAAGGCGCCGTCAACCCTTGGGCGGAGCGCGTGGAAAAACGCGAGCAACATAAAGAATTTGAAACCATCACCATTTAAGAACACCCCGTTTAAACATTAGGAAAAACTGTATGAAAAGTAGTTTTTGGCAAGCCGGGCACAAGCCCACCTTATTTTCGGCATTTTTGTATTTTGATTTGAGTTTTATGGTGTGGGTATTACTTGGCCCCCTGGCTGTTCAAATGGCGACTGATTTACAACTCACGCCGGCACAAAAAGGTTTAATGGTGGCAACGCCGGTGCTGGCAGGCGCGCTGTTGCGCATTTTGATGGGCGTGCTTGTTGACCATATTAAACCTAAGAAGGCTGGCTTAATTGGGCAAATTATTGTTATTTTAAGCTTGTTAATCGCATGGCTGCATGGCATTGAGAATTTTCAACAAGCATTGTTATTAGGTATAGGCTTAGGTTTTGCCGGAGCGTCATTTGCTGTGGCTCTACCACTTGCATCGCGCTGGTATCCACCTGAGCACCAGGGAACAGCACTGGGTATTGCTGGCGCTGGTAATTCTGGTACTGTATTCGCCGCATTATTCGCCCCTGGTCTGGCGGTGGCTTATGGGTGGAACAATGTATTTGGTTTTGCACTGATCCCGCTTGGTATTGCACTATTGGTGTACATGGTTTATACCAAAGACAGCCCCGGTGCTCCACCTGCAAAGTCTTTGAGTCAGTATGTGGCTATTCTGAAAGACAAGGACGCCTGGTGGTTCATGTTTTTTTATAGTGTGACCTTTGGCGGCTTTGTAGGTCTGGCCTCGTCACTCACCATTTACTTTAACGATTTATATCAACTGGGCCCCGTGGTTGCAGGCTATTGCACCGCCGCTGCCGTATTTGCGGGTTCGCTTGTACGCCCGATTGGCGGCATGATTGCCGACCGTATCGGCGGTATCCGCACCCTGCTTACCATGTATGTCATCGCTGCGATATTGCTGTTAGTCATGAGTTTCGGCCAACCTACCTATCAATTGGCACTGGCGATTATTATCCCAGTGATGGCGGTATTGGGTATGGGCAACGGCGCGGTATTTCAGTTGGTACCGCAGCGCTTCCGCAAGGAAATCGGCGTGATGACCGGCTTGGTCGGCATGGCAGGTGGTATAGGTGGCTTCTATCTGGCAGCGAGTTTAGGCTACTTTAAGCAGGCCACAGGCAGCTACCAGGCTGGTTTGATGATTTTTGCAGGGCTTGCTGTGTTGGCCATTATTGGCTTAAGCGGCGTAAAAACACGTTGGAGAACAACTTGGGGTAGCGCAGCGGCCACCTCTGCTAAGGTGTAAACTAGCGCGATGTCGCTTCAATTTGAAATTGGGCAATCCAGCCTGACCGGGCCGCGGATGCGTAACGAAGATTATGTTGGTGTTGTCACGCCCAGCAACGAGCAATTAAGTATCAAAGGCGCGCTCATTGCTGTGGCTGATGGTGTGAGCGGCAATGCAGGCGGCGGAGAAGCCTCCGAGATGACGGTGCGCACGGTTTCTACCGATTACTACGCCACACCGGACACCTGGGAGCCGCCCACAGCGCTCGAGAAAGTTATTACCGCAGCCAATCGCTGGCTGATCTCGCAGGCAAATGCCAACCGCGATATGGCGGGCATGGCGACCACACTATCGTTGCTGATAATACGCGGGCAACGCTACTATTTGGCGCATGTGGGCGATACGCGCATTTATCTGCTGCGCGACGGCACCTTAAAGCAACTCACGACGGACCATGTGTGGGACAGGCCTGATATGCGCCATGTACTCAAGCGCGCCGTCGGGTTGGATGCGCATCTGGCGATTGATTTTGTGGAAGGCGCACTACAAGCCGGTGATGTATTTACGCTGCTCAGCGATGGCGTATGGGAAACGCTGGGCGATAAAGCTATCCACGAAAGCCTGTTAAAATTTAATAGCGTCAAGATGGTTGCTGAGCATCTGACCCAGACTGCGCTAGATCAGCAAAGCACGGATAACTCCACCGCAGTGGTGGTTAAAATTAATGCGCTAGGCGCAGATACGCTGGCAGAGCGCATTGCAGGGGGCAAACATCTCGCGTTGCCGGAAAAACTCGGCACTGGCGAATTGATTGATGATTTTGAAGTAGTTGAACTGCTGCATGAATCGCGCGCCAGCCTGCTTTACAAAGTACGCAAAACGGACACCAAACAGCTTTTTGTGCTAAAAACCCTGCAGCCATTGCTGGCGAATGATGCAGAAAGCAGCAGCGGCTTGCTCAACGAAGAATGGCTGGGTAAGCGCGTGGTATCGCAGTACGTGCCGCAAGTGTTGCCGCTTTCGATGGAAAAGCGCAGCAAGCTTTATTTTGTCATGAGCTGGCACGAAGGTGCAACTTTGCAGCAGCGGCTTGATAGCGGGCATTATTTTACCGTTGCGGGTGTCGCAAAAATTGGTATAGACATGTTGCGCGGCATTGGCGCACTGCACCGGCTAAGCATTATTCACCGCGACATTAAGCCTGCCAATATTCACCAGGCCAGCGACCAGCGTTTGCGCATTCTGGACCTGGGCGTAGCGCTCAGCACAGGCACTGAAATCATTGGCAGCGATCCAAATCAACCCCTGCAAAACCCGGGTACCCCGAGTTTTATGGCGCCGGAACAGTTTGACGGTGTAGTGGCCAACCCGCAAACCGACATCTATGCAGCGGGCGTGACGCTTTACCATCTGCTTACACGCAAATATCCATATGGCGAAATTGAACCGTTCCAGCATCCAAAATTTGGCGAACCAACGCCACTGACGCGCTACCGCCCGGACATTCCCTACTGGCTGGAGAATATCGTGCTTAAAGCGGTTGCACGTGATCCAAAGTTACGCTTTGGAACAGCAGAAGAAATGCTGCACGCGCTTGAGGTAGGCGAGTTAAAACCTATTTTGGCACCTGCCCGCACGCCTTTGATTGCGCGTGCAAGGCTGGTTAAATGGCAATGGATCGCCATTTTTTCGTTCGTGTTGAATTTGTTGTTAATTTATTTACTAATGGTTTCATAAAACTATTGGCAATTTCATAAGGTTTAAAAAATATGAGTAACTGGGTAAATGTAGCACCGCTGGAAGACATTCCTAAACTGGGCGCGCGCGTTGTGCGGACTAAAAACAAACAGGCTGAAGTCATTGAAATCGGCGTATTTCGTACCGACGATGACCGCATTTTTGCCATTAACAATAGCTGCCCGCATAAGGGCGGGCCTTTGTCGCAGGGTATAGTCTACGGAGACAAAGTGGCCTGCCCGCTACATTCCTGGAAAATCAGCCTGGTGGATGGCAGGGCCGAGGAGCCTGATGTCGGTGAAACGGCTTGTTTCAATACCAAAGTTGAAAATGGTGTGGTCTATTTAGAGCTCAAAGATTAAGTGCTTTCAGATTGAATACTCTGATTAAAGAAACAAAATCCACTTGCTGCTACTGCGGCGTGGGCTGCGGCGTGATTATTGAATCGCAAAACGACAAAATTATCCACGTAAAAGGCGACCCGGATCACCCCGCCAACTTCGGGCGTTTGTGCACCAAGGGCGCCACGCTGCACCTTACCGCAACACCTGATAACCGTGTGCTTTACCCGGAGATGCGCCTGATGCGTGACGCGCCGCGCAAACGCGTTTCGTGGGATGTGTCGCTGGATTATCTGGCAGAAAAATTTGCACAGACTATAGAAAAACACGGGCCCGATTCTGTTGCGTTTTATATTTCAGGCCAGCTGCTTACTGAAGATTACTATGTGTTTAACAAGCTCGCCAAGGGCTTGATTGGCACCAATAACGTCGATACCAACTCGCGCTTATGCATGAGTTCTGCCGTAGCAGGCTACAAAGCCACGCTGGGCGTGGATGCGCCGCCGGCCTGTTATGACGACATTAACTATACCCAATGCTTATTCATTGCCGGCAGCAACACCGCATTTGCACACCCGATTGTTTTCAGGCGCATCGAAGACGCGAAAACCAAAAATCCTGATATGAAAATTGTGGTGGTTGACCCACGTCGCACGGATACCGCACAAATGGCGGATTTGCATCTGGCGATTCACCCCGGTACCGATGTCGCCCTGTTTAACGGCCTACTGCACGTGATGCTGTGGGAAGGCTTGCTGAATATGGAATACATCCGCAAGCACACCACGGGCTTTGAGGTGCTTAAGGAAACCGTGCGTGAATACACGCCGAAAATGGTGGCAGATATTTGTGGCATCCATGAAAAAGACATCATCCAGGCTGCCAAATGGTTTGGCGCAGGACCCACGCTTTCCATGTATTGCCAGGGCTTGAATCAATCCATTCACGGCACTGATAAAAATGCCGCCCTGATTAACCTGCACTTGGCCACGGGTCAAATCGGCAAGCTGGGGGCTGGCCCATTCTCACTCACAGGGCAGCCCAACGCCATGGGCGGACGAGAAGTCGGCGGCATGGCCAACCTGCTCTCAGCCCACCGTGATTTGGCCAATGCCGAACACCGCGCAGAAATCGCCAGTTTGTGGGGCTTAGAGTCCGTGCCGGAAACTCCGGGTAAAACAGCCGTGGAAATGTTTGACGCGGTTAAAAATGGCAACATCAAAGCCATCTGGATTGCCTGCACCAATCCTGCGCAATCCATGCCGGACTTGAATAATGTGATCGCCGCCCTGAAAAATGCAGAACTCGTCATCGTGCAGGATGCCTTCAATAACACTGAAACCTGCCAGTATGCCGATGTACTGCTACCCGCCAGCACGTGGGGCGAGAAAGCAGGCACGGTCACCAATTCTGAACGGTGTATTACCCGTGTCACCTCGGCGGTACCGCCACCTGCTGAAGCTAGGCATGACTGGGATATTGCAGTGGATTTTGCACAACGTCTGGAAACTCAGCTCTCCCGAACCGTTAAGCTGTTCCCTTACCAGAATACTGAAGCCATTTTCAATGAGCACCGCGAAACCACCCGTGGACGTGATTTGGACATCACAGGGTTAAGTTACGACATCCTGACCCAACAAGGGCCGCAGCAATGGCCGTTCAAAACGGGTGCGCATCGCGGTACCGCACGTTTGTATACCGATGGTGTGTTCCCGACACCTGATGGCAATGCACGGTTTGCCAATGTCAGTTACAAAGGCACGGCGGATAAAACTGACGCACGCCACCCGCTGCATTTGCTCACGGGTCGCCTGCGCGACCAATGGCACGGCATGAGCCGCACCGGGCGCGTCGCACAGCTTTATAATCATGAAGAAGCGCCTGTGCTGCATATGAATGCGGACGACATGCAGCGCCGCCAGATAAAAAGCGGCGACATCGTCAAAGTACAAAACAAGCGCGGGCAAATCATACTCACGGCAGAAGCATCAGATGAGATACAACCCGCGCAGACCTTTATCGCCATGCATTGGGGCGAACAGTCAATGCATGGCCTGGGCGTGAATGCACTCATGCCGCCCGCATTTGACAAAACCTCAAAACAGCCCGAGCTCAAGCATACGGCGGTTAAAGTAGAAAAACTGGATTTGCCCTGGCACATGACGGTGATGCGCCGTTGTGACAATCTGGAACAATTAGAAAAAATTCGCACCCTGCTGCCACACTTTACTTATGCAAGTTGCGGCTTGTTTGGGCGCGCAGTTGAGCAACACTTGGGTATGCTGATTTTGCGCGCCGCCCACGAAACAGCTGTAGATGTCGACCTGATCGCAACCATTGATACGATTTTAGGCATGACCGAAGACGTGCCCTGCCTGAACTACAGCGATGCCAAACGCGGCATTTCAAAGCGTATTCTGGTGGAAGAAGGCCATGTCACGGGTGTACGCCTGGTGGGAGAAACCCTCGCTACCGAATGGCTCAAGGATGTAATGACTTCCGGGAAGTTAGGCGATGAATTGCGCCGCTGGGCGCTTGCGCCTTTAAGCGCACCACCCACAGGTCAACACGGGCGCGGTAAAATTGTATGCAACTGCCTTGATGTATCGCAAAATGAAATTATCGAGAACATTGAAATGGGCGCGGATTTAATTACCTTGCAAAACAAGCTCAAATGCGGGACGGAATGCGGCTCTTGCATGCCGGAACTCAAACGCATCATTCAAACTTACCGCAAAAAATAGCGCTTTACTTTAACAAATCATCAACCGCGAATGCACATAGTGGCGCGTCACTAAACCAACGCGCTGTTTTTAGCGCATACCTGGGAATTTTCCACCCATCATGCCGCCCAAGCCACGCATCATCTTGGCCATGCCGCCTTTGCTGAACATTTTCATCATTTTCTGTGTTTCTTCAAACTGTTTCAGCAAGCGGTTTACTTCTTGCACTTGCACGCCGCTGCCATCTGCAATACGCTTTTTACGCGTGGCTTTGATCAGCTCGGGTTTTCTGCGTTCCAGCGGCGTCATGCTGTTGATGATGCCTTCTATGCGGCGCAGGGATTTATCCGCGTCCTCGTTATTTACTTTAGCCGCCATGCTGGCCATTTGCGCGGGCATTTTATCCATCAGCGCGCTCATGCCGCCCATTTTGCGCATTTGCGACATCTGGCTTTTAAAATCTTCCAGATCAAACTTGCTGCCCGATTTGATTTTATCGGCGACTTTCTGCGCCTCGGCCAAATCGACCTTTTTATGCGCCTCTTCAATCAGGCCCAGCACATCGCCCATGCCGAGAATACGGCCTGCCATGCGGTCGGGATGGAACGGCTCCAGGCCATCGACCTTTTCGCTCACACCGATAAACTTGATGGGCTGACCGGTGACATGTCGCACCGAGAGCGCCGCACCGCCGCGCGCATCGCCATCCAGCTTGGTAAGCACGACGCCGGTGAGCGGCAGCGTGTCGCCAAAAGCCTTGGCGGTATTAACGGCATCCTGGCCTTGCATGGCATCGACCACAAACAAGGTTTCAATCGGCTTAAGCTGCGCGTGCAAGGCCTTGATTTCCGCCATCATCGCTTCATCTATGCCCAAACGGCCCGCGGTGTCAAATATCACTACATCATAGTAGTTCTTTTTGGCATGTTCGAGCGTTTGTGCAGCAATTTCGCTCGGTTTTTGATGAGCGTTGCTATCAAAACAATCAATCTCAAGCTGCTTGGCTAAAGTCTGCAGCTGGGTTATTGCGGCCGGGCGGTACACGTCGGCACTCGCCAGCAGCACTTTCTTTTTTTGTTCTTTTAATAGTTTGGCCAGTTTGGCAGAAGTGGTGGTTTTACCCGAACCCTGCAAACCCGCCATAAGGATGATCGCAGGCGGCACAGCGGCGAGATTCAAGCCGACATTGGCTTTGCCCATTAACGCCGTCAATTCATCATTCACCACTTCGATCACGGCCTGGCCTGGCGTCAGGCTTTGCAATACTTCCTTACCCTGTGCGCGCTCTTTAACCTTGGCGATAAACTCTTTCACTACCGGCAGGGCTACGTCTGCTTCAAGCAGTGCCATGCGCACTTCACGCATCGTATCGGCAATGTTTTCCTCTGTAAGCCTTGCCTGACCACGCAGATTTTTGATGACGCCTTGCAGGCGACCGGTTAAATTATCTAACATGCTTTGTTACCTTAATTGATTTTGCTAAATTGAATCCTTGGATTTTACATGAAGCTATTATAATCGCGTCATTTTTAAGCCATAATTGCATTATGCAAAAATTAATTCCCTATTTAGTGGTGGCGTTTATCTACCTGGCCGTAGCAACCGATTTCTGGCGCGGCGCAAAGGCTGCCGCCCAAGGTCATTCGCTCAACCTGCACTCCGCCATGATTGCCTTGGGCTTGTTAATTCATGGCTGGTTGCTGTACCAGGGCATTTTCGGTCAAGGCTTTAATTTAGGCTTTTACAATGCACTATCGGTCATATTCTGGCTAACCGTGCTGGTTTACTGGCTTGCTAATTTGAAGCACGAATTGCACAGCCTGCAGGCTTTTGTATTGCCGCCTGCGGCTTTGTTTGCACTGTTGCCGGCCTTTGAGGTGAGTGATCACTATCTCCCGGCGGAAATCCAGCCTTTATTCATCGCGCACATCAGCATTGCATTGCTGGCATACAGCCTATTCACCTTTGCCGCTTTGCATGCACTACTGATGGCGATTGCCGAGCGCAGCTTGCACAACAAACCCAGCATCATTAAATTGCCCAGCTTTCCACCGCTGCTGGTGATGGAAAGTTTGTTATTTAAAGTGATTAAAATCGGGTTTATGCTGCTGACTTTAACCTTAATTAGCGGCATGCTGTTTTCGGAACAGATTTTTGGCTGGCCCATGCAATATACCCATAAAACTATATTTTCAATTGCCTCGTGGTTTATCTATGGCTGGCTGCTGTACGGACGCTACCAATACGGCTGGCGTGGGCGAGTGGCCATACGCTGGACATTGATTGGCTTTGTACTGCTGCTACTGGCCTATGTGGGCTCGCGCTTTGTCTCGCAGATTCTGTTAGGCCGATAATTAATTCAGGGCTAATTTAACCAATTTTTTGGCCAATATTTAGCTGCAGTCTCGCCGACATTGTTAACAACCGCATCGGCCAGCTTGCGTATTGTAACGGACGCATGCGCTTCTATGCCGCTATCTGGTTTGAATATTCTCACACCCAGACCACCGGTTACCTTTACCAGGCTCGCCCATGGCTTGTGTGCAGGACCAAGCGGGTCTGGTTTGATATTGCCTAGACTATCCGCAAATAGCACGTCTTCAGTCATCATTTCATCTATCGTCCATTTCAGTGCAATATCAGATAAACCAGCTTCCTTATAGCCGCCGCCAACGTCAGAGTGCGCTCCCGGGAATACCACTTGTTTGACATTTGACGCCTTAAGCCAGAGCGTTGGGGTAAACAGCAAGCGCTGCTCATCAAGCGCAATCGCGTGTATGCCTTTGGTCACCTTTTGGCTAAGCACCTCATCCGCAAAGCGAAAAGCATCGCTGATGGTGTTATCTTTGGCATTATAATTCGGCACACCCAGCGAACCCACTGTATCCCACACTGCGACAATGCGAACCGGCACATTCCGCACATAATCTTCTTCTTTAACACGGTTGCTAGAAATAAAGTTTGGCAGATCCTGCATCGCCTCGGCTAACGTCGCAAATACATTACGTTTTTCAGCACCCACTTTACGGTATTGATACCAGGCTTGTGCACCCAGCTTATACGAAGCTTCATCCCCGCGTGGAAACTTGTTGCTCAGCAACCCCTGCGATGCAATCAGCCCCGCCAAAGCCCGCGCGGTATAAGCTCCACGGCTGAATCCGACAATATAAATGCTATCGCCTGTCTGGTAATTTCGAGAAATAAATGTGTAGCCGCGCACAATACGCTTAATGAGCCCTGCCCCGAAGCCGCCACCAATCAACTCCTGAATTTTGTTATTGCCGTTGCCTACGCCATTGATATACTTGGCAATCTGCAAGGTATGCCCTTGACTATCTGCCAGACGCTTTTCGCGCTCTAAAATCTGGCCGGTGATATCTTCCACCTTGGTTCTGGCGACCATGCGCCCCGCAAGGTGAGTAAATAATTTGAATACGTTAGAAGGCGGGTCTGCCTTTGCGCGCTCGGCTGGCGTGAGCACTTCGTCATCCGGGTTATTCCATGTGCCGTCTGCGCAAAAAATAATGTTTTTAGCCATGCCAACACCTCTGGAACGCAAACCATGAAAGCACTAGGCTAATGTGTTTAAAACAAAAGCGCAATACTTCAAGAAGGTTCTGGTTAATCCGCAGGATTAACGCAAACTGATCTGAGGCCAGGCCTGCTCTTCCGCATAAGCGGTTAAAATCGCATCAGCATCCACTGCCACCGGGTTAGTGACCAGTTTCATCAACGGCAGATCATTATGCGAATCGCTATAAAAATAGCTGGTCTCAAAATCGCTTAATTGTTGTCCGCGCTCTGCCAGCCACTGATTCAGGCGTATTACTTTGCCTTCTTTATAAGTGGGCACACCGGCGACACCGCCGGTATATTCTCCATCCACCATTTCAGGATCGCTGCCAATCAAGTGTTCAACGCCATAGGCAATGGCGATCGGCTTGGTCACAAAGCTATTGGTGGCGGTAATCACCACGCATAAATCACCCGCTACTTTGTGCTTATTCACCAGATCCTGTGCCTTTTGCGTCATCATCGGACGAATCACTTTCTGCATATATTTCAGATGTAATTGGTCTAAGAATTTTTTGGAATGCTGCGACAGCGGCTGTAGCTGAAACTTCAGAAATTCCACGATATTCAAACAGCCATTTTTATAATCCGCATAAAACTGCTCGTTACGGTCGTGGTGCGTTTTAGCGTCCAGCAAGCCTTCGGAAATTAAAAACAGGCTCCAGTTGTAGTCACTGTCGCCTGCCAGCAGGGTATTATCCAAGTCGAATAAAGCTAAATTTTGTTTGGTTTGTTTCATATTAAATTTCATTATTTTTTACAGTAAGCACTAAAAACACGCCCACCAGTATCACTGCAAGCGCCATATATTCCAAAAAGGTGACATGTTCGTTTGCCAGCCAGATGCCCACCGCAAACGCCACAACGGGGTTCACGAACGTATTACTGCTGGCCACCAGCGGGCGCACCGTTTTAAGCAAATATTGGTACGCGCTATAAGCCACCAGCGAGCCGAGCATTATTAAAAACAGCATCGCCCCCCAGGATTTTGCACTAATGGTTTGCGGCCAGGCTTCACCCCACATTGCGCTCACAGCAAGCAATGCCACGCCACCCACCAGCATTTGGCACGCCGCGCCCATCAAACCTTGCGGCATGGCCAAATGCTTACCCCATACCGAACCAAACGACCAGCTGGCGGCTGCAAAAATCAGCAAAATTGCACTTGTGACGTCGCCATGCAGACTGCCACCCAAATTAAGCAGCACAATCCCCGCAAAGCCAATCGCAATCCCTAGCCACTCCTGACGGGTGATTTCATGCCCCCAGATGGAGGAAAAAATCGCCATCCAGATGGGCGCGGTCGCAATGGAAAGCGCTGCCACGCTGGAGGATACGGTTTGCTGCACATAGCATACCGTGCCGTTACCCAGCGCCGGCAACAAAACACCCACCGCGCCCGCACCAAGCCACTGCTGTTTATTGGGGCTGGCAGCACCCAGATAACGCATAACCCCGTATAAAATCAATCCGGCCACCGTAAAACGTACCCCCGCCATCATGAATGGCGGGAAGCTCTCGATCCCGAAACGAATAGCGAGATAAGTCGAGCCCCAAATGAAATAGGTGCAGAACAGCGCTGACGCAATCAGCCACGTTTGATTTCTTGTATTCAATTGAGCGTAATTACTCAGACTTGGGGGTGCGCACGTTCAAGTTTTGAGTGGAGCTTATTCAAACCGTTCAAATACGCCTTGGCCGATGCAATCACAATATCGGTATCAGCGCCCTGCCCATTCACAATACGACCGCCTTTAGCCAAACGCACAGTGACTTCGCCTTGTGCATCGGTGCCGCTGGTGATGTTGTTAACGGAATACAATTGCAACTCCGCACCGCTATTCACCATGCGCTCAATCGCCTTGAAACTGGCGTCCACAGGGCCTCCGCCATCGGCTTCGGCACGCTTTTCCACGCCATTTTCGCTTAAGGTAATGATGGCATGCGGAATTTCACCTGTTTGAGAGGCTACCTGCAAATAAACAAGCTTGTAATGCTCTTTCGTCTCACTCACAAACTCATCGCTCACAATGGCATGCAAATCTTCATCGAAGATTTCTGATTTTTTATCAGCTAATTCCTTAAAGCGCGCGAATGCAGCATTCAAGGCATCTTCAGACTCCAACTCAATGCCCAATTCTTTCAAGCGCGTTCTAAAGGCATTACGGCCAGACAACTTGCCCAAGGTCAATTTGTTGGCATTCCAGCCCACGTCTTCAGCTCGCATGATTTCGTAAGTCTCGCGATGCTTCAATACGCCGTCCTGATGAATGCCGCTCTCGTGCGCAAACGCGTTGGCGCCGACAATCGCCTTGTTGGGCTGCACGGGGTAGCCGGTGATGGTGGAAACCAATTTGCTGGTCGGCACGATTTGTGTGGTGTCGATGCGCGTATCCAAGTTGAAAAAATCACGGCGGGTTTTAATCGCCATCACCACCTCTTCCAAACTCGCATTGCCCGCACGCTCACCCAAACCGTTGATGGTACACTCCACCTGCCTTGCCCCATTTGAAACAGCAGCAAGCGAGTTCGCCACTGCCATGCCTAAATCGTTATGGCAGTGGGTTGACCACACCACTTTGTCGCTATTCTTGACGCGCTTGATGAGCGTGGCCATGCGCTCGCCCCACGGTGCGGGCACGCTGTAACCAACGGTATCTGGTACGTTGATCGTGGTAGCACCCGCCTCGATCACTGCATCAAAAATGCGCACCAAAAAATCAATGTCCGAGCGCACGGCGTCTTCGGCGGAGAACTCCACATCGTGCGTGTACTCCAACGCCCATTTCACCGCCTGCACGGCACGCTCCACCACCTGGTCTTCGGTCATGCGAAGCTTGTTTTCCATGTGGATTTTGCTGGTGGCGATAAACGTATGGATACGGCCATTTTTTTCATCATGCTGCATGGCTGGTGTAATCGCCTCGCCTGCGCGGCGCACGTCATTCTCACTGGCGCGCGCAAGTGAACATACGGTTGAATTGTGAATCAAGCCTGCAATGGTATGGATGGCATCAAAATCGCCCGGACTGGCTGCCGCAAAGCCGGCTTCAATCACATTCACACCCAATTTTTCAAGCTGGCGCGCGATACGGATCTTTTCTTCTTTTGTCATGGCTGCGCCCGGGCTCTGCTCGCCATCGCGCAAGGTGGTATCAAAAATAAATATCTGGTTAATCATCTTTTTTCCTAATTCAATAGATAGATTTTACCCGCTACGTGTAAAAACGGCGAGTGCGAAAATACTTAAATTGGGGGTGTAATTTAGTGTGCGCTGGCGCGCAGCAGTGCTGGGCGTAGCGCGCGCAGCAAGACGAGGCTTAACAACAAGCCTGCGGTCAAAAGTAAAACTTGAAATGTGAATTCATTCAACATAGCTCGAGTATAAATATTTATCAGCGCTTTTTCAAGCTATTAGCCATTATCCAGTATTGCCTGGTCTGCGGATTCGTGATTTTGCCCACAAATAATAACCTGATAACGCATACACCAGAACAACCGTGAACAAAACTTCCGGCGGACTGTAAGAGATCAACACAAACGTCACCAAAATAGCCAAAACTGCCACAAAAGGTACACTCTCTTTTAAATTAATATCTTTACCGCTATAGAACTTTAGGTCACTTACCATGCTTCCGGCAGCAAACACGGTCAACCCCCACGCCATCCACTTCATTTGTATTGCGCCAAAAAATATCTCACGACCGCTTACACCATATTCATATGCCACCCAGACAAAACCCGCTATCAAGGCAGCAGCAGCCGGGCTGGGTAAGCCCTGAAAATAGCGTTTATCTTGAAACGCATCATCCAATTTGGTATTAAATCGCGCCAAGCGCAAAGCCGCGCAAGCGCAATAAATAAAAGCGGCAATCCAACCTAATTTGCCCATCGGCTTGAGTGCCCATACATAAATAATCAGGGCTGGTGCTACACCGAAAGAAACCATGTCAGACAAACTGTCGTACTCTGCCCCAAATGCGCTTTGTGTATTGGTCATACGTGCCACGCGGCCATCCAACCCATCCATCACCATGGCAATGAAAATCGCAATCGCCGATTGCTCAAAATTGCTGTTCATGGCCTGCACAATGGCGTAAAACCCGGCAAACAATGCGGCTGAGGTAAACAGATTTGGCAACAGATAGATGCCACGCGCGCGCAAGCTGACATCATCAGTAGCACGTCGTACAGGGCGTTGTTTAGGTTCTGCCATAATTTTGTGCAATTAATTCAATAAATGTAGTTAAGTATAGCAAAACGTCCCAAATTACCAAGATAAAAGCTTAATAAAGTCTAAAGTCAAAGTATAGCAAAGCCAATATGATAATATCGCGGCTAATTCATTAGTTGATAATCATGCAATTTACATTATACAAAACAGATGGCCTAGCCCGCCGCGGTACACTGACGCTTACCCATGGCGCAGTTGAAACGCCAGCATTCATGCCGGTTGGCACATATGGCACCGTAAAAGCCATGTCACCATTAGAACTAGAAGAAATAAACGCACATATCGTGCTGGGCAACACCTTTCATCTATGGCTACGCCCGGGGTTGGAAGTGATTGCAGCACATGGCGGCCTGCACAAGTTTATGGGCTGGGATAAGCCCATCCTCACCGATTCTGGCGGCTTTCAGGTATGGAGCTTGGGCGATTTAAGAAAAATCAGCGAAGAAGGTGTGAAGTTCCGCTCACCCATTAACGGCGACAGCTGCTTCTTAACGCCGGAAGAATCCATGCGCATTCAAAAGATATTGAACAGTGACATCGTAATGATTTTTGACGAATGTACGCCCTACCCCGCCACACACAAGGAGGCCAGCGACTCAATGCAGCTTTCGTTGCGCTGGGCGGAGCGCAGTAAAGACGCGCACCAAGGTAATAGCAATGCGCTTTTTGGCATCATTCAAGGTGGAATGTACGAGGACTTAAGAGATGTTTCGCTCAATGGTCTAGTCGAGATTGATTTTGACGGCTACGCAATCGGTGGCTTGTCCGTAGGCGAACCGAAAGATGACATGCTGCGTATTTTGACGCACACAGCCCCCAAAATGCCGCAAAACAAGCCACGTTATTTAATGGGCGTGGGCACGCCGGAAGACCTGGTGGATGCGGTGACTCAGGGCATCGATATGTTCGATTGCGTGATGCCCACCCGCAACGCGCGTAACGGCTGGCTGTTCACGCAATACGGCGATGTCAAAATCAAAAACGCCGGGTATAAAAAGGATACGCGCCCGCTGGATGCCGATTGCAGTTGCTACACCTGCCGCAATTTCACCCGCGCCTATCTGCACCATTTACACAAAGTAGGCGAGATTCTGGGCGCGCGCCTCAACACCATCCACAACCTGCATTATTATCAATTTTTAATGCAAGGCATGCGCAGCGCGATTGAAGCAGGTACTTTTGCCTCGTTTATCCAGGAATTTGCAACGAAACGTGCACAACTAGGTTCACAGCAATAATCAGCACAAGTCTGTGTTAAAATTCGCCGTTGATTTAAAAATAAATTTTTTAGGAATTAAACCATGTTTATTAGTAACGCATACGCCGCACCGGCCGCTCCAGGTGGTGATTTAATGAGTTTTTTACCCATTATTATTATTTTTGTTCTGTTTTATTTCATGCTGATTCGTCCGCAAATGAAGCAGGCCAAGCAACATAAAGCCATGATTGAGGCGCTTAAAGCGGGCGATGAGGTTGCAACCGCTGGCGGCGTGATTGGCAAAGTCACTAAAGTGGGCGACAATTTTGTCAGCGTTGAAATTTCCGCTAACACGGTAATCAACATTCAAAAACATGCAGTGCAAACCCTGTTGCCGCCTGGCACCATTAAATCAATTTAAAATCAAAGCTTTAAACGAGCGCTAGAAAGAATCTTAGCAATGAACCGCTACCCAACCTGGAAGTATATTCTTGTTGCTGTTGTCATTTTAATTGGCCTGTTATACACCATCCCCAATTTTTATGGCGAATCTCCGGCGGTGCAAGTCAGCCCGGCAAAAGCAACCTTGAAAGCCAATCCTGAGCTGCTGAAAAAGGTAGAAGCGACATTACAGCTTGCCAATATTAAATTTAACGGCATATTTTTAGATGCGAGCGGCGTGAAAGTGCGCTTCGAGAGCCCGGAAGAGCAAATTAAAGCCAAAGACAAACTCATCGCCAATTTAGGTAAAGATTACACCGTCGCATTAAATTTATTGTCACAAACGCCTAATTGGTTATTAGGCATCGGTGCGAAACCCATGTATCTGGGGCTGGACTTGCGCGGCGGTGTGCACTTTCTGCTGCAAGTAGACATGAAAGCCGCGCTGGATAAGGCAGCAGAAAGCAGCGTTGGTGATTTCCGTACCGCTTTGCGTCGCGAAAAAATCAATTATTTTGGCATTGCGCGCGATGGTCAAAAGGTTGAAGTGAAATTTGAGAACGCCGACGAACTTGAAAAAGCGCAGAAAATACTGGGCAAAGATTATCCGGATTTAACCTACAACAGCGCTAAAAGTGGCAAAGAGCACGTGCTGATTGCCACCATTGGCGACGCGACCAAACTGAAAATTCAGGAGTTTGCGCTTAAGCAAAATCTGCAGACACTGCATAACCGGATTAATGAACTTGGTGTTGCCGAGCCGATCGTGCAGCAGCAAGGCTTTGACCGCATCGTGGTGCAATTGCCAGGTGTGCAGGATACCGCCAAGGCCAAAGAGATTCTGGGCCGTACTGCCACGCTGGAAATCCGCATGGTGGATGAGGACAAAAAAGACCTTGCCACTTTGGAAGCGGCAGAAAAAGGCCAGGTGCCTTTCGGCGACGAGCTGTATAAAGATCGCGAAGGCCGTCCGATCCTAGTCAAGAAAAGCGTGGTGCTGACAGGTGACCGCATTACCGATGCTGGCCCGGGCGTTAATCAGCAAACCGGCGGCGCGGTGGTGAACGTGACGCTGGACGGCCGTGGCGCGGGCATTTTCAAAAACGTGACGCGCGACAACGTCGGCAAACGCATGGCAATTCTGCTTATCGAGAAAAATAGCACCGAAGTAATCACTGCGCCTGTCATCAATGAAGAAATCGGCGGCGGTCACGTACAGATTTCCGGCATGAATTCTGCGCAGGAAGCCACTGATATTTCATTGCTGTTGCGCGCCGGCGCACTGGCTGCGCCGATGGAAATCATCGAGGAGCGCACCGTCGGCCCCAGCATGGGTGAAGAAAACATCAAGCGCGGCGTGCATTCAACCCTATGGGGCTTTGCCGCAATTGCAGCCATGATGATAATTTACTATCTGGTGTTTGGTGGCGTTTCTGTGCTGGCATTGGGTGTCAATTTGCTGTTGCTGGTGGCAATTTTATCCATGCTGCAAGCCACGCTTACCCTGCCAGGCCTGGCTGCGATTGCCTTGGCATTGGGCATGGCGATTGATGCCAATGTGCTGATCAACGAACGCGTTCGCGAAGAACTGCGCAACGGCAATACGCCACAAGCCAGTATCCATGCGGGTTATGACCGTGCCTTTGATACAATCATCGACTCCAACGTCACCACCTTGATTGCCGGTCTGGCTCTGTTCATGTTCGGCACCGGCCCCATCAAAGGGTTTGCAGTGGTGCACGTGCTGGGCATTTTAACCTCCATGTTCAGTGCGGTTTTGGTATCGCGCGCTATGGTCAATCTAATTTATGGCTACCGTCGCAAGCTCACCAAACTGTCCATCGGGCAAATCTACAAACCAAGCTAATGCTGCAAATAAATACAAACGAGTAAAGATTATGGAATTATTTAGAATCAAGAGAGACATCCCGTTTATGAGTTATGGCCGTTTAACTACCGCCATCTCCCTCATTACGTTTATTTTGGCGGTGTTTTTTCTGGTCACACGCGGCTTAAGTTACGGCGTTGATTTCACCGGTGGCACTGTGATGGAGGTGAATTATCCGCAAGCTGCCAATATTGAAAGCATTCGCAAGGCGGTAGACAGCATTGGCTTAAAAGATGCTACCGTACAAAACTTTGGAACAAGCCATGATGTATTAATTCGCCTGCCACTTAAGAAGGAAATGTCGATTGCACAACTTTCTGAAACCGTGGCAAAAGCACTGCAAGCCGCTGACCCGCAAGCAGAAGTGCGCCGAGTGGAATCGGTAGGTTCACAGGTAGGTGAAGAGCTTTACTCAAATGGCGGATTGGCACTGCTACTCGTTTGCATAGGCATTATGGCTTATCTGGCAATCCGCTTTGAGTGGCGTTTTGCTGTCGCCGCGATTATCGCCAACATGCATGACGTAATAATTATTTTGGGGTTTTTCGCCTTCTTTCAATGGGAATTCAACCTGACCGTGCTTGCCGCGATTCTGGCGGTGTTAGGCTATTCCGTCAACGAATCGGTCGTGGTATTCGACAGGGTACGCGAAAATTTCCGCAAAATGCGTAAGGCGGGCGTCGTACAAGTCATTGATAACGCCATTACCCGCACCATGTCACGCACTGTGATCACCCACTTGATGACGCAAACCATGGTAGGTTCTATGCTGTTATTCGGCGGAGAGGTGCTGCATAACTTCGCACTGGCACTCACTATCGGCATTTTGTTCGGAATTTATTCTTCAGTATTAGTAGCATGTCCAATCGCCATGTGGCTAGGTGTCAATCGTGCCAACCTGATTGGCGATATTGAGAAAAAAGACACGAACAAAGAGGCAGAGTCCATGCCGTGACCTGCTTTAATCAAGCGCTTGATTGATAAAGTCATTAGCAGGTAAACTTACCTCATTCATAACAACGATTTAACACTCATTGGATAATGTTCCCATCGCTTGGCAACTGGCTATTTTAGCTTTGCTGCTGCTCATTTCTGGTTTTTTCTCGATCGCAGAAACCAGCCTGATGTCGCTTAACCGCTATCGGCTAAGGCATCTGGTCAAAGAGGGTCACCGCGGCGCGCGTCTGGCAAGCACCCTCCTGGCAAAGACCGACAAACTGCTGGGCGTCATTTTGCTGTGCAACAACTTTGCTAATGCAGCCTCAGCCACCTTGGTCACCATTATCACCGTTGAATTATTCGGTGAAGGTGAATGGATACTGATGATAGGCACGCTTGCGGTCACTTTTGCCATATTGGTGTTTAGTGAAATCTCCCCCAAAGTCATCGCCGCGGCTTATCCGGAAAGACTCGGCATTTTTTGTAGCTACATCCTCTACCCACTGCTCAAACTGTTGTATCCCGCAGTCTGGTTTGTCAATTTATTCGTAAAAGGCTTGCTCAAACTATTCAGAGTCAATATTAATTTCAGCGAAAGCGCACAATCACTCACCATGGACGAGCTCAGGAGCATCGTAACTGATGCCGGGCATTTCATGCCCAAAAAACACCGCGCTATTCTTCTCAACTTGTTCGAACTGGAGAAAATCACAGTAGATGACGTCATGACTGCCCATACCATGGTTGAAATTATTGATTTTGATGCACCGATTGACGATATTCTGCAACGCATTTCCAGCAGCCACCATACGCGCCTGCCCGTGCGCGAAGGTGAAAGCGAGGAAATCGTCGGCATTATCCATATTCGCAAAGTCATCAACCAGATTCGCACACACATGCAAGACAACGAGTTGACCAAAGAATCTTTGCGAGAGATTATCGAAGATCCTTATTTTGTGCCAGCCGGGACGCCGCTTTATACGCAAATCCAGCAGTTTCAGGAAAATCAGGAACGTATCGCGCTTGTGGTGGATGAATACGGTGAATTTAAAGGCCTGATCACGCTGGAAGATATCCTGGAAGAAGTCATCGGAGACTTCACTACGCAGTCGCCAAGCCGCATCGGCAGCTACCGCCAGGAAACCGATGGCAGTTGGCTGGTAGATGGCAGCAGCGCACTGCGCGACTTGAATAAAAAGCTCAATCTGCAGCTGCCAACGGAAGGCCCGCGCACTTTAAACGGTTTGATATTAGAGCATTTTGAAGATATCCCCGAACCCAATACCAGTCTTAAAATTGGTGATCACAGACTGGAAATCATGCAAACTCAAGACAGAATCGTCAAAAGCGTCAAAATATTTCCTTGATTTCAAACAAGCGGCCAAACCCCTCTTAAAATTGGGCTTGAATTTTCTACAGTTTGGCTCAAAATACAAATTAGTAAGTTAGCATATAAGCATATGGCAAATACGCACCACACTGGCGATACCGCACTTAAGCCTAGCGCAGTCAAACCAAAACTGCCCGATATGTTTAAAGTATTGCTGATAAATGACGATTACACTCCTATGGAGTTTGTTGTGGAAACGATTCAACGTTTTTTTAATAAAAACCGTGAACAAGCCACGCAAATTATGCTCAAAGTACATACAGAAGGTATAGGCGTATGCGGTGTATATCCGCAGGATATCGCGGAAACAAAGATGAATCAGGTCATGATACATGCTAGAGAAGCGCAACATCCTTTGCAATGCGTAGTGGAGCCCGCCTAAGGCGGGCATATGTTAAATAGAATAGCAGACGCTGAAAGTTAGCAAATGAAAGTAAGGTATTAAAATGATTGCTCAGGAATTAGAAGTTAGTCTCCACATGGCGTTTATGGATGCGCGACAAAAGCGCCATGAACTCATCACGGTTGAGCATTTATTGCTAGCAATGATCGACAACCCGACTGCTGCTGAAGTATTGCGTGCATGCGGAGCAAAATTCGATGTTTTACGCGCTGAACTTATTCACTACATTGAAGAACACACGCCCATCGTAGGCGGTGAAGATGAAGTCGATACACAGCCGACACTAGGCTTCCAGCGGGTGATCCAACGCGCCATGCTGCATGTGCAGTCCTCCGGAAAAAAAGAAGTTACCGGTGCCAATGTACTCGTCGCGATCTATGGCGAAAAAGACTCACATGCGGTATTTTTCCTGCACCAGCAAGGCATTACGCGGCTTGATGTGGTGAATTATATTTCACACGGAGTAGCCAAAATACCGGAAGGCGATAACAAAACGGATAGCAGCGAAACTGATGTTGAGACAGAATCTGCTCCCAATGGCGCGCTGGAGAATTTTACACTCAACCTGAACGCGCAAGTCGCTGCTGGCAAAATCGATCCGCTCATCGGCCGCGCGCCGGAGCTTGAGCGCGTGATTCAAACATTATGCCGCCGCCGTAAAAACAACCCGCTGTTGGTGGGTGAAGCCGGCGTGGGGAAAACCGCGATCGCTGAAGGTCTGGCCAGCCGCGTTGTGAGCAAGGATATTCCCGACGTGCTGGCAAACGCGACTGTCTATTCACTCGACATGGGCGCATTATTGGCCGGTACTAAATACCGTGGCGACTTTGAGCAACGCTTGAAAGCAGTGATGAAGCAGCTCGCCGAAAAACCGGATGCGATCTTGTTTATCGATGAGATTCATACCTTGATTGGCGCGGGCGCAGCCAGCGGCGGTACGCTGGATGCAAGCAATCTGTTGAAACCGGCGCTTTCAAATGGCACGCTCAAATGCATAGGCGCCACCACTTATCAGGAATACCGTGGTATTTTCGAGAAAGACCATGCACTTTCACGCCGCTTCCAGAAAATCGATGTGGCAGAGCCAAGTGTTGCCGAAACGATCGAGATCTTAAAAGGCCTGAAATCGCGCTTTGAAGAGCATCACAGCGTGAAATACAGTGCCAGCGCGCTTTCTACGGCGGCCGAGCTTTCCGCCAAATACATCAACGACCGCCACTTACCCGACAAAGCAATTGACGTGATTGATGAAGCTGGCGCGGCCCAACGCATCTTGCCAAAATCGAAACAGAAGAAAGTGATCGGCCACAGAGAGATTGAAGACATCATCGCCAAGATTGCGCGTATTCCGCCCAAAAACATCTCCAGCGATGACCGTACCGTACTTAAAACATTAGAACGCGATTTGAAAGCGGTGGTATTTGGTCAAGATAAGGCCATCGAAGTGCTCGCATCCGCAATGAAAATGGCGCGCAGCGGCCTTGGGCATGGCAATAAACCGATCGGCAGCTTCCTCTTCAGCGGCCCCACCGGCGTGGGCAAAACCGAAGTCGCCAAACAACTCGCCTACATCATGGGTATTGAGTTGATTCGTTTCGACATGAGTGAATACATGGAACGCCATGCGGTAAGCCGCCTGATTGGGGCACCTCCCGGCTATGTCGGGTTTGACCAGGGTGGCTTGCTGACCGAGGCAATCACTAAGCAGCCATATTGCGTGCTGCTGCTGGATGAAATTGAAAAAGCGCACCCGGATATTTTCAATATTCTGTTGCAGGTGATGGATCACGGTACGCTGACGGACAATAACGGTCGCAAAGCGGATTTCCGTAACGTGACGATTATCATGACCACCAATGCGGGTGCGGAAAGCCTGTCTAAAACCAGCATGGGCTTTACCACCAGTAAACAAGCGGGTGACGAGCAGGCTGATATCAAGCGCCTGTTCTCGCCAGAATTCCGCAATCGCCTGGATGCGACCGTATCGTTTAGCGCGTTGTCGCAAGATATCATTATCCGTGTGGTGGATAAGTTCCTGATGCAGCTTGAAGACCAATTGCACGAGAAGAAAGTGGATGTCACCTTCAGCGATGCGCTTAAAGCGTACCTGGGCAAGAAAGGCTTTGACCCAAGCATGGGCGCACGGCCAATGGCACGCCTGATTCAGGACACCATTCGCAAAGCCTTGGCCGATGAATTGCTATTTGGCCGCTTGGCCAATGGCGGTGCGGTGCATGTGGATATTGACGACAAAGATCAGGTCAAACTGATTTTTTCTGAAAAGCACGAGGCGCCGAAACCGGAAGCTGAAACTGTCTAAACTCTCAATCACCCGACAAAAGTCGGGTGTTTTGTCATTACGCTTTTAAACAATTCTGAATCCAGCCAATCATTCAGCCAAATCCGCAGCCTTGAGTAAGGCGCACCCTCAAACCAAGCCGCATCTACCGCAGCGAATTGACGTACAAACGGAAAAATCGCGACATCTGCCAAACCGAGAGTCGCTTTGAGCAAATAATGATTTTGCTCAAGCAGGTTTTCCAGCTTTTTCAAAAACACCTCACCTTGCGCACGATATTCCGTTTGAAACTTCTCAGGGTAACGCTCTGGATACTTGTACCGATCCAAAGCCTGTTTAAAACTACTGTCATTCTCCACAATCAGTGCTCTGGAAGCCGCATCCAGATTGCCTCCCAGGGCATGCTTTTGAAGCGCAAACAGCATGATTTCCAAGCTTTCTTCTATCACCGTTTCATCTTGCAATACTAAAACTGGAACGGTGCCTTTGGGTGAAACTTGCAGCATGTGCGCTGGCTTATCACGCAATGAAATCTCGCGGATTTCGACTTCAATTTCTGCCATTTTCAGCGCCATTCTTGCGCGCATGGCGTATGGGCAACGGCGATACGAATATAGTATAGGCAAAGCCAAGTGCTACCCTAGCGCTCTAGCAACCTCATGCACCAGCGCCGGCCCTTTGTAAATCAGCCCGCTGTATACTTGCACCAAGCTTGCACCCGCTGCGATTTTCTCAACAGCATCTGCGCCGCTTAAAATGCCGCCTACGCCGACTATCGGCAGCGCGCCTTGCAGCTGTTTTGAGAGTTGCTGAACAACCAAAGTCGATTGATTACGCACCGGCGCGCCAGACAGGCCGCCCGCTTCATCGGCATGAGGCAGGCCTTTAACAGCCTCGCGCGACAATGTGGTATTGGTTGCAATCACGCCATCCATCTTATGCTGCATCAGCAAGTCTGCGATTTCGATGACTTGTTCTGGCGTTAAATCTGGTGCAATTTTTAACGTAATCGGCACGTATTTACCGTGCTGTTCGGCCAGCTTTGTTTGTTCCAATTTCAAGCTAGCGAGCAGGTCAGATAAAGCCTCTTTCTCTTGCAAAGCACGCAGATTCTTGGTGTTGGGCGATGAAATGTTGACCGTAATATAACTGGCATGCGCGTACACTTTCTGTATGCACAGCAGGTAATCTTCAACCGCCCGCTCATTCGGCGTATCAAAATTCTTGCCAATGTTAATGCCCAGAATACCTTTGTACTTTGCGGCCCTTACATTCTCAATTAAATTATCTACACCCAGATTATTAAAACCAAAACGGTTAATAATGCCCTCGGCTTGCGGTACACGAAATAACCTGGGCTTAGGGTTTCCGGGCTGTGGGCGCGGCGTCACGGTGCCCACCTCAATAAAACCGAAGCCCAGCTTTGCCATGCCGTCAATCACCGCACCGTTTTTATCCAGGCCGGCTGCCAAACCTACTGGGTTAGGAAAGGTTAACCCCATGGCCTGGCGTGGCGCACAGGCCGGCGCTTGGGGATACAAGCCCAATACACCTGTTTTTTCAGCCCATTTCAGGCTTTTAAGCGTGAGGTCATGCGCGGATTCCGCATCGAGTTGAAACAATAAAGGCCTGGCAAGTTGATAACAATTCATAGTATTATTTTACGCGAGATATGGCAAAACAAGCCAATCCATTAAAAATGATGAACCTTTTTTGCGCTAAATCAATGCGACCAATTGCTGCATGCGAGATAGTTCCGCTGTCGTGTATTAACTTCAACATGGAGAATGAGCATGAAAATATGGAGTGATTTACTCTCAACAGACTACGGCATGATGAGCCTGATCGTAATTGCCGCCGCCACTATTGGTATGATTTGGCTCGCCATCGTTGCCCTTAAAAAAATTAACGGCTAACAACCGGCTCCCCAACCTTCTGCTTAAACATAACCTTTAGCCTTTAAAGTGGCCTAAAGGCAGGTTTGTCATTCCCGCGTAGGCGGGAATTCAGCCAAAACAAAAAAGCCTTTGCGAATGCAAAGCACAAAATCTAAAACCTAAATCAAAAACCTCTGGATTCCCGCCTGCGCGGGAATGACGGTACTTAGAGGATTTTGACTTTCAATCCCCTTTGCCGCGCCTTCGGCTTGAGCGGCATATGGATAAGCGGCGAGGACTGTTTGAGTGCTGAAAGCGCGAGTTCCGCAGCCGCCCATATGCGGCGCTAAGAATGAAGGAAACAAGCGGCAGCGGGGTGCTCTTTTGTTTGGTTACTTTCTTTTGAGCAAGCAAAAGTAAAGTGACTCGCCTAAAGGCGAAAAATAGTAATGGATATAGAAAGTAATTACTTTGTAATTACAGACCAATTTCTTCTAGTAAAGTGGCTAATCGTAGATTTTCAGCCCTTAGCATTGTTTGACATTCTAAAAGCTCCTTATTGAGTTCTACATAATCAATTGGATTTTCTCCATAGCCGACAGTTAATTTTTTAAGATTTATTGGCATTGATTCAGATGACAATATCATAGACCTGTGAGCTACTAAATTCCTGCGTTCTATAATGTTATTTAGCTTTTTCTGTAATTCTGAATTGTGATTAAATTTAGCAAAAATTTTTAACAGTCTTCCCAATGGAACATTTTGCAAATCAGCAAATGAATACTTAAAAACAATTTCTTTCCTAACCTTCTCATTTATATAGAGATAATTGGCTCCAATATATAGCTTCAGAGACACTTCTAATACTTGAAAAAGTGCAATTAGCTTTAAATTTTCATTCCATTGCTGATTTTGTTCCATACAATTACAACAACACCTTCTCTATCCCGCCATTATTCGCCTTCTCCACATATTCCTGCATCCAGTTCTCACCCAGAATATGCTTCGCCATTTCGACCACGATGTAATCCGCCTCAATACCAGTATCGTCACCGTAGCGCGCCAGGCCTTGCAGACAGCTTGGACATGAGGTGAGAATTTTTACTTTCTCTTCAGGATTGCCCACTGTTAAACCCATTTTTTCCATGCCTTTTTCCAGCTCTTCCTGCTTGCGGAATTTCACTTGCGTGGCAATATCCGGGCGGGCTGCGGCAAAGGTACCGCTTTCACCACAGCAACGATCATTCAGTTGTACGTCCTGCCCCATCAGCGCGTTGGTCACTTTAAGCGGTGCATAAGTTTTCATTGGCGTATGGCATGGGTCGTGGTACATATAGCGCGTACCCGTCACACCTTGCAGGCGCATGTCTTTTTCCATCAGATATTCGTGAATATCCAGCAGCCTGCAACCCGGGAATATTTTTTCAAACTCGTATTTTTGCAGCTGGTCCATACAGGTGCCGCAGGACACAATCACTGTTTTAATATCTAGGTAATTGAGCGTATTGGCGACACGGTGGAACAGCACGCGGTTATCCGCCGTGATTTCCTGGCCTTTATCATGATTACCAGCAGAGGTTTGCGGGTAACCGCAGCACAAATAACCCGGCGGCAGCACGGTAATCGCGCCCACTTCGTACAGCATGGCCTGTGTGGCCAAGCCTACATTTGAGAATAGGCGCTCCGAGCCGCAGCCAGGGAAATAGAACACCGCTTCAGAATCTTCTGTAACCTTTTTCGGGTTACGGATAACAGGCACCATATGCTCATCTTCCAAGCCCAGCATGGCGCGTGAGGTTTTTGACTGCATTTTCCTTGGCATTGGGCGGTTGATAAAATGAATCACCTGTGTCTTGATATCCGCTTTTCCTACTGTGGCAGGCGGTCGTTTTTTGTCGCGCAGCAGACCGAACCGTTTTGCCAGTGTGTGCGCAATATTCTGCGCCTTGTAGCCCCAGCCTATCATGGTGGTACGTAAAAACTTGATCGTGGCCGGATCCTTGGCATTCAGGAACAGCATGCCCGCCGCCGTGCCTGGGTTGAATTTCTTTTTACCCTGATCTCTTAAGAAATTGCGCATCTTGATGGAAACATCACCAAAATCAATATCGACCGGGCACGGTTTTTCACAGCGATGGCATACGGTACAGTGATCCGCCACATCATTGAATTCATCAAAATGTTTAAGCGAAATGCCGCGACGCGTTTGTTCTTCGTACAAGAAAGCTTCTATCAATAAAGATGTGCCTAAAATCTTGTTACGCGGGCTATACAGCAAATTGGCACGTGGCACATGAGTGCTGCATACCGGCTTGCATTTACCGCAACGCAAACAGTCTGAAATATCATCCGCAATCTCGCCAATGGCAGATTGCTCCATGATGATGGATTCCTGCTCCAGCAAGCCAAAACTTGGCGTGTAGGCATTTTCCAGCCCAGAGCCTGCCAGCAGCTTGCCTTTGTTAAAATGACCGTTCGGGTCTACTTTGTTTTTGTAGGCGGTAAAAGTGTCAATTGTGGATTGATCCAGAAACTCCATTTTGGTGATGCCGATACCGTGCTCGCCCGATATCACACCGTTTAAGCCTTTCGCCAGCGCCATCACCCGCGCTACCGCAGTATGCGCATCCTGCATCATGCCGTAATCATCTGAATTGACCGGAATATTGGTATGCACGTTGCCGTCACCCGCATGCATGTGCAAGGCAATAAACACACGGCTTTTCAGCACGGTCTTGTGAATCTCATCGCAGCGGTTGAGGATTTTCTGATATTCGCGACCGGCAAAAATCTCCTCCATCGGACGTTTCAGTTCGCGCCTCCAGGAGATACGCAAATCGTAAGACTGCACCGCGCGGAATACATTTTCGTATTTTTTATGCGGCTCACCGAACTCGCCTAGTGCAGCAACAGGCGCATCCAGGCTATTCAAAATCAAGCTCCAGCGACTACGCAAATTGTGTAACAGTTGTAAAGTCATGGCTTGTTTCTCGTGCACCATTTGCACGTCGCCATTGCCATCCTCATCGGCTTGCAGCGGCAATTCGCCTTGCATAAAGGCTTCCAGCGCATCTAATAACTTAAGCTTGTTGTTTATGGAAAGCTCGATGTTAATACGCTCAATGCCATCTGAATAATCACCCAGTTTCGGCAATGGAATAACCACGTCTTCGTTGATTTTAAAGGCGTTAGTGTGTTTGGCGATGGCTGCAGTTCGTGCGCGGTCCAGCCAGAATTTTTTGCGCGCTTCGCCGGAAACCGCAATAAAGCCTTCGCCATCGCGCGCATTACACATACGCACCATCGCTGATGCCACTTCGCCCACCGCATTTTCGTCATCGGAGGCGATGTCAGCAATCAACACCATTTTCGGGCGCTGCTGGCGCGCGGCTTTGGTGGCATAACCCACGGCCTTGATGTAGCGCTCGTCCATGTGTTCCAGGCCAGCCATAATCACGGCGGGGTCTTTTTTGGCGGTAGCATCAAGATAATCTTTAATCTCGACAATCGCAGGCACGGCATTTGAAACATTGCCAAAGAACTCCAACGCGAGGGTGCGCACATGCTTGGGCATGCGATGCAGAATGAAAGTGGCAGAAGTAATCAGGCCATCGCAGCCCTCTTTCTGCACGCCCGGCAGGCCGCTCAGGAATTTGTCGGTAACATCTTTACCCAAGCCCACCTTGCGGAAACTCGGCCCCGGGATTTCCAGGATTTCCGGCTCCCCCAGCAAGGTTTTCATGTCCTCTGCATACCGGCTGATTTTGAAACGCGCGGTTTCGATATCATGAATTTTGCCTAGATTATGATCCAGACGTTCCACCTCAAGCCACTCGGCATCAGGCGTTACCATGCGCCATGAGGCAAGATTATCCAGTGCTGTACCCCACAACACGGCCTTTTTGCCGCCCGCATTCATCGCCACGTTACCACCGATACAGCACGCATCGGCCGAAGTTGGATCGCAGGCGAACTCCAGTCCCGCATCACTGGCGGCTTCCATGGCACGACGCGTCACCACGCCGGCGCCGCATTCAATGGTGGCCACCTGTCTGGCTACACCCGGCAATGTGCGCATCTGTACGCCAGAATGCTGATCCAGTTTTTCTGTATTGATGACGGCTGAAAGCGGCGTCAGCGGAACCGCACCCCCGGTATAACCCGTACCGCCCCCGCGAGGGATCACGGTTAACCCTAGCTCAATGCAGGCTTTCACCAGCGCGGCAATTTCAATTTCCGTATCCGGGTTCAGCACCACAAACGGATATTCGACACGCCAGTCAGTCGCATCGGTCACATGCGAAACACGCGCCAGACCATCGAACTGGATGTTATCCTTACGCGTGATTTTGCTAAGTTTACTGAATGCTTTTTTACGCAAATCATAGGTTTGACGAAAATCTTCGGCAAACTTCTCCACCGCTGCTTTAGCGGCGGTTACCAGTTTTTGTACTTTTTCATTGCTGGCACTACGCTCATCTATCGCATGAATACGATGATGCAGCGCATCAATCAAGGCTTTGCGGCGTTTTGGGTTATCCAGCAAATCATCCTGCAAATACGGGTTGCGAGAAACCACCCATAAATCGCCCAGCACCTCGAACAGCATGCGCGCACTGCGGCCGGTTTTGCGCTCGCCGCGCAGTTCGTTCAGAATATCCCAGATATCTTCGCCCAGGAACCGGATAACGATTTCGCGGTCTGAAAACGAGGTGTAGTTATAAGGAATTTCGCGTAAGCGGGTTGCTGGAATGGGTTCAGCTTGAAGAAGGTCGGCAGGAATAGGCGCGTTCATTAAGTGTGATCATACTCGTGGCAAATTAAAGGCGGATTATATCATGCTGTAAGCCGCGTAATAACTGCAAACTCGCAGTGGTTATTACGCACCGTTTTGCTGCAAAAAGCGTTAAAATCGGCGCATGCCCATGTTGAAAAAATTGATCGTTCCATTTGCCATTTTGGCCTTGCTAGCGTTTTTGGTATTTAACCTAAGCAGGAACCCGCAAGCACCTGATGTCACCTTTACCACCATCCAAGGTAAACAAATCAGCATGGCCGATTTAAAAGGGAAAGTGGTTCTGGTAAATTTCTGGTCGACCGATTGCAGCAGCTGTATTAAAGAGATGCCCAGTCTGGTTAACACTTATAACGCTTACCAAGCCAGGGGGTTCGAGGTGATTGCAGTAGCCATGCCTGATGACCCGCCCGCACAGGTGTTGAATTACGCAACACAAAAAGCATTGCCCTTCCCCGTGATGCACGATGGCTTCAGTGAAATTACAAATAAGTTTGGCGGTGTAAATCTAACCCCCACCGCTTACATTTTTGACAAACAAGGCAAGCAATTACAATACAGCGTTGGCGAGCTGGATTTTGCCAAATTAAATCAATTACTTGATAGAGAGCTTAGCTGATGTTGTGGATTAAGGCGCTGCATCTTATTTTTGTGACCAGCTGGTTTGCGGGGCTGTTTTATCTACCCAGGCTTTTTGTCAACCATGCCATGGTCTGCGATGAAGCCACGCTTGAACGCTTAACCATGATGGAACACAAACTCTATCGATTCATGATGCCGTTAGCCGTTCTGGCCATCGTATTTGGGCTATGGTTATGGCTAGGTTACGGCATTACCGGGGCATGGATGCATGTCAAGCTGATATTGGTTGCCGGCTTGATTGCTTACCACCTGTATTGCGGCAAACTCATGCGCGATTTCAAAGCTGGCAACAATACCCGCAGCCATGTCTGGTATCGCTGGTTTAATGAAATTCCTGTGTTAATATTGTTTGCGGTAGTTATTCTGGTGATAGTTAAACCGCTCTAAAGGCTCCATGGATATTCTAAATTCGGACTGGCTGATCAAGATGCTTGAGAAATCAAGCCAGACGCCGCATGAGCGCTTGCTGGGCCTGTTTGATGTTCTAGATGACTGGCTAGAAGCACCCAATATCCGGGAACAGGTGCGTAATGAATTTTCCGCAACGACGCAGGCACCCCATTTACGAGACTTTTTAACCGCTGAAGCCGCAAAAGCAGGCGCGGCCATGCCGGAAATGCTGGCAAATCAGCTCTACTTTATGGCCGTTGCCGCAACACAAGAAAAATTACAGGCCAATAACCATGCGTACATGCGCCATGCCAAAAACGCTGCGAATGCCCTGATTTCCGCGCAAACAAAAAAAGCGTTTCGCATTACAAAACCATCAGCGTATGCAATCGCCGCCAGCTTTGCGGGCACCATGATTGTTGCCGGATTCTTGCTGATGCTGAACTCAAGCCTAGCCACGAAAACACAACAAATTGCCTTCTCGGAACCACTGGTACAAACCGTTTCGGCCAGCTCAGAATCAATCGCCAGCCCGGAACAAACTGCGGCCCTGATTGCACGCATTGAGCAGATGCGTCACGGCACCTGCTACTATTTCGAGGCTTTACAGCTGCCGGATAATCTCAAAGGCATTTACATCAACATTGTAGTGAATGGGCAGGTTTCCACCGATCCATACGAACAAAAAATTGCCATGGAACTGATTGAAAAAACCCGCTGTAACTATACCCCCATGCTGATGGCCAACTCCACTAGCTAAGTTAATAATGATTGCAGCCGCTCTATACTGTCTAGTATAATCCACGTATGTCTGTATTACGCGAAAAGATACTCAGCACCGCTACCAGCCTGTTTCAAACACAGGGCATTAATTCAACCGGCGTAGACAACATTGTTGCAGTTGCCGGCACCACTAAAATGACGCTGTACAAATATTTCCGCACCAAAGAAGCGTTGATACTGGAAGTGCTGCAAAAAAGCCAGCAAGATTTTCAACACTGGCTGGATGAAAAACTTAATTCCAGCAGCAAAAAACCCAGCGATAAAATTCAGCTGTTATTTGATTACATTGAAGAATGGATCAGTTCTCCAGAGTTTATTGGTGTCGCTTTTATCAAAGCCTCAGCTGAGTTTCCTAATGAAGAAAACCCGATTCACCAGCTTTCATCGCAGCAATCGCGAGAATTCAGGCAATTTATAAGCAAACTCGCGACTGAGGCAAATATCAAAGATGCCGAAGGCCTGGCGTTGCAATTATCATTATTATTTGAAGGCGCCGTGCAGGCTGAGCAGATGCAGCGTGGTTCCGGTGCGATGAAATACGCCAAAAGTGCAGCTAAAATACTGATTGACGGCGCCATTAAAACCTAAGATTAGGCTTGCTTAAGTCTCCGCTTGCTTTAACTACCTCTGCTACAAGATAATATCGTTTTAATCTAAATCGATATTCACATGCATATTCTCATTTGCGGCTCGCTCGCTTTTGACACCATTATGGTGTTTCAGGATCAATTTAAAAACCACATTCTGCCCGATAAGATTCACGCCTTAAGCGTGGCGTTTTATGTGCCTGAAATGCGCCGTGAGTTTGGCGGCACCGCAGGCAATATTGCCTACAATTTACAATTGCTGGATGGAAAGCCGCTGATTATGGCTACCGTGGGTCAGGACTTTGGCCCATACACCCAATGGCTGAATCAAAACAACTTAAACACAGCCCATATCAAGCAAATCAACGATAGCTTTACCGCACAGGCATTTATTACCACCGATATGGATGACAATCAGATTACCGCGTTTCATCCCGGCGCGATGATAGAATCGCACCAGAATAGCGTGAAAAATGCGAATGATGTAACGCTGGCAATTATTGCGCCTGATGGTCGCGATGGCATGTTTCAGCACGCGCGTGAATGCTTTGAAGCCGGGATTCCGTTCATGTTTGACCCTGGACAAGGCCTGCCGATGTTTAATGGTGAAGAATTGCTTCACTTTATTGAGATGGCAACCTATCTGGCTGTGAACGACTACGAGTCTCAAATCATTCAGGACAAAACAGGGCTTAACCTGGAACAGCTTGCTTCTAAGGTAGAAGCCTTAATTGTAACTTTAGGTGGCAATGGTTCGCACATTTATGCGGATGGTCAACGTTTTGAGGTTCCATGCGTTGAGGCAGACAAGATTGTCGACCCGACGGGTTGCGGTGATGCATATCGTGCGGGTTTGCTGTATGGCATTGCCAATGGCTGGGACTGGCCAACCTGCGGCCGACTGGCTTCCACCATGGGGGCGATTAAAATCGCAAGCCGCGGCGGACAGAACCACAAACCGACACGTGAAGAAATCGAAAACGTTTATACACGCGCACTTGTCCAACAAGTAGCGGTCGAAGAAAAACTGGCTTAATATAGCATTTATTTAGGAGCAACTCATGGGAATTTTGAAACTATTACTGATAGCATTTTTAGCTGTTTTTTTAGCCGCGTGCGCCAGTTCCAACTCCGGTAGCGTATACAAGCGCGATGATGCACGCAAAGTGCAAACCGTAAAAACAGGCGTCGTTGAAAGCGTGCGTACCGTTAAACTGGAAGGCACTAAATCACCTGTCGGCACAGTGGCAGGCGGCGCGGTAGGCGGTATTGCCGGCAGTTCCGTTGGGCATGGTCGAGGTAGTGCGATTGGTGCAGTTATTGGCGCAGTGGCAGGCGGTATTGCAGGTTCTGCAATTGAAGAAGGCGTGACACGCAAAGATGCTATTGAGATCACAGTAAAACTGGATGGCGGCGCCATGATTGCGATTGTACAAGAGGCGGATGAAGAGTTTCACCCGGGCGATAAAGTGCGCATTGTGGAAGGTGGCGATACGTCTCGCGTAACCCATTAATCAATATCCTGTTGTCATTATTTAGTCATTTAATTTTCATCATTCATTCACGCTAACTGCATACCATCTCTCCAAATCACAAGGAGAGATGGTATGTTTGAAAAACAGTTAGCACTAACACAAAATTCGCAGCAGAAGAAGCTTTATCTCAGCCTTGCACGCAGCTCGGCTGAAGTCGCCGAAGCGCAGCGCCTGCGCTATAAGGTGTTTGCCGAAGAAATGGGGGCAGCGCTTTCCGGCACCGGCGGCTTGGATATTGATGGATTTGACACATACTGTGATCATTTATTAGTACGTGAAAGTGCAACCAACCAAGTTGTCGGCACTTACCGCATTTTATGCCCGCATCAGGCCAATGAAGCTGGCGGATATTATTCTGCCGGGGAGTTTGATCTAAGCCGGCTGGCGCATTTGTTCAAGAGTACAGTGGAGGTTGGGCGCGCATGTGTGCATCAAAACTATCGCAACGGCGGTACCATTACAATGCTGTGGGCTGGCTTAGCCAGATACATGCAGATGCATCATTATGAATACATGATAGGATGCGCCAGTGTGCCGATGCACGACGGCGGGCATATGGCGGCAAGCCTGTACCACAAACTGAAAGATGAGTGCTTATCGCCTTCAGAGTATCGTGTATTTCCTCACAACCCATTGCCAATGGCCTCGCTAAATAAAGAAATGCAGATAGTCTGCCCACCACTGATCAAAGGCTATTTGCGCCTTGGCGCCTATATTTGTGGCGAACCGGCATGGGATGCCTATTTCAACTCGGCCGATATGCTGGTAATGTTACCTTTATCTAGAATCAACAGCAGATATGCATCGCATTTCTTAAAATAATTGCAGAAAAGTAACCCCTTTACAAGACTTTATCGAATATCGCGTATCGTTATTCACACGATTAGCGGGTTATCAATCGCGGCTTTCGTGCTGCCTGTCATCAAGCAAAACACCAGGCTTATCCTGATTCGGTGGTGGTGCGGCGGATTGCTGCGCGCATTCAATATCAAGGTGATCACTTACGGAGAGCGGCCATCGCCAGATATTCAGGGTGTGATGTTTGTGGCAAACCATATTTCCTGGTCAGATATTCATGCCTTAAACAGCCTGATACCGCTGCGTTTTATTGCAAAATCTGACATCAAAAGCTGGCCGGTATTTGGTTATCTGGTTACAAAAGCCAATACTTTATTTATCGACAGAGACAAACGACATGAAGCGGGTCGCATTGTAGAGATTACTGCCGAAAGCCTGATGGCGGGCGACAACCTATGCTTCTTTCCAGAAGGCACTACGACTGACGGCTCTGGCGCAGAGGGCGCGCTGGCATTGCCTTTCAAGAGCAGTGTGCTACAGGCGGCCATCAGCGCGAATACACATGTTTGGCCCGTGGCAATACGCTATGTAAATGAGGAGGGTGGCATCAATACAGAAATAGCCTACGCCGGGGAAACCACTTTGGTTGAATCCATGCAAAAAGTACTTAAGCAAAAAAATCCAGTCATAGAATTACACTTCCTGGAACCAATAAATTCTGTCGGGCAAAACAGGCGGGATTTGACTCAGCGCGCATACGACGCCATTGTCACTAGGCTAACTTCCTGACACGATCCCTTGCGTCGTGATCAATCTGTGTGATGGCACCGGTCTCCAGGCACATTGCTGTGAGCTGACCGCCCCATAGACAGCCTGTATCCAGCGCATGAATATTATTACGCTGGTGCAGGCCCAGTGCAGACCAATGCCCGCAAATAATATTATCCTGTGCTGACAGCCTGTCTGGCACATCGAACCAGGGCATATAGCCTTTCGGAACATCCTGCAATTCGCCTTTGAATTCAAATTCCATTTCACCTTGCGCGGTGCAAATACGCATACGGGTCATGGCGTTAGTGATGACTCTATACCTTTCGATGCCAGCCAAATCAGCATGCCAGCGATTCGGCTTGTTGCCGTACATATTCGCCAGAAAATGGGGGTAATGATCAGCCTGCAACTGCACCTCTATCTCACGCGAGCAAGCCAGTGCGTCATCTACGGTCCACTGTGGCAGCAAGCCCGCATGCACCATGACATAGCCATTTTCGGCAATCAATAACGGCTGATAACGCAGCCAGGTCAGTAATTCATGCGCATCAGGCGCATCAATAAGGGCCTGCAGTGTGTCGTATTTATGCGCTGGCTTTAACTGATGGGCAACCGCCAGTGCATGCAGATCGTGATTTCCCAGCACCATTTTGATGGATTGTTGATGCTGATAGCACCAACGCAAGACTTCGAGAGAGCCACTACCGCGATTGATTGAATCACCCACCAGCCACAACTTATCATGCCCGAGGTTAAATTTCAGGCGCGATAATAACGCAGTAAAAGCGTGATAACAGCCTTGAATATCCCCAATTGCGTATGTTGCCATGTTAAGGAGCCTCTGATTAAGTCCCACATGACCACGACAACGGCTTTGCGGGATGAGATGCAAGGAAAGTTTTGATGTGAATGATTATTCCCTTCGCGAGGAACTTGACACCGCAGATCGCCCGCAAAGCCTTGTCCCAAAAGGGTTGCATTGAAAATGAGTGCTTACGTTGTTGCACTCCTTGGTGTCGTAGAATAACTACGGCCTGCGTCGTGCGCCTGGTAATCATCTCATTTTCAATAGCAACATGGCTCATGGCGGACTTAATCAGAAGCTCCTTAATATTACCAATAAAAAAAGCCGCTTAAGTTTATATTAAGCGGCTTTGGTCGAATCAATTTTACTAGCTTGCTGGTGCTGCTTCTGTAACGGCCGCTGGAGCGGCTTCAGCAGCCGGTACAGTTTCTGCGGGCTTAGCCGGCGCCGGCGGCGTAAAACTCGCCCCGGCAGCATTGGCCATATGTGCAACTGCATTGGCAATCTCGCCATCAGTTAACCCGGGGTTGCCACCGCGTGCGGGCATAGAACGGATACCGTTAGTAGCGTTCTTAATCAGCGTTTCATAACCTTGTGCAATACGCGGTTCCCACTGGCCTTTATCACCATGCTTGGGCGCGTTCATCAGCCCTGCTGCATGGCACATAGCGCACACGGCAGTGTAAACCTCCTCCCCGCTTTTATCTGCATGCGGCCCTGCATCAGCCTTAGCAACTTCAACCGTTGCCAAAGGTTTAATATTTTCGTCTGATTTTGCTGCGACAGGCTTTGCTGCATCGGCTGGCGCGGTTTCTTTAGTGTTTGAAAAATACGCAAACAATGAAATTAATATTGTAAACGCTAAAATAGTGCCAGGAATCGCAATGATTAACTGCCAAAAACTAGAACCTGAATACCCTTCACCTTTATCACTCATCGCTATTAGTTCCCTAACAAATAAAAACTGAATTATACCTGCTAATTAATTAGCTCTACTAGTACGCGGGAGTCAAAACTGCCCAATAATCAAAAACAAATACTATTAAAACAATACCGCTTTGTTATAATGCGCCATCAATTGCGCCCGTAGCTCAGCTGGATAGAGTGTTGGTTTCCGAAGCCAAAGGTCGTGGGTTCGACTCCCGCCGGGCGCGCCAGAAAATTATAGCTTCCAGTAATGGTCTACCAGTAATGCTGCAAATAGCAACGTCAGGTAAATAATGGAATACCTGAATGTGCGCTTGGCTAAATCATCAGAATATTTTCTATATAAACCAATCACATATGCCAGAAAAATAGCATCCAGCAACAATACAGATATTAAGTAAATCAAACCGCTCATGCCCAATCCGTAAGGCATAAGCGAAACAGCGACTAAAATCACAGTGTAGAGCAGGATATGTAACAGTGTAAATGCCTCGCCGTGCGTTACCGGCAACATCGGCATGCCTACTTTGGCATATTCTTCACGGCGATAAAGCGCCAGAGCCCAGAAGTGTGGTGGCGTCCAGGCAAAAATAATCAGGAACATGATGAGGGATTCCGGTGCTACGGTATTGTTCACCGCAGCCCAGCCAAGTATCGGCGGCATTGCACCGGAAGCGCCGCCAATCACAATATTCATCGGCGTAGCAGGTTTTAAGAATACGGTGTAAATAACCGCATAACCCACGAAGGTTGCAAATGTAAGCCACATGGTGAGCGGGTTAACGAAGATATAAAGAATGGCCAAACCGACACCTCCGAGAATGGTCGCGAATATGGTCGTTTCGGCATGGGATACCTGGCCTGTCGGTAGCGGGCGAGCACGTGTGCGTGCCATGACTGCATCAATTTTGTGTTCTATTAAACAGTTGAAAGCCGCTGCAGCGCCGGAAGAGAAAGCGATGCCAACGGTTGTTGCAACCAATAGCGGCCAAGGCACCATGCCTGGCGTGGCGAGAAACATGCCGATAACCGCAGTAAATACGATTAATGCTGTCACACGCGGCTTGCATAATGCATAAAAGCTTTTAAAACTGGCTCTTAACGCCTGCAACTTGTTTGGTAAACTTGCGCTCAATTAATACTCACTTTAATTTAAATTAATGTTATGTTGCTAAACGACTCGCTGTTATTTTCGAATTCAGTATTACTAAAATAACCACCAGCATTGCTGCGCCTAAGTTATGCGCCACCGCCAGCACCAATGGTAAATGCAACAACAGATTTGCAATGCCCAAGCTGATTTGTAAGCACAGCACTGCTAACAGGGCGATACTCAGCATTTTTAATTGTGTCTGCTTTAACCCGATAATGGCTAAAAACCCAAAATAAATTAATGTAATCACTGCGCCGATACGATGTGTCCACTGTATCGCGGTAAGAGAGGCCAGGCTTAAATTGCCGCCATCGGCACTTTGCCCTAATTCCCGCATCAAGTGAAAAGCATCTTTAAAATCCATTGCTGGCATCCATGCGCCATGACAGGTTGGAAAATCTGTACAGGCTAACGCCGCATAATTGGTGCTGGTCCAGCCGCCCAAAAAAATCTGCATCAGCAATACAACCAAGCCAAATCGAATTAACCAGCGCGTGTGATTTGGATGTACTAGGCTGGCAGAATAATAGCCCCAATGCCGATGCACTATCCAAACCAGCAAGCCCAATGTTGCCATGCCGCCAAGTAAATGTGCACTTACAATTGCCGGTTTAAGCAACATGGTCACGGTCCACATACCGAGCATGGCCTGGAATATGACGATTCCCAGTAAGGCAGTCGTTAGCCATGGTGAAGTTTTAACCTGTTGTTTATTCTTCCATGCCAATATAAATAATGCCAGCACTACCAGCCCCAGCGTGCCCGCAAGATAACGATGTATCATTTCTTTCCAGGCCTTCGCTGTTTCTAGGGTGCTGTCAGGATAATTGGCCTGCGCCTGTGCAATCGCAGCTTGGCTCTCTGGCACGGTGAGCGTGCCGTAACAGCCCGGCCAATCGGGACAGCCCAACCCTGCATCTGAGAGACGCACATACGCGCCCAACACCACCACGCAAAGTGCCATCGCCGCGCCTAATAGCGCCAATCGCTTAAACATCAAGTTCATATCAGGCAGCCCATGAGTATTTCAGCAAGCGGATCAAGTCCTTGCGAATTTCCGCCGCTGGTGCAGTCGCCAGGTAACTCATCATGATATGCCCGAGTGGATCAACCAAATACAGCCGGTTTGACTGCGTGGCTGTTTCACCTTCCAGATCAAACTGCTGACCAAGCTTTGTAATGTTATCGGCTGGCTGGTTGATAATAACCAAATCCGGGTAGTCTGCTTTGATTTTACTGACATCCTGTGTATTGGTGATTAATACGCGCTGGGCCCGTGGCATATCTTTGTACAATGACACGTGCAGCTGGCGCATGATGTGAAGCTTTTCCCGGCATGCCTGCTCACAAGTGTCAGCCACATAGACCATATTCCACTTGTCAACCCAGAATTTCGAAACTTCCTTGCCATCACTGTCCTTTAACGTTTCCACCCGCTCAATTAAGCGCGGCGGCATGACCAGCTCACCATAGCTCTGGCCGGTCGGCTTCCAGTTTAATTTATACATCATGACAACAACGACAATAGGCACCACAAAAAATATGGCCATTAGCACAAATATAATGCGCCCCTTGCGTTGCAGGTTATCTGGATTGATCTGGTTGCTTAACTCTGTTTGCATAAATCGCTCTTTATGATTAATTTGTGACTATTTAATTCGTTTAAAACTCATATACAGATAGATGGCAATTGCTGCAAAGGCAAAGCCAAACCATTGATAAGCATAGCCCAAATGCGTTGCAATGCGCTCTGCCGGCATCTGCCAGTTCCGCACAAAACCGCCTGCATTGCTTTGCGCATCCAGTTTAATAATCACCGGCAGTAGTTTCAGCGGAACAATTTTCTGGTATCGCCCCATATCCAGATGTTGCCAAACCAGTTGCCATCCTGGATTTTCCTGATTGGGCGTGGCTGTATCCTCAAGTGTAAATATTTTTTTGCTTGGCAACCATGCCATGCCTTCCACTTGCTGTATACCGGCGGGCGTATCAAAGACAGGAACATCCGTATGCGTAGATTTACCTGCAATCCAACCCCGGTTGACCAATACATATTGATCAGCTCCTTCAATGCTTAGCGGGGTGAGCACATGATACCCGGCGATGCTATTTTCAACCTGGTTATCAACCAGAATCTGATATTTTGTCGCATATTCACCGTTTGTTTTTACTTTTTGATATTGCAGTTTTTCTGACGAATGAATATGCTGCGACAGCTCCGGCAGCTCATTTTTAACACTCTGCTGATATTCCTTCTGAATCTCCTGCTTAAGCGCGGCTTTTCCATATTGCCAGAAGCCCAGTTTCACAAACAATGCAACCAGCGCCAGCATCATCAACATTCCTATCAAGCTTGGCTTAAACTCGTAGTGCATAAACTTAAATTGCATTTCGGCTGTTCCAGTCGCATAATAGGCCATCAATTCGATTGGACAGAGCCATGCTAATAAAAATTGCCATTGTGCTAACTTTAATTATTATCGTTGCCAGTTTGTTTTCAGCGTTGTTCTTTCTTGCGAAGGATAAAGGTACTAGCGACCGCACTGTGAAAGCACTCACTTTCCGTATTGTTTTATCCATCACGTTATTTATTCTTCTCGTCATCGGCGGATATTTTGGACTGATTGGCCATTCATTGTAAGTGCTGATTGTAAACAAAAAAGGGCGGTGCTATAGCATCGCCCTTTTTTGCATCCTTACGTTACAGCCAGTATACAAATATAAACAAACCTAACCAAACAACATCAACAAAGTGCCAGTACCATGCCACCCCTTCAAAACCGAAGTGATGCTCCGGCGTAAAATGACCTTTCATGCAACGTAACAAAATCACGATCAGCATGATGGTACCAAGCGTAACATGAAAGCCATGGAAACCTGTCAGCATAAAGAAGGTGGCGCCATAAGCACCTGAGCCCAAAGTCAAGCCCATCTCTGTATAGGCTTCATGGTATTCAAGCGCCTGACAGGCCAGGAATGCAATACCCAGTGCCACCGTCAATGCCATACCGACAACTAACTGCTTACGGTTATTCTTGATCAAGCCCCAATGTGCCCAAGTGATAGTTGCACCAGAGGTAAGTAAGATAATAGTATTTACCAAAGGCAAACCCATCCAGTGCATGGGTTTGAAATTCGCAGGAGGCACATATTCAGCACCAAGCACGTTGCCGCCTGGACCCGTTGATGGCCAAGTTCCAAGAAAATCTTTGTATGGTGTAATATCAGGCGCATAGCTTGCCAACTCAGGAACTGACAGCACGCGCATATAGAATAATGCGCCAAAGAAGGCAGCAAAAAACGCCACTTCAGAGCAAATGAATACAATCATGCCGAAACGGAAAGACTTGTCTTCCCAGTTTTTGTATTTGCCGGATAGGCTTTCGCTGATAACGGCGCCCATCCACTTAAAAACCATCCATAAAATGACTGCGGTGCCAAAATACATCATCCATTTGCCCGGGGTCTGGAGATAGGCCAGATCTTTACTTCTATCCATAGCAACTGAAAAAATAAAGCCCGTAGCTAACAACAATATTCCAGCAGACAGCACCGATGGATACAGGCTGCCATGTGGAACAAAATAGTGATTTTTTGAATGCGTTGCCATGTATTAACTCCCAAGCTACTGATTATTTAAAAATTATTATCTCAATCTCAACAACATAAAACAAACCATTAATTTTTCACTGCTTTAAAGAAAGAGTACGACAATGTCATCTCTTTCACATCCTTCGGCAACGCAGGGTCAATAAAAAACCTGAGCGGCATTTCCTTAGTTTCTCCAGGCTTCAGCCCCTGGTTCACAAAGCAAAAACATTCAATCTTCTTAAGATATATTGAGGCTTTACCTGGCGTCACGCTAGGTATCGCATGGCCAGCCACAATTTCACTTGTGATATTTTTTGCCTCAAATATCACGGTTTCAATTTGTCCAGGATGCAAAGTAATCGCATTTTGCTTGGGATAAAAATTCCATCCCAAGCCTGGCATGACCGCTGCAACAAACTGCACGGTGACCATTCTGCTAGTATCAACTTTAGCCTTTGCTAAGGTAGCAGCCGAATTTTCTGTTTTCCCATTTAGGCCTGTGAGGTCACAAAACACATCATACAAAGGCACCAACGCAAAGGCGAACAGCAATGACCCTGCCACCACCCACAACATTTTTAATGCAAGCCTTGTATTTGCCTTATCATCTTTTTGCCTGCTGATTACAATTGCTTCAGTTGCTTCTTCTACCGAGCCGCCACTTTTATTTATATCTTCCATATTGTAAATATCGAAGCGACATACCAAATAACTGCAATTACACCTAAAACGATGGCGATATTCCTGTTTTTCGCTTGCCTGCCTGCTTTTTGATTATCCATTTAATTGCGAGGCTTAAGGTAATTCAGCCTCGTCTTCCCTTTTACTTAACAACAGGTTGATCAGTAAAGCTATGGTATGGCGGTGGAGATGATAACGTCCACTCTAGACCCTCTGCGCCCTCCCACACTTTGTCGGTGGCTTTTTTACCACCTTTGATGCAACTCACAATATTGTAGACAAATAACAGCTGTGACAACCCTAACACAAACGCTGCAATCGATGAAATCATGTTGAACTCGGCGAATTGCAAGGCGTAGTCCGGAATGCGGCGTGGCATACCAGCCAACCCTAAGAAGAACTGAGGGATGAAGGTGAGATTAAAGGAAATGGCTGTTAGCCAGAAATGCAATTTACCGAGTTTCTCGCTATACATGTGCCCGGTCATTTTTGGCAACCAGTAATACACGCCCGCCATGATACCCATGATGCCGCCGGCGAACAGTGTGTAGTGGAAATGCGCCACCACGAAATAACTATTGTGATATTGCGCATCAGCCGCAACGTCTGCAAGCACTAAGCCGGTCAAACCGCCGATACCGAATAAGATAATCCAGCCCACCGCAAACAGCATAGGAGTTTCAAAGCTCATGGAGCCTCTCCACATGGTTTTAATCCAGCAGAAGAACAATACGGCCAGCGGCAGCGAAATTGCCATCGTGCTATACATAAAATAGAGCAACGCTGGCACAGGCATACCCGCTGTAAAGAAGTGGTGCGCCCATACAACTACTGACAAAGCGCCAATTGCCCATAATGAATAAACCTGCGCTTTGTAGCCATACATTGGCTTACGTGAGAAGGTTTGCAGAATTTGCGGAATGAAACCCCAAACAGGCAAGAGCAAAATATATACTTCTGGATGTCCAAAGAACCAGAACAAGTGCTGGAACAGAATTGGATCGCCGCCGCCGGCAGCATCAAAGAAGTGCGTGCCAAAGTGACGGTCAGTTAAAAGCATCGTGACAGCACCAGCCAACACTGGAATCGTTGCAACAAGCAGGAAAGCTGTAATCAGCCAACCCCATGCAAACATCGGCATTTTCATGAGGGTCATGCCAGGCGCACGCATATTGAACAGCGTAACAATAATATTAATCGACCCCATAACGGAAGATATACCAAGCAGGTGAACTGAGAAAATCGCAAAATCCACGCCGATACCGCCTTGTAAAGAAAGCGGCGGATAGAATGTCCAGCCGGTAGCCAGCGCACCATCACCGATACCAAACAGCGCCAAGGTAAAGGGCAGCGTCAGCAGAATCGCAGCCGGAGGCAGCAGCCAGAAGCCCCAGTTATTCAAGCGCGGCAGCGCCATATCTGGCGCACCGATTTGCAAAGGAATCATCCAGTTTGCAAAACCTGTCGCTGCGGGCATCAGCGCTGCAAAAATCATGATTAACGCATGAATACCAATAAGTTGATTAAAAAAATCAGGGTTCATCAACTGTAAGCCGGGCTTAAACAGTTCTGCACGAATACCCAGAATCATGGAACCGCCAACCAAAAACATGATTAGCGAAAAAGTAAGGTACATCGTACCAATGTCTTTGTGATTGGTGGTGGTTAACCAGCGCATAATTCCCGTAGGGTGGTCATGATGCTCTTCGTGATGTGCTACCGTTACTGTACTCATCGTGCTCTCCTGATTGCCAATTTAATACTAAAATAAATTATTGTCGTGCCGCTTTAACTTGTGACGGCTGCACCACATCACCTACGCTATTACCAAGCGCGTTACGCTCATATGTAATCACTGCAGCAATTTCTGTATCATTCAGCGTCGCTTTCCAAGCCGGCATCACATTCTTACCATTCAGCACACGATCCATATGGCTATCTGGAAGATACTTACCATCCTCGCCAAAAATTGGACTTATTGAAATCTTGCTCCCAGTTATTGCAGGGAACGCTGGAGGCAAGCCAGCACCAGTAACCTGGTGACATACCGCACAGTTTTTCTCATAAACCTTTTTGCCCTCAGCCATCAAGTCTTCCTTGGTCCATTCTTTATCCGCACCAGCTATGGCTTTAGCCTGCTCTTCTTTCTTCGCAGCCACCCAGGTCTTGTATTCCTCCATTGATACCGCATTTACTACCACTGGCATGTAGCCATGGCCCTTGCCGCACAATTCTTTACATTGGCCACGATAGGTACCGGGTTTCTCCACCTGTACCCAAGTCTCACGAATGAACCCGGGAACAGCAAGCCTGGACGAGCCAAACTGTGGCACCCACCAGTTATGCAGAACATCGCTTGCTGTCATCAAAATCCGAACCTTCTCACCCACAGGCAATACGAGCGGATTGTCTACTTCGAGCAAGTAATTTTCGCCTTTATCTGCGGCATTATTCATCTGGTCATTGGTCGTCGTTAAATTGCTGACAAATTTAATGCCCTGCGCATCGCCATCCAGATATTCATACTGCCAGCGCCATTGTGAGCCAGTAATTTTAATGACCATGCTGGCTTTATCGCGCGTGTCTTCCATCATCACCACACTGTGGTAAGCCGGGATACCCATAATTACAAAATCGATTAACAATAAAATCGCAAATGGAATCAGTGTCCAGAAAATTTCAACCGCGGTGGAAGGTGCTTTATCAGCAACGGCCTTATAGCCTTTACTTTTGCGGTGCGCGAAAATTGAATAAATCATGATGGCCAGCACGGACAGGAAAATCGCCATCGAAATAAGCATAAACTTATTATGAACATGCAATGTGTCTAAAGCCATTGGCGTGACCGGCTCCGGGAAGTTCCAGCTATAATCAGCATAAGCACCGAGCGAGGCCAGTAATATTCCGAGACCAAACCCAACTTTTTTCAACACTTGCATAACGCTCACTCCAAAATCAAATTTAATTAAAATTTTTCAGCTTACATTTTTAAACTTTTGTTTTAGTTCTCTTGCCAGTGCGACACGCTGCTCATCGTCAATCAAGTGTCTGCCGAATTCAATTTCTTTGCCATGCGACCCTATAAACAGACCGCTTTTGCCTTGACTGTTTACCACAGCGCGCACACTGACTTGCGTCCAGTATCGCTGAAAAACCGTTATACTGGAATTTTTATAGCTTTTCTTTTCCACTATGACTTTGTCTTCTTCTATCGCGATACTTTCATAATCGCTCGCATGCAGGTAAACATAGTAAAAAGCATACGCGAAAGCCGCCAGTTCCAAGCCCGCGAATGGCAACACCATCCAGGCGCCCAGACGCGCAAATCCCAGCGCGATCAGCAAGGTTACAACCGCCATAGCCGCAAGCAACTTGATACCACCATCTAGCGATAACGAATTATTCGGCCTTGCTATGATTTTGTAACCCAAATCGAACACGGCCATACACTTGTCCTTGGTCATGCAAACTTAAATTAAAATTGCTTGCAATTTTCTTTGACAGCAACTTTCGTTTATAGCTTTTTGACATGCGTCATTTTGACGCAGATCAAAAAATAGCATAAAAAACTTAGACCAACAAGCAAAAATTTACATTTTGTAACAAATGTTGCAGCTTTAGTCTGAGCCTGCCATTTGGCAAACTTAAACTTAATGCGCTTGAATAAAACGAGTGGTGCCGGGAGGGGGAATCGAACCCCCACGTTGTCGCCAACGCGGGATTTTGAGTCCCGTGCGTCTACCAATTCCGCCATCCCGGCTGAGGTATAATTACAACGAAGACGCACATTATAACAAGCAAAAGGCATTATGCGAACACAAGATTTCGATTTTTATTTACCAGACACGCTCATCGCCCAGCATCCCGCCGCTAAGCGCAGCGCCAGCAGACTGTTGCACTTGAATGGCAGAACGGGACATATCGAGGACAAGCTGTTTGTTGATTTGCCTGATTTTCTATCCGCAGGCGATTTGCTGGTTTTTAATGACACGCGCGTCATCAAGGCACGGCTGTTTGGCCATAAAACCACGGGTGGCACGCTAGAAATGCTGGTTGAGCGGGTATTAGGCACGCACCATGTACTCGCGCATATCCGCGCCTCGCGTGCGCCGAAGGCAGGCACAAAACTTAAATTAGCCAATGCGTTTGAAGCGGAAGTCATTGACCGTGATGACGATTTGTTTCATGTGAAATTTTTAAGCGAGACATCTGTGCTGGATTTACTGGAGCAATACGGTGCCTTGCCTCTGCCACCTTATATTACGCACACAGCCGAATCCGATGATGAAGAACGTTATCAAACCGTGTACGCCAAACATGCCGGTGCGGTTGCTGCGCCTACTGCCGGGCTGCATTTTGATGAAACCATGCTGAACACAATAAAGGCAAAGGGCGTCAATATCGCCTATGTCACCTTGCATGTGGGGGCGGGCACATTTCAACCGGTGCGCACCGACATGATTACAGAGCATAAAATGCACAGCGAGATTTATCATATCCCGGCCGAAACGGTTGCGATGATTGAAGCCACCAAAGCCAAAGGCGGCAATATTATTGCCGTAGGCACTACCAGCTTGCGCGCTCTGGAAAGCGCCGCACGACCTGGCAAGCTCCAAACCGGCATGGGAGAAACGGATATTTTTATCACGCCCGGCTTTTCATTTAAAATAGTCGATAAACTTGTCACCAATTTCCATTTACCCAAAAGCACCTTGCTCATGCTGGTGTCTGCCTTTGCAGGGTTTGATCACATTAAAAATGCTTATGCACACGCGGTAAAACAACAATACAGATTTTTTAGTTACGGCGATGCCATGCTGTTGGACAGGGTAGATTGAACAATGCAGTAAAAGCGATGACTAATGTGAATGCTCCAATTCAACACCAGACAGAAACCACCCTCAGGAACTTTATTATCAGATGAAACCATTTAAACGATTATTAATAAGCACAACCATTGCATCTGCATTCATGACGGTCAGCCCACTGCAGGCACAGGTGCTGCCGGAGGCGTCGCTAGGCATTAAGATTCCGCTCGCAAAAAAACCGACTACACGCCCGATGACGGTGGCGTATGTGCCTGGACTCAGGCACTATTACATTGCGGATGGCGGCCTGGCGCCGATGGGTTCGGAAACTGAAGCGCCAGTATCCAAATCGCAAATCCATGCCTATGACGATAGCGGAAAATACGTTAATTCTGCCAAGCCTGGTTACGATAACCGCTCCATTTATTACAACCCGAACACCGACAAATTAGAGATTATTACCTATAATATTTCTAGCGAGGTTGGCTTTAGCCCCAATACCGGCCTGTATTCAATTAATTTAAGCGAGACTGGCGAAGTTACAGACTCATCCAGTGAAATAATGCAGTTTAACCCGGCATTTGGCAGTGCGGGCACCATGCCGACCTATGATGCCGAAAATCAACGTTATTTCGCAAAACAGGGACGTAGCGACAAGGTGTTTATTGTCGACCCAAAGCAACGTGACAAATTAGGCGAAATTACGCTGGACCTGGCAAAAGCAGGTGCAGCGCACGACGACATCAGCGATCTATTTGCAGCATATACCGGCATTAAAGGTGAGGAGCTGATTCTGCTGGACATTGACCACAAGGCTGCGCTGGTGTTTGACCTGACAGGAAAATTTATCGCAAAGAGCGAATTGCCGAAAGATTTGAAACTGCGTGCTCAAAACCACTACAACGGCCTGGGCTATGCAAATAACATGCTGTTTATTTATCAGGAAAACGAAGGTGAGTTTGGTGCGTATTATGGTTTTAAGATCATGAAATAGATTGAGGCAATTAAAAACCGCGCCGGAAAAAACATCTGAGCGCGGTTTTCTTTAGATCAAGGCGTAATTACTTACCAAGTGCACCAGCCAGTTTGCCGGACACCATACCGAATACCGCACCAAGCACTGTAGAAACCGCCACCAGCAGCACAGGGTTTGACATATCCATGGCTGTCGCATTAGCAGCCGTACCAGCTGTAAGCGCCAAACCAGCAGTTGCCGCATAGCCATACACGTTAGCCGGCACTACAGAAAGCAAATTGCAACCTGCCACAGCCACCAGAGGGAATACCGTCACGGCAATAATCACCGGCGCGGCCAAAGCGCCTAAACCACCCAGCATGCCAGAGCTTACCAGGTACAATGCAATGCCCGCCATGACAGCACCGAAGATCATGCCTGCGATTGTTTTTTGCAATGCAGCGTTGTCGCCGCCGGTATGGAAATAGCAGCCCCAGGCAATAAAACCAACCCAAACCAAAGCTACGCTAGCGAGTGGATTTAACGCCAGAAATGCCCAAACGCCACCGAGTACAGCAATACTTAAAGCTAATGCAGTTAACTTCGACATACTTTATCTCCCTAAATTAAAAGGTAAAACTCTTGTAAAAATAATGTGTTGAGAATTACAGCCAGTAATTTCAGTTTGGCGAAGCTACGATGAACCAGTGAACTACACCAACTTCAATCAGCAGACTTCGGGCAGTCTAGCCTCATTTTGGTGCAATTGACAAGCGTTTTTATGGAGGATGAAATTAATTAAGGGAGGCCTGATTGATCTTTGTGCTGTAGTCCCAGTGTTTGCGCCACGCACCAAGCACCAGGTTGGGATACTGCGGTTTACCGAGACTGCCGTTATATCGACCCAAAGCACGATATAAGTCACCTTTTTCTATGTCGATATAATGGCGTAATATCGTGCAGCCGTAACGCAGATTCAAACGCATATTAAACAAGTTCTGATCCGGAGTGCCTATGCTCTTCACCCAGAACGGCATCACCTGCATATAGCCGCGCGCGCCGACGCTGGACACCGCATATTTTTTAAACCCGCTCTCCACCTGTATCAGCCCCAGAACCATTTGCGGATCTAAACCTGCGCGTGTTGCCTCGTAATGTACCGATCTTAAAAAGTCTTCACGGTACGCTTGATCCGGGAGGCGTTTTTTTAGACGCTGCGACATTTCATTCATCCAGACCTGACCTTCGATCTCGCTCCCAAACACCAGCTTGGGCGAAGCCAAATCACTTACTGATTTTTGCATCATCGCCTTAACGCTGTTTGAAAGCGGCTCTTCTCTCTGATTGCCTGCATGACACAGGGATGCCACGCCTATCAGCAACACAAGACAAAGTTTCTGTAAATTCTGTTTAAGCATTTATCTCAGATTTAATAAATTCGATGACTTCAGTAACAAGCAAATTCTGTGCCTCAACCGCATTTCTCGCTTTATATTCTACTTTGCCTTCGGCAAGCCCGCGCTCACCCACCACAATTCTGTGCGGAATACCTATCAGGTCGCTTTCGGCAAACATGACGCCGGGCCTCTCGCCACGGTCATCCAGCAGCACATCCATGCCCGCTTTTTTGCAGTATTCATACAATTGATTTGCGGTATTTTTCACAAATTCACTTTTATCCATGCCGATAGGGCAAATCACCAGCTCAAACGGCGCCATGCTCAGCGGGAAAATAATGCCTTTTTCGTCACTCCCCTGCTCAATTGCGGCACCCACAATGCGCGAAACGCCAATGCCATAACAACCCATTTCCATCACTTGTGATTGACCATTTTCATCCAGATATGTTGCATTCATCGCTTGGGCATACTTGGTACGCAGTTGAAAAATATGCCCCACTTCAATGCCGCGGCACAAGCTCAGCTTGCCTTTGCCGTCCGGACTGGCGTCGCCTTCCATCACGTTGCGAATATCCGCTACCAAGCTGGGCTCTGGCAAGTCGCGGCCGAAATTCACGCCGCTCAAATGGTATTTCGGCTTATTGGCGCCGCACACAAAATCACTCATATTGGCAACAGTCTTATCTACAATCACCCTGACATTGCTGCCCACGCCAACCGGGCCAATAAAACCTGGAGGACAGTTTAAATTAGCACGAATCTCTTCTTCAGTTGCAAATCTAAAATCATCCAGCACTTTTCCGGTTTTCACCTCATTCAAGTTATGGTCGCCACGCAGCAAGGCCAAATAAAATTTGTCATTTGCCACCAATGCAATCGCCTTCACCGTGCGCTCAATGCTTATTCCAAGCAGCTTCGCCACATCTTCGCATTGAGTTTGTTTGGGCGTTTCAACCTCCTGCATGGTCTGGCCGGGAACCGCTCTGGTACTGGCTTCCGGCAACGCCTCTGCAAGCTCCACATTGGCTGCATAATCCGAATCTTCGCAGTAAGCCAGTGCATCCTCGCCGCTATCCGCCAGCACATGGAACTCCTGCGAGCCTTCGCCCCCGATTGCGCCGGAATCCGCCTTCACCGCGCGAAACTTAAGCCCGAGCCGCGTAAAGATATTACTGTAAGTCTGGTACATCTGCGCGTAGGTCTGTTGCAGCGACTCAAAATCAGCATGGAAAGAGTAGGCGTCTTTCATCATGAATTCGCGCGCGCGCATCACGCCAAAACGCGGGCGAATTTCATCGCGAAACTTGGTTTGAATCTGATACAAATTAATCGGCAATTGCTTATAGCTGTTGATTTCGCGGCGCACAATGTCGGTAATCACTTCTTCGTGCGTCGGGCCAAAACAAAAATCGCGCTCATGGCGGTCTTTTATTTTTAGCATTTGCGGGCCGAACACGGCCCAGCGCCCGGTTTCATCCCACAACTCCTTGGGCTGTACAGCCGGCATCAAAAGCTCTAAAGCGCCGGCTTTGTTCATCTCGTCACGCACAACAGCTTCCACCTTGCGCAATACACGCAAACCAAGCGGCATCCAGCTATAGAGGCCATTGCCGAGCTTTTTAATCAGGCCGGCACGCACCATCAGTTTGTGCGAAATCAGTTCGGCATCAGCTGGAGCTTCTTTTTGGGTGGCAATAAAAAATCGGGATGCGCGCATAAAATCTCTAATTCAATAAATAGGCTGAATTTTAACGGTAAACGCTGATTAAGTCAGCCGAAATTAATACGCAGGCGGCTTACTTTTGCGGGTTGCCAATCTTCACTGATCGCGCCTTGCCAATCGGGCTGTCATCTGGAATATAACCTGATTTCCATAAAGAAAAAGGCGCAATGGTAGCGGCATGGCCGTTATCATAAAACCAGCTGTCTACCGCGTATCTTTCGCCCGATTTAATTTCGCGAATCACCGCTGTGCTATGCGGCCAGCCCGTAACAAAGAAATTGCGCGTGCGGATGTCTTCAATCTCGTGCAATGGCATCAAGCCTTGCTGTTTCAGTAGCCGCATATAGGTAGTTGAGTTGATTGCCTCGTCATTGCAATCCTGTTGACCTGAATAACCGGCATTATCAAACGTTCCCGCCCGGTCGGCAGAAGTACCCACTTTCCGCCCAACCAGCGCTTCCAGCACGCCAATCGCTTGTGCGATCTTTTTACGTTCATCTTCGGCATCGATGGCTGGATGATTGAATATCCCGGACACGGCGCTCCACTCCTGCGTGGTGAGTGAGGTTTTCGACACCTCCGCACAGCCACCGCCCTGACACACTTCGAACTGGTTTAGCTGAGGCGTTTGATGAAAAATACGTGAAACATCTGCCAAAGCGGCCTGCGCCGATGCATTGCAATACAAAACCAGAACGCTAGAGGATAACAGGCTTGTCAGAAACTTCATTTTTATTCGCGCCCGTTAACGGGAAATGCTGTTCCAGCGCTGCGCTGATTTTTTCAATGCCATGCAGAACGCCGGCTTCGAACTCGCCTTGCCTGAACAACACTTCCATCTCATGGCAAATCGCTTCCCAGCCGTCGTGCCCGATATGCTGGTCTATTCCCCTGTCGGCCACAATTTCCACATCGCGGTCAGCCAGTAGCAGGTAAATCAGCACGCCATTGTTATATTCGGTATCCCAGATGTTCAGGCGGCCGAATAGCTCGATCGCACGTTTTTTCGGTGTCTTTTTGCAAATAATTTCATAGGGATGCAAGCCCGCCTCAACTACAAAACGGATTTCCCCGGCGTGCCTTTTCTCGCTTGCTGTAATGGCCTTTTGGATTTCGTGTAGCGCGATCGCAGAAAAATAGCGCCTGACCTGCCACGGGTTGCTGAACATGTGTTTAAAAAAACGGGCTATAGGGTCTTGTCGTTTCATTACCAGTCTCCTGATGCACCGCCGCCGCCGAAACCGCCACCGCCGCCGCTGAACACGTCGCCCCCGCCGGGGCTCCAGCCACCACCGTACCCCCCCGGGGAGCCTCTCCCGCCGTAGCCGTTGATACCGCGGCTGCCCAACATCATGGTGATAAAAAACGCGACTACACCCAAAATTGCTGCGCTGCCTAAAGCCACGCCCAGCAACCAAACGACAGTGCCCATTAGTCCGCCATTTAAGGCGCTGCCGAAAAATGTGCCGAACATGCTGCGCAATACAAGGCCGGCAATCAGCCCGCCAAATAGCAGCATGGGCAGCAAGTTCATGATATCCATGCCGCTGGATGCCGCGCGGTCAGGCGCTGGCAGCGGCTCACCATCCACCAGCGCAATCAGCTTGTCCACGCCCGCATCCAGGCCGCCGTAAAAATCGCCCTGCTTGAATTTGGGTGCTATAACCTCAGAAATCACGCGCTTGGTGGTTAAATCCGGAATCGCGCCTTCCAGGCCGTAACCGACTTCGATACGAATTTTACGGTCATTCTTTGCCACCAGAATCAGCAAGCCGTCGTCAGCTTTTTTGCGGCCGAGTTTCCATTTATCCACGACGCGCATACTGTATTGGGCAATATCTTCAGGCTGCGTGCTGGGAACGATGAGCAGCGCGATCTGGCTGCCTTTTTTCTGCTCGAAAGCCGTCAATTTAGCCTCTAGTGAAGCTTGCTCAGCCTGCGATAAAGTATTGGTTAAATCGGTAACACGCGTCTTTAGTGCCGGAACAGGAAGTACCTCAGCATGCACCGAGCCTGATGCCAGATGCAGCATCAAGCCTAGCGCGCACAACCCAGCTTTGAATGTTGAAAACACGTGTTAGCTGAAACCCGGTTTACTTCTTGTCGCCAAACTCAACTTTTGGAGCGGCAGAAATCGATTTTTCGTTTTCAACAGTAAACGAAGGCTTGGCTTTATAACCGAACATCATCGCGGTCAGGTTTTCCGGGAAAGAACGTACGGCCACGTTGTAATCCTTGATCGTTTCAATATAGCGATTACGCGCCACGGCCACACGATTCTCGGTACCTTCCAGTTGCGCCTGCAAATCCCTGAAGCCCTGGTCAGCCTTAAGATTTGGGTAGTTTTCAGCCACCGCCATCAAACGGGATAATGCGCTGGTTAACTGACCCTGCGCTGCCTGAAATTTCGCAAAAGCCTCAGGATCATTCAGCAGTTCCGGCGTTACCTGCATGCTGCCCACTTTACTGCGCGCATTCGAGACTTCTGTCAGCACTTCTTTTTCGTGCTCGGCATAGCCTTTAACTGTTTCCACCAGATTAGGCACTAAATCGGCACGGCGCTGGTATTGGTTCAGCACTTCAGACCAGCTGGCTTTGGCTTCTTCATCCAGGCTCTGAAATTTGTTGTAGCCGCAGCCGGTTAAGGCCAGCGCTAAAGAAAAAATTACAATTTTTGAAATTAAATTTTTCATGGTTTTCCTTCAAAAGATAAAGTGAGCATACTCAAGGTAACATGTTTTAAGTATATTGCGTTCATTCGTTCGATTACAAGCCCGATTCGCTGATTTTGGCCATGGTCGATTTTGCCAGACATAAATCGTCCCATGCCTTGGCTTTGTCTGCCAGGTTGCGCAGCAAATAAGCAGGATGATACGTCACAATGACTGGCACGCCATGATATTGGTGCAGCTTACCACGCAGGCTGGTCACCGTGGCATCCGAATTCAGCAAGGTTTGCGCCGCAAACTTACCCAATGCGAGAATCAGTTTGGGTTTAATCAGTTCTACCTGGCGCTTCAAATAAGGGCTGCACTGCATCACCTCTTCGCCATGCGGGTCGCGATTTTCCGGGGGGCGGCACTTTAGCACATTGGCAATGTATACATTTTCGCCGCGACGGAGATCAATCGCTGCCAGCATATTGTCCAGCAGTTTGCCCGCCTGCCCCACGAACGGCTCGCCGCGTTTGTCTTCTTCCGCACCGGGTGCTTCGCCGACAATCAGCCAGTCGGCGTTTTCATCGCCTACGCCAAACACGGTTTGCGTACGCGTCCTGACCAGCCCGCATGCCTGGCAACTCTTGACACAGGCCTGCAAAGCCTGCCAATCCATGCTTTCAATAGTCGCCCCGGGAGGAAATGTCGGCGCGCCTTCCAGGCTGATTGCTTTTTCATGTTTTTCTGCAGCTGCAGGCTGCGCGCACAACTTCCATTCTGGCAGCAATTCCAGCTCGCGCAATATATCTTCTCGCGTCATACTCATAATTTCATTATCATAGCGCCAGCCCCATCAACACCGCGTCTTCACGGCCCGATTTAAATATTTTTGGGTCCGCAGGGTAATATCCGCGACGCACCGCCATTTCGCAAAACCCCATATTTTCGTAAAGGGCGATAGCGGAAATATTACTTGGCCGCACTTCCAAAAACATATTCGCCGCCTTGTGATTTTTTGCGATTTTTAACATGTGTTCCAGCAAATAGCGCCCCAAGCCTTGTTTTTGATGCGTTTTTGCAATGCTTAAATTGAGCAGGTGCGCTTCATCCAGCACCATCATCATGAGTGCGTAACCAATCATTTCTTTATTCTCTTCCAACACCCAGGCGCTGTAGCCGCTATTCAACGAATCGCTGAAATTGCCCCGCGTCCATGGGTGTGAATAAATCGTCGGCTCGATTTGCATAACCGCGTCCAGATCGTCCATTTGCATGGGACGTAGCTGGTATTGCGGCTTTAACATTGCGCTCATAAACGCTGCCCTAGCTCGCGTTCCCGCGTAGTGAGAGCGACGCGATTGCGAATATAAATCGGCGCGGCCTCGCTGGCTGGCTTGGCATTGCCCGCTGCAAGGGCAGGCAGCCCTAGCTGCAAAATAGCCTCTGCAGTTGGTGTGATATCAGGCAATATCTGACTTAAATTCTTTGCATAAATTCTACTTAACACTTCACCATAAGCTGCCCAACCGCTTCCCACGCCCACCCAATCGCCACCATCAAGCGCTGGTGCGGCTTCCGGCTTGCATACGGTTGTTGCGCTTACTTCATGCCAAGCGCCATTTTGTTTGACATAAGCCGCATGGTAAATCTCGCCCATGCGTGCATCCAGACACGCGATGACTCTATCTTTACCGCTCGCCTCTGCCGCAGCCATTAAAGTATTGATGCCTGCCACAGGCAGATTGGCGCCAAACCCCAAACCCTGCGCCACGCCGCACGCGATGCGCACGCCAGTGAACGAGCCAGGACCTGCACCAAACGCGATGCCGTCAAGATCGGACAGCTTAATCTCTGCTTCATCCAGCAAAACCTGAATTCGCGGCAGAATCAGCTGTGATGCGGTCTGACCAACGTTTTGGTAGTGCGAGAATGACTTATCACCCACTTGCAAAGCGAGTGACAGAAATTCAGTGGAGGTATCAAGGGCGAGGATTTTCATTTTAGATGCAAGTCATTCAGCCGCTATTTTGCCACGAAGTCGCTTGATTTGCCCGCGCAAACTCTTGCTATCCACGCGCCTTTTTTGTGAAGCGCGCGTTGGCCGCGTGGCGTAACGTGTTGGTTTTACTTGGTTAGCGGCGTTGACAATCTCATGCAGACGCTTAATCGCATCCTTCTTATTCGCCTCTTGCGTACGGTATTGCTGCGCTTTAAGAACCAACACCCCTTCATCGGTAATGCGGCTATCCTTGCTATTTAACAAGCGCTCTTTTAGCCAATCGCTTAAGCTACTGGCAACGATATCAAACCGCAAATGAATCGCGCTGGAAACCTTATTCACGTTCTGCCCACCCGCGCCCTGCGCGCGGATGGCGGTGAGTTCGTATTCGGTTTCAGGAATTTCGATCATTCTTTTTCCTGGAACTCCTCAGTAAAAAACGCTTCCACATCCGCCAGCTCTTTCGTACGCTTAAACGGCGGCAGGCTTTGCCAGATGCGCTTTCCGTAAGGTTTGGTGATGAGGCGCGGGTCGCAAATCACCAGCACGCCACGGTCTTGTTCATCGCGAATTAAGCGCCCTGCGCCTTGCTTGAGCGTAATCACCGAGTATGGCAGCTGATATTCCATAAAGGCGTTTTTGCCCTCAGCGTTCATTTTATCAATACGCGCAGAGAGCACCGGGTCATCCGGCGGGGCGAACGGCAGTTTGTCGATAATCACCACACTCAGCGCTTCGCCGCGCACGTCCACGCCTTCCCAAAAACTCTGGCTGCCCACCAGTACCGCATTTCCGTGTACACGGAAGCGGTCCAGCAGTTCGGTACGCGTGCTTTCGCCCTGCAATAACAGCGGGTATTCCATGCCATTAGTGGCAAAGGCCTCTTTCAGCAATGCATGGATTTCGCGCATGGCTTTGAGTGAAGTGCACAGTACAAAAGCGCGGCCCTGGCTGGCCTGAATGACCGGCAGGCTGACGGCTGCCACGGCGGCGGCATATGCAGATGAGTTAGGATCCGGCATGCCAGCAGGCGCATATAATAAGGCTTGGCGGCCATAGTCAAACGGGCTTTGCCAATAGCCAGTCTCGGCTGCATGCAGGCCCATCTGGCTCATGTAATGACTGAAATCGCTTTTCACGGCGAGTGTAGCCGAAGTGAAAATCCAAGCCCGCGGCTGCGCGCTAAGCTGCTTGCCAAAACTATCCGCTACGCTAAGCGGCGTGGCATGCAGTTGCACCGACTGCGTGAACACTTCTACCCAGCGCACCAAATTGGCATTCCCCGCTTTAATCCAGCTATTCAGCTGCTCGCCCAAGGCCTCGCCGCGCTGCCAGCATTTTTCCAGACCAGGGTCCCGTGCCGCCTGGCTTTCCAGCACTTTTGTGAGCTCGCTTAGCATGGTTTGCAGGTCGCTAAAGGCAGCCTCAAAGCCTTTTAATGCGAGCGCTTTTTGCACAGGCAAACGCGAACCTTCGTAAGCAAAAACCAGCCGAAAGTCTTTGCAGGCCTTTTCCAGCCTGGGAATGGCCTCGCCCAAAGCCACGCAATCCTTGGCCAGGCTTAAGTGCGCAATGGTAGCGTCACGCGCCAATTCCATCAGCTGACTGGTAGAAATATCCTCGCCAAAAAACAAACCTGCCACTTCGGGCAATTGGTGCGCTTCATCAAAAATCACCGTATTGGCACTAGGCAGCAACTCTGCCACACCTTCGTCGCGCAGCATCACATCGGCAAAAAACAGGTGATGATTCACAACGACAACATCGGCCGCCAGCGCCTTTTTACGCGCCTCCATTACAAAACAGTCTTTATAGAAGCTGCAATCCTGGCCCAGGCAATTGTCACGCGTAGACGTCACATTCAGCCATATCGTCGCGTTTTCCGGCACCTCAGTAAGTTCGCTTTTATCACCGGTTTTGCTGTTTTCCGCAAAGTTTTTAATCAAATGCACATATTTGGCATCTTCACGCGAGGCAAACCGTCCGCTATTTGCTGCATTTTCTAAATGATAATGACACACATAATTGGCGCGACCTTTCAGCATGGCCACCGTTACAGGGACTTTCAGGGCATCGCGCACATTCGGCAAATCGCGGTTGAATAGCTGATCCTGCAGGGTTTTGGTGCCGGTAGAAATAATCACCTTACCGCCCGAAAGCAAGGCTGGCACTAAATAAGCAAAGGTTTTGCCGGTGCCTGTGCCCGCCTCGGCCACCAGCTGTTTGTTGCCTTTGATGGCAGCCTCGATCGCCACAGCCATTTCCAGCTGCTGCGCACGCTCCGAAAAACCTTCAATGGCTACAGCCAAGGCGCCATCTTGCTTAAATATTTGAGTAAGTTGTGAATTTTCTGACATGGCTGAAATTATCCCATGAATATGGACGGTGATTTTACGAACCTAAATAAAGTATTGCGTTATGCTGCATATCTTGTTAGCCTTACGTTGCTGTAAAGTTTCAATTCTGTCATTACTTTTAGGGAGGATGTATGGATTTAGGGATGATTATTCAGTTAATAAGCGGCGCAGTTGGCGGTAACATCGCTGGCAGCCTGATGAAAAACGCAAGCATGGGCACTGTGCTAAACTCAGTGATTGGTATTCTTGGCGGCGGTTTGGGCGGTCAATTACTCGGCATGCTGGGCATAGGTGGCGCTGCAGCAACGGGTGGCGGCATGGATATTGCTACTATTATCGGCCAAGTGGCTGGCGGTGGGGTGGGTGGTGGCGTATTGTTAGCCATCGTCGGCATGATTAAAAGCGCAATGGCGAAGCAATAGCCATCAATCAAGTCTGCCCTGATCAACAATCGGGGCAGGTTTTCAGTTTTAATTCTCATGAAACATTTAATATTTTCAGCGCTATGTTTTTTTGCAGGCTTTGCTATCCCCGCGATGGCAGAACAGGCTGTATCTGAAAATGTAGCCGGGGTAACACTTTATCACGTGGATGAAAACAGCATTCAGACACGATCCAGCAGCTGGCAGGACAAAGCGCAGGATGTGCTGATTAACGCATTAAGCCTGACCGGCATTAAATACAAATATGGTGGTAAATCACCTGAAACAGGCTTCGATTGCAGCGGTTTTGTGCGCTATGTGTTTCGCAATGCGGCCAATTTAACCTTGCCGCCTACCGCGCGCGCCATTAGCCAGATCGGAAAGACTGTCAAAAAAGACGAATTGCAGCCGGGTGACTTAGTGTTTTTTAATACACTCAAGTCCGCGTTTTCGCACGTTGGGATTTATATCGGCGACAACAAGTTTATTCACGCCCCCAGCACCGGCAAGGTGGTACGCGTAGAAAGCATGCAAGATGGCTACTGGGCCAAGCGCTTTAACGGCGCCCAGCGCTTAGATAATGAAATTGAAAAGCTACATTAAAGCAAGCAGCCAAAAATCCAATAACTAATACGGCGCGATTGCTGCTGTGCCAGAGGCTAAAACTATTCGTGAAATTTGGCCAGATCTCCTGGCTTGCGCAGCATTTTGTCCACCTCGCCCAAATGCAGTTCTTCCTGGTAAATCATTTCCCTGGCATATTCTTCCAGCATGACCGAATCGCCCTCAACCAGTTTTAGCAACGTTTTGTAGGCATTCAACGCTACCGATTCATGTGCTAATGATTCACGTAAAATATCACCAATGTCATGATTGTGCGTCTCTAACAACGGCCCTATGGAAAGTGATGGATGGCCGCCCAGATGCGTAATCAGTTCGCCCGCTTTATCCGCATGCGTAAGCGACTCGGCGGCCTGACCGCGCAGCCAGGATACGATGGGAATACGATTATATCCAAACACCATCAATGCATAGTGCGTGTAGCGCACCACCCCTGCCAACTCCAGTTCCAGAATAGTATTTAGCGCTTTTATAACTGCTGTATTGTTTGCTTGCTTCGCCATTTTCATTCTCCTTTAACTTACAGTACTGCCAATAATACACCTTGCGATTCCACACCGTGTTGGTATTTGATCTTATCGATCACTATGCCCCAAATCACGCGCCGGCGCTATCACATCGCGAATAAGCTGCTTGAGTTCTTTCGATTCCGGAAATCGCCCTGCCTCTTTGCGTGAGAATATCACCGCACCATTCAGCCGCACCTCAAACACGCCGCCCGTGCCGGGCAACAGGCTTACCGCCGCCAGCTCTGCTTCAAATGTCATGAGCAGTTCCTGTGCCAGCCACGCCGCCCGCAGCAGCCATCTGCACTGCGTGCAATACTCAATCTCCACCCGATCATTCCTCATGTCCACCCTTGTCTTTGACCCACATTTTTGCTCCTGCTCTATTAAAATTACTTGAAATAGCGCAAAATGAACCATTGCTTTATTGTAAGCTCTTAGCTTAGCGTTGCCATCAGTTCAAATGCAACAATTCAATAGTTTTGATAAAAAAGGGTATGCATGCGGTCTTCTTTTGAAAAATTTGGTTTTATCGGCTCAGGCATCCTGATCGGTGTGCTTATCAGCCTTAACTTTTCCGCACTGGCGGAAAAAGTCGCGCCGTCACAATTGCCAATAGACGATTTGCGTGTGTTTGCGGAAGTGTTTGGCAAAGTCAAAAGTGATTATGTAGAACCGGTCGAAGACAAAAAACTGATAAACGAAGCCTTAACTGGCATGCTTTCCGGCCTGGATCCACATTCCACCTTTATGGATGCCGATGCTTACAAGGATTTGCAGGCGGGTACGCAAGGCGAGTTTGGCGGCCTGGGCATCGAAGTGGCCATGGAAGATGGGCTGGTAAAAGTGGTTTCGCCCATTGAAGATAGCCCCGCTTACAAAGCTGGCCTGAAAAGCGGTGACCTGGTTATGAAACTGGACGATACGCAGGTGCGCGGCTTGACCTTGAACGAAGCCGTTAAAAAGATGCGCGGCAAGCCAGACACTAAAATCACACTCACTGTGTTGCGCAAAGGCGAACCGAAACCGCTTACCTTTAACTTGACGCGCGCCATCATCAAAACACAAAGCGTCAAAAATAAATATATCGAGAAGGATTACGGCTACGTGCGCATTACCCAGTTTCAGGAACACACGGGCGAAGACTTAGCCAAGACGCTTAAAGCCTTGCACGAGCAGAATAAAGGCCCGCTAAAAGGCCTGGTGCTGGATCTGCGCAACAACCCGGGCGGCTTGCTGGATGCTGCGGTTGGAGTATCGGCTGCCTTCTTGCCTAAAGATAATCTGGTAGTGTATACAGAAGGCCGCGTGGCCGACTCCAAAATGCGCCTTAACGCAAACCCCCTTGATTATGCGCGCCGTGGCAAAGGGGATTACCTAAAAGACCTGCCTGCCGACTACAAAAAAACACCTATCGTTGTATTGGTTAACGCTGGCTCCGCTTCGGCTTCCGAAATTGTGGCAGGCGCTTTGCAGGACCATAAACGCGCGACGATTTTGGGAGCGCAAAGCTTCGGCAAAGGCTCTGTACAGACCATCCTGCCAATGAACAACGGCAGTGCCATCAAACTGACTACGGCACGTTACTTCACGCCAAATGGCCGCTCGATTCAAGCCAAGGGCATTGTGCCGGATATTATTGTAGATGACGGCTCTGACCAATCGAACAATCTGCACGAAGCTGATTTGGCCAAACATTTATCCAACCCAAAAGATGCGGATGCTAATGTACCTGCTGAAGTTAAAGATCCGGCCAAAGAAGCTGCCGCCAAAGACAAACTGAACGAGAAAAAATTTGCAGAGCAAAAAGGGCCGATCGAACCCGCCAGCGCAGATGACATTCAATTTGCGCAAGCTATGAATGTGCTGAAAGGTTTGCCGGTTCAGAAAACGCCAGAAATAAAACCGGTGGAAGCTACCAAATAAATTTTCATGTTCTGCCGAGCCCTGCTTTATTATTAAAGCAGGGCTTTGTTTTATGATGGGCTCAAATAACAAATCTGCGGTGACATATTACCGGAATTGGATTAAACTCAATTGATGTTATTGGACAAATTAATTACTTCGTTTGACAAGGGGCTACGCACCATTTTTGCAGTCGGCATTGGCGCTAGACCGCGCCCGGATGCGCATTTGGAAGATGCAGCACTTGATAAAGCCAGCAAACACCATGCGGCCGCATTAATGCGGATTAACCATGTAGGCGAAGTATGCGCGCAAGCACTATATAGCGGCCAGGCATTAACCTCGCGTAATCTGCAAATTGTAAAAGCGCTGGAACATGCAGCTGACGAAGAAACCGACCATCTGGCCTGGTGCGAAGCTCGCATTAAAGAACTTGGCGGGCGCAAAAGTCTGCTCAATCCCGTCTGGTATGCGGGCAGTTTTACACTGGGCGCAATGGCAGGTGCGCTGGGCGACAAATGGAACCTGGGCTTTCTGGCGGAAACAGAGAACCAAGTATCGATACATTTACAAAATCATTTGAGCCAACTCAATGAAACCGACCTTAAAACGCGTACAATCCTACTCCAAATGCAGCAGGATGAAACAGCGCATGCACAAGAGGCCATCCAGCTTGGCGCGAGCGAGCTGCCCGCGCTAGTTAAGGCTGGCATGAGGTTCGCTTCTAAAATCATGACCAGAACCGCTTATTATGTTTAATCGTTTAAGGCAAATAATTTAAGGTGAGCATGCAAAAATTCAGTGATGTTTTACTTACACTCGATAGCGCCGATGACGTGCAACGCATTGAGCTTTACTATGAAAATGGCGAGCCTGCAGGAGTTATCGAAAACAAGCCTGGCAGCCAGGGCTCGATTAAGGTTTATAACCATTTGTATAGAATGTATGGCGGCATTACATTAGATGCCGCTGTTGAAGGATTAGCACTGTACGCTGAACACACGGAAGATGCCGAAAACTGCCCGGGCAAACACCCAAATGTAGACAGGCTACTAAACGTACTGGAAAACGAAGCGCCTTTAGACGTAAAGATTATTACGAACAATCCCTAGCCAAAATATAGGGCTAGGGATTTTCGGCAGTTCTTATCTCAAAGTCATGCGTGATTTCCACGCTTTTACTCAACATAATCGAAGCAGAGCAATATTTTTCTGCCGACAATTTCACCGCACGCTCCACTTGTGTCGCATTCAAATTATTGCCGGTAACCACAAAATGCACATGAATTTTGGTAAACACTTTTGGGATTTCGTCTGCACGCGTCGCATCGATTTCCGCTACACAATCGACAATCGGCTGACGCGCCTTTTTCAATATCGTCACCACATCAAACGAGGTGCAGCCGCCCATACCGATGAGCAACATCTCCATCGGGCGCATGCCGATGTTACGGCCGCCGTTTTCAGACGCCCCATCAAGCACTACGGCATGTCCTGTCTCTGATTCGCCGACAAAACACACCCCTTCCACCCATTTCACACGTACTTTCATTATTTAACGTCCAGCAATTCAACATCAAATATTAAAATCGCATTTGGCGGAATGACGCCCCCTGCGCCACGTGCGCCGTAACCCATTTCCGGTGGAATAATCAGAGTGCGCTTACCGCCGATTTTCATGCCCGCAAAACCTTCATCCCAGCCCTGTATCACCTGACCGGCGCCCAAAGCAAAATCAAATGGTTGTTTTCGGTCTAAACTACTATCGAATTTTTTGCCTTTTTTGTCGGCCGCTGCCGCATCATACAACCAGCCTGTGTAATGCACGCTGATGTTAAAACCGGGCTCGGCTTCGCGGCCTGTGCCAACCTGTGTATCAATTTTTTTCAGTTCTGTAATGTTGGTCTCTGTGATACTTTCAGTCATTGCGGGTTCCTGTGTAGTAGTTGTTGATTCGGCTTTGCAAGCATTGAGCGACAATGCAAAAGCACTTGCTAACAAAAGATTAAATAGCTTCATATTCACCTTAAACATAAATATCGCTTAAACAAATGAAACGCTATGATACCGCAAACTCATGCAAGTTCGCGCAACTACAACAAGACAACAGTCCTATGGCTGCTGATGCACCCATTCAATCAGCGCATCCTGGGCGCTTTTACTTGCAGCTGCATTCGCATGATTTACCAGCATCACCAGCACATGGCGATGACTGTTCGCATCTATTTCATAACCTGCAATGGCGCTCACGCCGTCTATCGAACCTGTTTTCAGGTGAGCACGGCCACTCGACTGGCTTTCATTTAGGCGCTTTTTGACTGTGCCATCTTGTGCCAAAATGGGCAATGACGCCATCAATTCCGGCATCACCGGACTATTGTAAGCGCTTACCAACATGCGGCCTAAATGCTCTGCACTGATGCGCTCGATGCGCGACAAGCCGGAACCGTTTTCAACCACCAGTTCATTAAAGTCAAAGCTTTTCGTCATGAGCCAGCTATTAATAGCGGCAACGCCTTTGCCTTCAGTCGCCGGCATGCAACTTCTCTCTACGCCAATAGTCAACAGCAACTGGCGCGCCATCAGATTGTTGCTCCATTTGTTGATGTCACGAATCACATAGCCCAATGGATCAGAATACTGCACAAGCACTTTAACCGCGTTGCCTGGTGTATCTTGCACCTTAAGCGCCCCGTTAAACTTGCCGCCAAGCTCACGCCACAGTTTTCTAAATGTGTAAAACGCATATTTTTCGTCGTTAAACACACTCAGCTCCAAATAGCGCTCGCCACAATCCGGCGAAAACGTGCCGTTAAATGTGACTACCGCCCTATTCTCAGGCGCTTTCACTGTATACCCAAACCGGCTACGCCAATCGCCGCAAGCTTCCTGCGAACGTTTCAAGTTGTTAACGATCTGGATTTCAGGCAGTTCAAACTCTTGGTTAATGCTCACACTATTTTCGTCAGCCGTAAACTTGAAACTGGTATTGCGCCCACCCACCAAAAATGCACTGGGCATGGCGTTATAAGCACGCCATATTTCATCATCAAACGTGCTTCTATCGCCGATATTTTTTGCAAAATAGCTTTTATCGAGAATTAAATCGCCTTTAATTCGCTTAACGCCAGCCTGTTGCACGCCCATCAGCAGACGCCAGAACTCCTGTGCCTTGAAGCTTGGATCACCATACCCTTTAATGATGAGGTTGCCGTTTAAGACACCTTTTTCTATATTGCCATCCCTATAGACTTCCGTCTTCCAGCGATAAGCAGGCGTAAGCAAATCCAGTGCCGCATTGGTGGTCACCAGTTTCATTAGCGAGGCCGGATTCATGCTCCTATCCGCATTGTGGCTAAGAATCGGGCTATTACTCTCGACTGCCTGCACATATATCGCCACGTTTTGCTGTGGAATCCCTGCTTTTTTAAGCGCCTCAGCCACGGTTACCGGAAGTTCGGCATGCGCATGCAAACTGGCCAATATCAAGCTGGTGAAAACCAAGAACCTTCTCAATCCATATTCATTCATACAGAACTTTTTACCGCTGCTAAAGTGGCTTCCGCCATAAAATCAATTTCAGTTTCTGTAATCGTGTATGGTGGCATCCAATATACGGTGCTGCCTATCGGGCGCAATAGTAAACCCCGCTTTGTTGCAGCTTGATAGCATTGCCTGGCAAACAGCGCATTCTGAGTCATGACATCAAAGGCAAATATCATACCCTGATGGCGTATATGCCTGATTGGCAGGTCAGTGAGCACTTGCATTCTTGCTTGTATCAACGCTGATTTTTCACGATTCTCTTGTATGATCTGATCCGTTTCAAAAATCGCCAATGTCGCCAATGCTGCACTGCATGCCAGTGGATTGCCGGTGTAGCTGTGGCTATGCAAAAATCCTTTTGCCGTGCTGTCATCATAAAACGCCTGGTAAATTTTATCTGTGATGAGTACGGCAGATAAGGGTAAGTATCCCCCTGTAATGCCTTTGGATAAGCAGATATAATCAGCTGTAATATCTGCCTGTTCGCATGCAAACATCGTTCCAGTGCGCCCAAACCCCACCGCAATTTCATCAGCAATCAAATGCACATCATATTTAGTGCAGATCTCGCGTACTTTGTTCAAGTATATCGGGTGATACATGCCCATGCCCGCTGCGCACTGTACTAACGGCTCGACGATAAAAGCGGCTATTTCGTGATGATGCTCACTCACATACTGCTCGAGCTTTTCCGCACAACGCAACGCAAAGGCTTCTGTACTTTCACCCACCTCGGCTAACCTGAAATCCGGACTGGGCATTTGCACTGACTGCATTAACAATGGCGCGTAGGTATCCTTAAAAATCGCCACATCGGTCACCCCCAGCGCGCCCAATGTCTCGCCGTGGTAACTATTCTGCAGACTGATAAACTTTGTTTTGCTGTTTTTTCCGCTGTTGCGCCAGTAATGAAAGCTCATCTTGAGCGCAATTTCAGTCGCGCTTGCGCCGTCACTGGCATAAAACGCATGCCCTAAACCCGTAAGCTTGGAAAGCTTTTCAGATAATTCAATCACAGGTTCATGCGTGAACCCGGCGAGCATTACATGCTCTAGGTTATCTAGCTGCTGCTTGATGGCATCCTTAATGCGCGGGTTATTATGCCCGAACAGATTCACCCACCATGAACTCACCGCATCCAGATAGCGCTTGCCGTCAGCATCGTACAGCCAGACGCCATCGCCCTTTTTAATCGGAATCAGCGGAAATTGCTCGTGCTGCTTCATCTGCGTGCAAGGATGCCACACAGATTGCAAGCTACGGTTAAGAAGCGCTTGATTAGTCATATATGGCTATTATGCCCTACCCTCACTACAAATGGCACAACCGCAACCCAGCTCAGCTTTATTCCAAACACAATTGATTAACAACAATTTGTAACGCTTTGATTGTATTGATTTGTGTTGACTGTTTTTATAAAAATAGATAAGATAGACATCCTAAATAACAAATCATTATATGGTGGACTGAAATGCGCTATTTTTGGTTAGTTTTTCTTATATTGACTAACGTGGCAACTTTATCCGGCTGCGTGGCAGCGGCTACTACCGCAGCCGGTGTAGGTGGCTCTGCAGCAATCACGCACACTATCAATGGAATCACCTACCGCACCTTCACCTACCCGCCTGCTAAAGTCAGGATTGCTACCATCCGCGCATTGGAGCGCATGCAAATCAAACTAGTCTCCGATAGCATGCAAGAAAAAAGCAATATCCGCTTCGTAACCGCAAAATCAAGCGAACGTAGAATTGAAATTCAGCTGGAACCCATCAGCCCCAATACCACGCGCATGCGCGTGATTGCAAAAGGTTCTGGAATTTTTTATGATGCGTCTACCGCTGAAGAAATTATCCAGCAGACAAAGATTTCTTTAGGCTGATCTTCAGCAGTTTTAATGCAGTGTTTTTTTCACGCTCGCTTCAGAGACCAACGGCATCTGTGTTTGTGCTTGAGCGACTGCGCCCATTTCCCAGGCGGCTTCCTTGCAGGTCAGCTGCAACATATTGCACAGCGCCAGAATAAGCTCCTGTGTTAAATTCATGCGTACCGTGATGCCTTCTAGGCATGGCATTTCAAGCATAAGCGGTTTCTGCGCCTGACGGACAAGGAGGACATTGGTCGCCAGCATGGCGCCATTGTTAACCATTTCTTTTCTAGGCTGATATTCGGTTGTAAAATCCATTTTCTGTAACTTTTCGGCCACCTGCATCTCGTGCTTAAACTGCTCTACTGCGCGCTCTGGCACCTCCTCTGCCTGAATAGACGTTGCAGTAGGGATATGTGCTTCGTTATTCAATAACTGCCAAATCCGCCTGGCCATACGATAAGTCAGCCATACCAACAGCTCAGAATTGTCCGCCAGCCCCACGCGCAGCAGCAACCTGTCCTGCTCGGCGTTATAGCCCAGATTGATCTGTTGAATTGCAGCTTCTGGCTGGTTTACAGCTGCTAGGTTTTGCTCTGCCAAGATAGCTTCCTATCAATTTTTAATGTCATTTTTTATCAATTTACCCTTGAAATTAATTTAATTAGCCCCAAGTTTAGCAATCAAGGCATGCGAGTGCTAAAATGCCGCGTTGCCTAAGCAATTTAAAAACTTACATAGTAACCCATTAGGAGAAATTGAATGAAAATTCGTCCATTACACGATCGCGTTATTGTAAAACGCTCCGAAGAAGAACGCACCACCGCATCAGGTATCGTCATTCCAGATTCTGCCACCGAGAAACCAGATCAAGGCGTAGTGCAAGCCGTCGGCAACGGCAAACGTGACGACAGTGGCAAAATCATTGCGCTAGATGTAAAAGTTGGCGACAAAGTCTTATTCGGTAAATACGCTGGCCAAACCGTCAAAGTAGATGGCGAAGAATTACTGGTGATGCGCGAAGAAGACATCATGGCGATTGTTGAGTAATTAAATGGTTACGACGACACATCGCGTTGTTGCTCAAATGCTATCAGGCCTGCTGTACTCAAATGTACTATCTGCGCCCGATGCGCTTTTCGCGCCTAGTGCTGTATTCGTCTCATCAGTTTAATTTCGTTTAACTTGATTCATTTAAAAATTTAGGAGTTTTAACATGGCAGCAAAAGACGTAAGATTCGGCGACGAAGTCCGCCAAAAAATGACCAACGGTGTGAATATTCTCGCCAATGCAGTTAAAGTTACATTAGGCCCAAAAGGCCGCAACGTAGTATTAGAACGCTCATACGGCGCGCCAACCATCACCAAAGACGGTGTTTCGGTAGCCAAAGAAATCGAGCTTAAAGACAAGTTCGAAAATATGGGCGCACAAATGGTGAAAGAGGTCGCTTCAAAAACTTCAGACATCGCAGGTGACGGTACAACAACAGCAACTGTATTAGCGCAAGCAATCATCCGCGAAGGCATGAAATCAGTTGCAGCCGGCATGAATCCGATGGATTTGAAGCGCGGCATCGACAAAGCGGTTGAAGCTGCGATTGCAGATTTGAAATCACAATCAAAACCATGTACGACCAGCAAAGAGATAGCTCAAGTAGGCTCAATTTCGGCCAACTCTGACGCATCCATCGGCCAAATCATTGCTGACGCGATGGATAAAGTCGGTAAAGAAGGCGTGATTACCGTTGAAGACGGCTCTGGTTTGCAAAATGAATTAGATGTAGTAGAAGGCATGCAATTTGATCGCGGCTACCTCTCACCATACTTCATCAACAATCAAGAGCGTCAAATTGCATTGTTAGATAACCCGTTTGTATTGTTACACGACAAAAAAATCTCAAACATCCGTGATTTATTACCTACTTTAGAGCAAGTAGCTAAAGCGGGCCGCCCATTGCTGATCATTGCTGAAGATGTTGACGGCGAAGCACTGGCAACCTTAGTTGTAAACAATATTCGCGGCATCTTGAAAACTACTGCGGTTAAAGCACCAGGCTTCGGCGACCGTCGCAAAGCCATGCTGGAAGACATTGCCATGTTGACTGGCGGTACCGTGATTGCCGAAGAAGTTGGCTTGAAACTGGAGAACGTAAAACTGGAAGACCTGGGTTCTGCCAAACGCATTGAAGTGGGTAAAGAAAACACCATCATCATTGACGGTGCAGGCCATGAAGCCAATATCAAAGCACGTATTGCGCAAATCAAAACGCAAATCGAAGAAGCGACGAGCGACTACGATAAAGAAAAACTGCAAGAACGTGTAGCCAAACTGGCTGGCGGTGTTGCGGTCATTAAGGTTGGCGCAACCACTGAAATCGAAATGAAAGAGAAAAAAGCCCGTGTTGAGGATGCGTTGCATGCAACCCGCGCCGCGGTGGAAGAAGGTATCGTAGCCGGTGGTGGCGTAGCGCTGATTCGTGCACGTGATGCTATTGCCAAAGTAAAAGGCGACAATCACGACCAGGATGCAGGCGTAAAAATTGTATTACGCGCTGTTGAAGAGCCTTTGCGCCAAATCGTTGCCAACGCAGGCGTTGAGCCATCAGTTGTGGTGAATAACGTAGCCGCTGGCAAAGGCAACTATGGTTACAACGCAGCCAACGAAACCTATGGCGACATGGTAGAGATGGGCGTATTAGACCCAACCAAAGTGACTCGCTCTGCCTTACAAAATGCAGCTTCAGTGGCTGGCTTAATGCTGACTACAGACTGCATGGTAGCCGAACTGCCGAAGGATGACGCGCCTGCTATGCCAGACATGGGCGGCGGCATGGGTGGTATGGGCGGCATGATGTAATCCATTCTTCATTGCTTCAGTGAGGCATTGTTGGCTAGCCTCACTTTCGAACTGAAGTTGGATTTGCATTTTTAACCATTGCAAATTCCAAAACTAAAAAGCCTCGCAATTGCGGGGCTTTTTTATGCCTCAAATAGATTGAGTAAAAATTACACTTAGTTTACACTTCGATGCAAGTCAGCTACAAATTGACAAAGCTCAAAAAAAGCCCCGATTAAGGGGATTAAATCGGGGCAAAAATGCCTCATCGTCTAAGGCTTCCGCTCAGGGAGGAAAGAAGCGGAAAGATAACAAAGTCTGAACTTTGCTACCATACGAACTCAGACTAATGCTGTTTGCCTTAGTTCCAGCTATTTCACTCTTTTTTCTGCTACTTCAAGTTGCATAACTTTATCTATCAGCCATGCGATAATATCGCCATGGAAACCCAATCTTCAATCCTCGCCGGCCTCAATGATAAACAACTCGAAGCTGTTACTTTGCCGCACCAGTCCGCACTGATATTAGCGGGCGCAGGCAGCGGTAAAACACGCGTACTCACCACACGTATCGCCTGGCTGATTCAAACCGGGCAGATTTCACCCATGGGGCTGATGGCGGTCACATTTACCAATAAAGCCGCGAAAGAAATGCTCACACGCCTGACCAGCATGCTGCCCATCAATACGCGCGGCATGTGGGTAGGTACATTCCACGGGCTTTGCAACCGGTTATTGCGGGCACATCATCGCGAGGCCGGTTTGCCTTCCACATTCCAGATTCTGGATACGGCCGACCAATTATCTGCCATTAAGCGCATAATGAAAGCCATGAATGTGGATGATGAAAAGTTTGTGCCTAAGCAAGTGCAAGGCTACATCAACGGCTGCAAAGAAGAAGGTTTGCGCGCGCATGCCGTAGATGCCTATGACGCGCATTCGCAAAAGTTACGCGAAATTTACGAAGAATATGACAAGCAGTGCAACCGAGAAGGCGTGGCTGATTTTGCCGAACTGCTGCTGCGCTGCTACGAGCTGCTGGAGCGCGATGCACACATTCGTGGCCACTACCAAAACCGCTTCAAGTATATATTGGTGGACGAGTTTCAGGACACCAACCGCCTTCAGTATTTATGGCTGAAATTATTGGCTGGCGTGGATAACTGCATGTTTGCCGTAGGTGACGATGACCAGTCTATTTATGGCTTTCGCGGCGCGCGCGTGGGCAATATGCGCGATTTTGAGGCCGATTTTAATGTGCAGAATATCGTAAAGCTGGAAGAAAATTACCGCTCGCACAGCAATATACTAGATGCCGCCAATGCAATCATTTCGCACAATAAAAACCGCTTGGGCAAAAATCTATGGACCTCGGCAGGCGCGGGCGAGCCAGTGCGGGTGTATGAAGCTTATAACGACACGGATGAAGCGCAGTTTATCGTCGATGAAATCAAAATGCTGCATGCAGAAGGTGCTGCGCTAGGCAGCATCGCCCTGCTCTACCGCAGCAACGCGCAATCGCGCATTTTGGAGCACGCGCTGTTTTCAGCTAGCTTGCCTTATAGAGTTTACGGTGGCCTGCGCTTTTTTGAGCGCGCCGAAATTAAACACGCTCTGGCTTACATGCGCTTAATCGCCAATGCCAATGATGATACCGCTTTACTAAGAGTCATCAACTTTCCTGCGCGCGGCATCGGCGCACGCAGCCTGGAGCAGTTACAGGAGGGCGCTCGCCAGAATGACTGCAGCCTGTGGCAGGCGGCGATTAACAAAGTAGGTAACGGCAAGGCTGGTGGCAAAGGCATTGAGGGCTTTGTCGCGCTGATACGCGACATGATCGACCAGGCTTATGGTATCACGCTGGCAGAAGTCGCCGAACTTGCAACCACTTTATCCGGCTTAAAAGCGCACTATCAGAATGAGAAGGAAGGTGAAGACCGTATCGCCAACCTGGAAGAATTGGTGACCGCCGCGGTAGCGTTTACCAACCAGGATTTTGGCAACCACAACAATGTGGATGGCGATGCTGACTTTAGCTCAGGGCAAGACTTAATGACGCAATTCTTAACTCACGCCAGCCTGGAGGCTGGCGAACATCAGGCCGATGTTGGCCGGGAAGCGCTGCAGCTCATGACGGTGCATGCCTCCAAAGGCCTGGAATTCAAAACCGTGTTTATCAGCGGTTTGGAAGAAGGCTTATTCCCGCACGAACAAGCTGCTTATGAGCATGGCGGGCTGGAAGAGGAACGCCGTCTGATGTATGTAGCTGTCACCCGCGCCAGACAACGGCTTTACCTAAGCCATGCACAAAGCCGCATGCTGCATGGGCAGGTGCGTTACGGCATCCCTTCACGTTTTCTGGATGAAATTCCCGAGGAACTGTTAAAACGCCTCAACACCAAGCCTACGGCTAAAGTCTATGCCAGCCCAAGCATCCAGACATCCTCCACGAATGCCTACCCGTACAAAATCGGGCAAAGCGTTCGTCACGCCAAATTTGGCGAGGGCGTTGTGGTGAGTTATGAGGGCAATGCGGATAATCTGGTGATTAAAATCAACTTTGGCCGCGAAGGCCTTAAAACACTGGCAATGGAGTATGCCAGGTTAGAGAAGATTTAAGCAAAAAAACATATAAATCACATGCCCTACGAGGCACTGATTTGAAGAAGCGCTGATTTCAAAATGAATGGCCATGCGGCTTGCAGGGTATGTCTTTTAGTCGCTTATGCTGCGCGGAACACGTCGCGATAGCTCACGTACTGGAATGCGAGCATGAGCGCAGTAGCCAGCAATAAACAGCCAAACACCACCATCGACATCAACACCTGGCCCAGCCCCGGAATAAGGCTGCTGATAATGCCTGCGACAATGCCTACACCCAGCATCAACGCCAGGATGCCAGCTGTCAGCAGCAGCCATGCGGCCGCCAGCGCAACCATGTATTGCAACGACCCGGCAATACTCGATTTAATCGCCTTCACCAGTTTGTAATCATTAAACGCTATCAACATGGGCGAAAACCAGGTCGCCATCATCAGTGGAATCAGCAGCAAGGTCAGCTTTAACAATAACGGAAACATTTTTTGCAGGAAATTCATCATCTGTGATTCGGTCATCTCCGTTTTGTTTTGCGTCAGCGCAGCCAAGCCTTGCATGTCACTGTCCAGCACAAAGCTCACCACCATGGCATAGAGCAAACATGCGCCTCCCAGCGCCATCAATTGCGACATTTTGGGCTGAACATTCTGTACGATTTCGCCTAAGCTCTGCTTTTTTTTGTAATCCGCATTACGATAAAGCGTAATTGCAACCGCCAGAAAAATGGGCCAGATCAGAATACTGATGAACGCAAAAAACTGCAGGCCAGGAATTGATGGAATCATCATGAACAAGCCCACATAAGCCAGTGCCAGCAACAGCCATTTTCTAGGCGCCGTCCTAAATAGCGTTACGCTCTCGGTAACCCAGCTAATGCCTGTTTTGGTGCGTGATTCATGTATAGCCATTAATACTCCTTGTCTTAATCATCCAAATCATCTGCATGATCAATATCTTGTTGCAAGATATATTGCTGCAATATTTTCTTGAAATGATTCGGGTCTTTTGTATGTGTCAACTCACCGTCCTGCGGAAAATAAAAATCATCCAACCGTGATAGCCAGAATCTCAATGCGGCGCGCCGTAGCATGGCAAGCCAAAGTTTCCGCTCTTGCGGCGAGAGCGGTCTCAGCGCCTCGTAAGCCGACAAAAATGTTTCCATCTTTTCTTCATCGACGCTGCCAATATCGCTACCGGTATGATGCAGACACCACTCGTTCACTGCAATGGCCACGTCGTATAGCAATATATCATCGCAAGCGTAGTAAAAATCTATAAAGCCGCCTAATTGGTCGCCCACAAACAGCACGTTATCGCGGAACAGATCGCCATGTATCACGCCGCGCGGCAACGCATGCACATCCAGTCGATGCTGATATTCCAATTCGCTTTGCAGCAATTGCTGGTCTGATGCACTCAGCTTAGGCATCACCTTGCACGCGGTGGCAGTACGCCAGTTTTCCCCGCGCTGATTCACGCCCGCTTGGGTAAAACCCTCACTCGCCAGATGCATTTTTGCTAAAGTGACCGCCACTTGTTTTACTTGCTCTAAGTTGGGCGTTGCGATGTCTTCACCCTGTAAACAAGTCACCATCAGCGCCGGCTTGGCTTTCAGAAGATGCAGACTTGCACCATTCTTATCAGCTATCGGCGTGGGGCAAGGCACACCATGCTGCGCCAAAAACGTCATTAAATCAACGAAATACCGTAGCTCTTCTAAATTGCTTCTCTCAAAAACGGTAAGCACGTAGCGGCCATGCTCTGTAATGACAAAATAATTAGTATTGGTAATGCCCGCCGCAATGCCCCGCAGCTCGCGGATTTCGCCAATAGCAAAATCGCGCAGCCAATCGCGCACTTCATCTAAGGTCAGGGTGGTAAAAACAGACATATTGCTCTACAGGAAATAATTAAGAGGGCATCGCCCTCTTAAATTGTTAAAATCTAAAAATGATCCATTTCGGAATGCTCAATGGCGGATTCGGGCCTACATTCACCCAGCCGCCCTCCTGGTCTTCTTTATGCAGATAGTAAGGCACACCGTGTTCCGGCGTTATTTTCATCATATACAGCTCGCCATTGACGCGGTATTCCTCAATCGTCTCGGCGCCTCTTTTGCGAATAGTCACTTGCGGCTCTGCTGTTCCATCCTCCAGCGCCTCACCGTCTGTAATTTTTGGCGGCGGCTGCACCTCTTCAAGCGGTTCTGCATTGGCCGGAGAATTGGCCGCCATGACATAGTGCGACAGCAGCATTGCGGGCAACACGCATAACAGCAATGTAGTTAATTTCAGTTTTTGCATCTTGCTCTCACCAAAGAATAGTTAAATCATTTTAACAAAAAGTGCATTAAAACGCGCGTCTTGTCTGCAAATAAACGTTTATAAATACAATAAGCATTACAAATAAAGCTGAATCTGTTCTTCTGCCGGAGATAACTTGAATCCGCGCGTTTCATAATGCCTGAATATTGCTTCCACAATCGTTGCAGGATCATCAATGACCTGGATCAAATCAAGATCATCGGCAATGATCATACCTTCATTTACTAAAGTAGTTTTAATCCAATCGACCAGACCACGCCAGAAAGGCTCACACACCAGAATAATCGGTATTTTTAAGGTTTTACCCGTTTGCACTAAGGTAATCACCTCCATCAGTTCGTCCAGGGTACCAAATCCACCGGGCAGCACCACGTAGGCACTGGCATATTTTACAAACATCACTTTACGCATGAAAAAGTGCTTAAAATTCTGGCTGATGTCCTGATAAGCATTTTCAGTTTGCTCATGCGGCAACTCGATATTCAGGCCGATGCTAGCCGATTTTCCGCCATAGGCGCCTTTATTGGCCGCCTCCATAATGCCAGGGCCGCCGCCTGAAATTACATTAAACCCTGCATCTGACAACCGCCGGGCTATTTGCTCGGCCAGCTGGTAATAAGGACTGTCTGGCTGAGTGCGTGCGCTGCCAAAAATGGAAACGGCCGGCGAGATTTCTTTAAGCCGTTCCGTAGCACCCACAAATTCTGCCATAATCTCGAATGCATGCCACGACTCATGTCCAGTTAAACGACTACCTTGCAGATCGGGATCAGTAATTGTTGGTGTGTTTTTTGTAATAGCCATAATTTAGGCGACCCTTGATTTGATTAAGTTTAAAAATACAAATTTCTAAACGAGACTAGGCGCAAAACAATTTTTAAGCGCGCCGCATATGTTTTATTATGTAAGCGATTAAAAATTGTTGGCAACAACGTATCGTAACAAAATTTGGATTTTTACATGAAAACATTGTTATTAGTGGACGGCTCATCCTACCTGTATCGCGCCTTTCACGCCATGCCTGATTTGAGAAACCACCAGAACGAACCTACCGGCGCGATTTACGGCGTACTTAACATGCTGCGGCGTTTGCACAAAGATTATCCAGCGGATTATAGCGCATGTATTTTTGATGCCAAAGGCAAAACCTTTAGAGACGATATCTATCCGGAATACAAGGCTAACCGCGCCAGCATGCCGGATGAACTGCGGGCTCAGATTGCCCCCCTCCACGAAGCCATTAAAGCCATGGGCTGGCCGATGATTGTGGAAGAAGGCGTAGAAGCCGATGACGTCATCGGCGCGCTGGCCAAACAGGCCGAGCGTGAAGGCATGCGCGTCATCATCTCCACCGGTGACAAAGACATTTCGCAATTGGTCAACGAGCACGTTACCGTCGTCAACACCATGCGCGATGCGTTCAGGAAAACCGATGAAATGCTGGATGCCGCAGGCGTAGAAAATAAATTCGGCATACCGCCCAGCCTGATGATTGACTATCTGATGCTGATCGGCGACACCTCGGACAACGTGCCGGGGGTGGAAAAAGTCGGCCCGAAAACCGCAGTAAAATGGCTAAAACAGTACGGCTCGCTCGAAAACATCATTACGCATGCCGATGAAATCAGCGGAGTCGTGGGTGAGAATCTGCGCAAAGCGCTGCCTTGGCTGGAAGTCTCGCGCGAACTCATTACCATCCGCTGTGATGTCGGCATTCAGGAAAAACTCAGCGACCTTGCCCCGCAGCCGCAAGACAAAGCCAAACTGGCTGAGATCTACGAACGTCTGGATTTCAAAACCTGGCGGCGCGAATTAGATCACAATCAAACGAATAACAACGCAAAACCCACTGCCCTGCAGACCAATATCCATGCGCCTTCCGGGGCATCTGTTTCTGACGATATATCCACAGAAAAACAATATGTTGCCAACAATTCACGCAACTACGGAACCATTCTGACCAATGACCAATTAGACCATTGGCTGGCAAAACTGCAGTCTGCGCCACTGGTGTGCTTCGACACCGAAACTACCTCGCTCGATCCGATGACCGCAAAAATAGTCGGCATATCGTTCAGCGTTGAACCCGGCAGCGCTGCGTATTTGCCGCTCAAGCACGATTATTTTGATGCGCCGGAACAGCTTAATTTTGCTGAAACACTGGCTAAAATAAAACCAATTTTAGAAAGCCCAACCATCAAAAAAGTGGGGCAGAACCTGAAATACGATCAACATGTTTTAGCCAATCACGGCATTGAGTTAAATGGCATCGCGCACGACACCTTGCTGCAATCCTATGTATTTGAATCGCACAAAACGCACGGCATGGATGACTTGAGCGAGCGGCATTTGGGTATTAAAACCATCAAGTTTGAAGAAGTGGCCGGCAAGGGTGCAAAACAGGTTAGCTTTAACCAGGTGACGGTAGAGACGGCTGCCGAATACGCCGCAGAAGATGCAGATATAACCTTGCAGCTGCATGAGGCCATGTATCCGCAAATCGCCTCAGATACCAAGCTGGATTATATTTACAGCCAGATTGAAATGCCTGTTTCCAACATTTTATTTACCATCGAGCGCAACGGGGTGCTGATTGATTCAGTCATGCTGAATGCGCAGAGCAATGAAATCGGCATGAAACTGGTCAACCTGGAGAACCAGGCCTACGCGCTGGCAGGCCAGCCGTTTAATTTAAGCTCGCCCAAGCAGTTGCAGGAAATCCTGTTTGATAAACTGGGGATTAAACCCACTAAAAAAACACCTTCCGGCGCACCGAGTACAGATGAAGACGTGCTACTGGAACTTGCGCTGGATCACCCGCTGCCAAAAGTTTTGTTAGAGTATCGCGGCCTGGCCAAACTCAAATCCACCTACTCTGACAAACTGCCCAAGATGATTAACCCGCACACAGGTCGCGTGCATACCAGCTACAATCAGGCGGTGGCGATTACCGGACGGCTTGCCAGCTCTGACCCGAATTTGCAGAACATCCCCGTCAGAACTCAGGAAGGGCGCCGCATTCGTGAAGCCTTCATCGCGCCCAAAGGCAGCGTCATTGTCTCTGCCGATTATTCACAAATCGAGCTGCGTATCATGGCGCATCTCTCCCAAGACGCAGGCATGCTGCAAGCCTTTGCCAACAATGAAGACATCCACCGTGCCACCGCGGCCGAAGTATTTGGCGTTGAAAAAGAAGCCGTGGATAGCGAACAGCGCCGTTACGCAAAAGTCATCAACTTTGGCCTGATTTACGGCATGAGTGCATTTGGCCTAGCGCAAAACCTGAATATCGAACGCAGCGCTGCAGCAAGCTATATAGAACGCTACTTTGCGCGCTATCCGGGCGTGAGGGCATACATGGACAACACGCGCGCAATCGCCAAACAACAAGGCTATGTGGAAACCTACTTCGGACGCAGACTTTGGGTGCCCACCATTAACAGCCCCAACGCCATGCAGCGGGCAGGCGCAGAACGCGCTGCTATCAACGCGCCTATGCAAGGCACCGCGGCAGACCTGATCAAACTCGCCATGATAGCCGTAGATAAATGGCTAAAGGATGAGAAACTGCACAGCAAACTTATCATGCAGGTACACGATGAACTCGTGCTGGAAGTACCTGATAAAGAATTGGAATTAGTAAAAAACAAATTGCCAGAATTGATGCAAAATGTCGCTAAACTTGATGTACCTTTGCTGGCGGAAGTTGGTATAGGCAGTAATTGGGAAAGCGCGCACTAATGACGCATTAACCTACACGGGCTCGTCGCGTTGCAATGCGCGATAGCCTTGAATCATGCGTACTAGATGCCAGACCCCTGCTATAATGACTACCAAACCACCTACCGCAAGGCATTTCATAAAAAAGGGGTCAAATATCCATCCAAATAATTGTCCATATACCTCATAGCCGGTGCCAAGACCATCTTTGAAGCTGTTTTTAATTGAGGTAAAAAACCCAGCTAGCACAATAAAAAAACCAACCCCTGCCAATATGGTGGCATCCCAAAATGCTTTCACTTGCCATGCAAAATGACTGTGCACCCAATTTTGCTTACCTGGAAAATTATGATGCTTAAACGCCATAGCCATTGCAATTAAAAAAGCAATGCCCCCGGTTATACCCCCAAAAAAAATTAGGATGTAAATCTGCTTAGCTATCGATTTGTCTAATTTTATTTCAGCCTGCTCTTTCGGATCGGGCTTCTCGTTTTCTTTCATAAACTTAACGCGCTCTATTCTGTTTTGCAGACCTAGCTGCGCCTGCTCTTCTCGTGCGGCCGCCTCGGCCTTTAGGTAGGCAACACCACAGCTTGGGCATCCCCACTCAGGCGCATTATCAGCAGGTTGGCGCTTGTAATGGCACTTGATGCATGTCTTACCATCAAACTCAAGCTCCAATGCATTTGAAATTTCAGCAGTTTGATTATCGTGCATACCAAAACTTTATTAAAGAATGCAACTATAATAACCGTCAATTTAATGATTCTCAAAGAACTATAAACATATGCGCCAACTATTCGGCATCCATATCATCGGCGATGAAATTCTCTTTGGCAAACGACAAGACGCGCATTTAAGCAAAGCAATTGAGTGCGAATGAACTGCCGCTCCAACTGCGGCGCTTGCTGTATCGCGCCTTCCATCAACAGCCCCATCCCCGGCATGCCGAATGGCAAACCTGCCGGTGTGCGCTGTGTGCAACTGGATGAAGAAAACCGCTGCATGATTTTCGGCAAACCCGAGCGCCCTGCTTTCTGCGCCAGCTTGCAGCCAAGCGAGGAAATGTGCGGAGAAACGCGTGAATATGCAATGATCTGGCTGGGCAAATTAGAGTTGCTTACCACACCCCAATTTAAAGCTAAAAATTAAACAAAAAATTAACGGTTAGTAGTGTCAAGTCTTAGCGATTGCGTATAAAATAGGCAGCTTTCTGCAAAACAATAATTAATGCAAATCGGCCATCACATTTTAAAGAATAATCTTGTCGTCGCACCCATGGCGGGTGTGACGGATAGGCCTTTCCGCATACTTTGCAAGAAGATGGGCGCTGGCCTTGCAGTTTCTGAAATGGTGACTTCCAATTCGCTCCTCTACGGCAGCGAGAAAACGCGCCGCCGAGCAAACCACGAAGGTGAAGTGGCGCCAATTTCAGTCCAAATTGCGGGTGCCGACCCGAAAATGATGGCGGAAGCCGCCAAATATAACGTGGATAACGGCGCGCAGATCATCGACATCAACATGGGCTGCCCAGCCAAAAAAATTTGCAATGTCATGGCAGGCTCGGCGCTGCTTAAAGATGAACCGCTGGTAGCGCAGATTCTTAAAGCTGTCGTGGGCGCAGTCGATGTGCCTGTGACGCTAAAAATACGCACCGGCTGGGACAAACAAAACCGTAACGCAATACAAATTGCCAAAATGGCCGAAGATATCGGTGTGCAGGCACTGGCCATGCACGGCCGCACCCGCGCTTGCGCCTACTTGGGCGAGGCCGAGTACGACACCATTGCCGCAGTTAAGCAAGCGATTCAAATTCCGCTGATTGCGAATGGCGACATCACCACGCCAGAAAAAGCGAAATTCGTGCTGGATTACACCGGTGCTGATGCGGTGATGATTGGCCGCGCCGCGCAAGGCCGGCCATGGATTTTCCGTGAGATTGAACATTACCTCAACACAGGCACGCACTTATTGCCGCCGACTGTAGATGAAATCCGCACTGTGATGCTGGAGCATCTGCATGACCTGTATGCCTTTTATGGCGATTTAACAGGCATGCGCATGGCGCGCAAGCATATCTCGTGGTACACAAAAGGGTTAGCCGGCTCAGCGCAATTCCGCCACAACATGAACACGCTACAAACCATTGATCTACAATTGGGTGCGATTAATGACTTTTTTGCAGAACTCAGAACCAAAAACGACCGCCTGGTTTACTCAGACGAAAACCTTTCACCAGAGGCATTGGCAGCATAACCATGGCAAACAAACTGGCAGACTGCGTAAACAAATCTCTGGATGAATACTTCGCACATCTTGATGGCGAGCCGCCACATGCCATTTACGACATGGTGTTATGTTGCGTAGAAAAGCCCATGATCGAGTATGTTCTCAATAAAGTAGGCGGCAATCAAAGCAAGGCGGCTGAAATGTTAGGCCTAAACAGAAACACTTTGCGCAAAAAAATGGCGCAGTACAACCTTCAATAAATTTTCATATTTCTTAAGAGTATTACATGGCTGTGATTAAAAGAGCACTCATTAGCGTCTCTGACAAATCAGGGATACTGGAATTGGCGACCGCGCTAACCAAACTGAACGTCGAGATCCTTTCTACTGGCGGAACCGCCAAACTGTTTCGCGACAACAATATCCCGGCAACTGAAGTCAGCGACTACACCGGCTTTCCTGAGATGCTGGATGGCCGCGTGAAAACGCTGCACCCCAAAGTGCATGGCGGCATTTTAGGCCGCCGCGATTTGCCTGAACACGTGCGCGCCATGCAGGCACAAGGCATTCCCAATATCGACATGGTGGTGGTGAATCTGTACCCATTCGAAGCTACCGTGGCCAACCCCGACTGCACACTGGAAGAAGCGATTGAGAACATTGATATCGGCGGCCCGGCCATGGTGCGCTCTGCTGCCAAAAACTGGAAAGACGTTGCCGTGCTGACAGATGCCAGCCAGTATCAAGCCGTTGTGGACGAACTTAACAGCACCGGCGCACTTTCAGAAAAAACTACGTTTACACTCTCTGTTGCCGCATTTAACCGCATCAGTAATTACGATGGCGCGATTAGCGATTACCTTTCCAGTTTTAACCAGGATGGCACACGCAATCCTTACCCAGCACAGATGAATAGTCGCTTTGTGAAGCTGCAGGATTTACGCTACGGTGAAAACCCGCACCAAACAGCAGCATTTTACCGTGACTTATGTCCAGCACCAGGCTCACTCGTTACGGCACAGCAGTTACAGGGCAAAGAGCTCAGCTATAACAACATTGCCGATGCCGATGCGGCTTGGGAAGCGGTAAAGTCGTTCAAAACGACTGCTTGTGTGATTGTGAAACACGCTAACCCATGCGGCGTGGCTTTGGGCAAGGATGCGCTTGAGGCTTATAGCAAGGCATTCCAGACTGACCCTACCAGCGCGTTTGGCGGCATTATCGCCTTCAACACCACACTGGATAAAACTGCTGCTGAGGCCGTATCCAAACAGTTTGTAGAGGTGTTGATTGCACCTGAATATACCAAAGAGGCTTTGGCGGTGTTTGCAGCAAAGGCCAATGTACGTGTGCTTAAAATCGCGCTGCCAAAAGGCGGCAATACGCCGTGGGAGCAAGGCCGCAACTCGCATGACAGCAAGCGCGTGGGTTCAGGCCTGTTGATTCAAACCGCTGATAACCATGAAATTAGCACATCTGACTTAAAAATCGTCACAAAAAAACAGCCAACGCCTCAGCAAATGGCCGATTTGTTATTTGCATGGAATGTTGCGAAATATGTGAAATCCAACGCAATTGTGTTCTGCGGCAACGGTATGACACTGGGTGTGGGCGCAGGGCAAATGAGCCGCGTGGACAGTACCAAGATTGCCGCGATTAAAGCGCAAAATGCTGGCTTGTCACTTAAAAATTCAGTGGTCGCATCCGACGCATTCTTTCCGTTCCGTGATGGCATAGACGTGCTGGCAGAGGCAGGTGCAAGCTGTGTGATTCACCCGGGCGGTAGTATGCGTGATGAAGAAGTCATTGCCGCGGCAGATGAGCTTGGCTTGGCAATGGTAATGACAGGCATTCGCCACTTTAGGCACTAACATATGAAAATATTAGTTATCGGCAACGGTGGACGCGAACATGCGCTTGCCTGGAAAATTGCACAAAACAAAGAAGTTAGCCGCGTTTATGTCGCGCCGGGCAACGCAGGCACAGCGCTTAATCCAGACATGATGAACGTGCCTATTTCTAGCGTCCAGGATTTACTTGAGTTTGCACAAAAAGAACAGATTCACCACACAATCGTTGGACCGGAAGCACCGCTCAGCCAAGGCGTTGTCGATGCGTTTCGTGCTGCTGGCCTGAAAATTTTCGGGCCAACCAAGACCGCTGCACAGTTAGAAAGCTCAAAAGACTTTGCCAAAGCCTTTATGGTAAGGCACAACATCCCTACCGCTGCCTATGCCACGTTTACCGATGCAAAACTCGCACATGACTATGTGGACCAGCAAGGCGCACCCATCGTCATCAAAGCCGATGGCCTGGCTGCCGGCAAAGGTGTCGTGGTGGCGATGTCTAACGACGAAGCGCATACGGCAATCGATGCCATGCTGTCGGATAACAAACTGGGCAGTGCAGGTGCCCGCGTGGTGATCGAAGAATTTTTAGCCGGAGAAGAAGCCAGCTTTATTGTGATGGTGGACGGCAAAAACATTTTGCCGCTCGCCACCAGTCAAGACCACAAACGCTTATTGGACAGCGACCAAGGCCCGAATACGGGCGGCATGGGCGCATATTCACCTGCGCCAGTTGTTACGCCCGAGATTCATGGCAAAGTCATGCGCGAAATCATCCGTCCCACTGTCGAGGGCATGGCAAAAGACGGCATCCCCTACACAGGCTTTCTCTATGCCGGCCTGATGATTTCACCAAACGGTAACGTGAAAACCCTGGAATTCAATTGCCGCATGGGCGATCCGGAAACGCAGCCGATTATGCTACGGCTGAAATCTGACTTTGTAGCACTCGCGGAGCACGCGATTAACGGCACGCTCGATAAAATTGAAGCGGAATGGGACAGGCGCACCGCGCTTGGTGTAGTGATGGCCTCAGCCAATTACCCCGATGCACCGCGGCTGGGTGACGAAATTACCGGGCTGCCGAAAGAGTTAACCGATGCGCAGGTTTTTCATGCGGGCACTCAGCTTAAAGATGGCAAAGTCGTGACCAGTGGCGGGCGTGTGCTGTGCGTCACCGCGCTCGGTGAAACAGTAAAATTCGCCCAGCAGCAAGCTTACCGCATCATTGAGGAAATTAAATTTGATGGTGCGCAATACCGGACAGATATTGGCTATCGTGCGATTAAAGGTTAAATGATTTTGAACACGCAAGCAGTTTTAGATTACCTGCAAAACTTACAGGCAAAAATTGTAGAAGCCATAGAACTGGTCGATGGCAAGAATTTCCTGCAGGATAGCTGGCAGCGCCCGGAAGGCGGCGGCGGAACATCCTGCCTGCTTGAAGAAGGCAACGTATTTGAACGTGCTGGCGTGGGTTTTTCGCACGTCATGGGTAACAAGCTCCCGCCTTCCGCCAGTGAGGCGCACCCGGAGGCTGCTGGACGCCCATGGGAAGCCATGGGCGTGTCACTGGTATTTCACCCGCGCAATCCCTATATTCCCACCGTACACATGAATGTGCGTTTTTTTGTGGCGAAAGCGCAAAACAAGACAGATGCAGATATCTGGTGGTTTGGCGGCGGCATGGATCTCACGCCCTACTATGGCTTTGAAGAGGATGCTGTGCATTTTCACCGCACCAATAAAACTGCATTAGATGCTTTTAATCCAGCTTATTACCCAAAATTCAAAAAAGAATGCGATGAATATTTCTACCTTAAACACCGCAAAGAACCGCGTGGCATAGGCGGTATCTTTTTCGATGACTTTAATGAATTAGGCTTTGAAAGAAGCTTTGAGATGATACGCGCAGTTAGCGATAGTTTTCTGAACGCTTACCTGCCTATTGTGCAACGCCGTAAAGACACGCCTTATGGTGAGCGCGAACGCGACTTTCAAGCTTATCGGCGAGGCCGCTACGTGGAGTTTAATCTGGTCTATGACCGAGGTACTTTATTCGGTCTGCAATCTAATGGCCGTACCGAGTCCATACTGCTCTCCATGCCGCCGATCGTGAAATGGCGTTATGACTGGAAGCCTGAAAACGGCAGCGCAGAAGCCAAACTTTACACCGACTTTTTAATTGATAAAAACTGGTTGTAATTTCTAGCCGTTCATTTGCATTTTGTGGCTATAATTCTTCTACTCTAGGGAGAATAAAATGCAGGCATTAGAAGAAATCGTCGCCACATTGTCAGGCATCGTGTGGGGGCCCATTATGCTGACGCTGCTCGTTGGCACCGGTTTATACCTCACCATCATCCTGAAAGGCATGCAGTTTCGCGCCCTGCCGCATGCATTCCGCCTCATTCTGCATAAAGACCACGGTCATGAAGGCGACATCAGCCATTTTGCCGCGCTGATGACCGCATTAGCCGCCACAGTGGGTATCGGCAATATTGTCGGCGTCGCCACTGCCATTACCATGGGCGGCCCGGGCGCCGTATTCTGGATGTGGGTAACTGGCCTGGTCGGCATGGCCACCAAGTATAGCGAAGCAGTACTCGCTGTGAAGTATCGTGAAAAAGGCGCACACGGTATGCGCGGCGGGCCCATGTACTATATTTCCAAAGGGGTAGGTTTGCCCTGGTTAGGTGCCTTGTTTGCCATATTTACCGCCTGCGCGGCTTTCGGCATCGGAAATATGACGCAAGCCAATGCAACCGCAAAGATTTTCGAGGCTACTTTTCACATTCCTACCGAAGTCACGGGAATCGTGCTCACGCTGCTGACTGGCTTGGTGATACTGGGCGGTATCCGCACCATCGGCAAATTCACCTCATTTCTTGTGCCATTTATGATTGTGATCTATGTGGGTAGTAGCCTTTGGGTGTTAATGTTAAATGCCAGCCAAATTCCGCATGCATTTCAGCTGATCTTTTACCATGCGTTTAATCCGGCTGCTGCCTCCGGCGGCTTTGTGGGCGCAACAATTGCCGCCGCCATGCGCTTTGGTATTGCGCGCGGTGTATTTTCCAATGAATCCGGTTTAGGTTCTGCACCAATTGCGGCAGCGGCAGCACGCACCAATGACCCGGTGAAACAGGCTCTAGTCAGCATGACGCAAACCTTTATCGACACCTTGGTCGTGTGCACCATGACAGCATTGGTCATACTCACCGCAGATAGCTGGCTCCAAGGTGTGAATGCCGCCAGCCTTACCAGTGCGAGCATGGCGGAAACACTGGGCGAATCAGGCAGTTTCATCGTTGCGATTGCTACGGCGCTATTTGCCTACTCCACACTGATTGGCTGGAACTATTACGGTGAAAAAGCCATTGAATACCTGTTTGGCGAGAAAGCCATCCGTATCTACCGCGTGTTCTTTACTGTCGCGGTGATGATTGGCGCAATGGTCAGCCTGGAATTTGTGTGGAACTTCTCCGACCTGATGAACGGCATGATGGCGATCCCCAATTTGATCGCACTTTTATGGTTATCCCCAATTATTCGTCAAGAAACTGTACGCTATTTTTCATCCCTTAAAAAATAAGGATCCATGAGTATGCATCATCGTAGCACCTGGAAAAACCGCTGGACTTTCATGCTGGCTACTGCCGGCTCGGCGATTGGCCTAGGCAACATCTGGAAGCTGCCTTACATGATTGGCGTCAATGGCGGCAGCGCGTTTGTGCTGGTATTCATTGCTTGTATTTTTCTGGTCGGTATCCCGCTGATGATGACTGAAATCCTGCTTGGTCGCAGGGCACAGAAGAATCCGTATGACGGCATGCTCAAACTCGCCCAAGAGGCGCAAGTGTCGCACTATTGGAAATATCTGGGCGGCATGGGCATGCTGACTGGCTTGCTGATTCTAGGATTTTACAGCGTGATCGGCGGCTGGGTATTAAGTTACATCATAGAAGCAGCTAAGAACAGCTTCAGCAATATTACAGCGGCGCAATCCTCTGCAAATTTTGATGGCCTACTGGCTAGTCCAGTAAAATTATTGTTCTGGCACACCGTGTTTATGTGCATGACCATGGGCGTAGTAGCACGCGGGGTGAATTCCGGTCTGGAAAAAGCCAACAACATTCTGATTCCTGCCTTATTTGCAATTTTGCTGGTGCTGCTCGGCTATAGCATGTCGGTCGGCGATATGCAGACCGCGTACCAATTCATGTTCAAGCTGGATTTCTCCAAAATCACGCCTGTAGCGGTTTTATCAGCACTAGGACATGCCTTTTTCTCACTCAGCTTAGGCATGGGCGCCGTCATGGTGTATGGCTCATACCTGCAGCGCCATGTCTCCATCGCACGCACGACCATTTATATTGCACTGGCAGACACCGCGCTCGGCCTGCTTGTTGGCTTGGCGATTTACGCACTGGTGTTTGCAAACCATTTGGCTCCCAATGCAGGACCTGGCCTGATTTTTCAAACGCTCCCTATTGCCTTTGGCCACATGCCGTGGGGCAGTTTCACCGGCACACTGTTTTTTATGCTGGTAGCATTTGCAGCCTGGACATCCGCCATCTCTCTCGTCGAGCCGGCAATAGCCTGGATAACAGAAAACACTTTGATCAAGCGCCGTACGGCTGCATGGGCAATAGGTGTCGTAGTTTGGTTGCTGGGCGTTGCAGTGGTGCTTTCATTCAACGAATGGAAAGACATTAAAATTATATTCGGACTCAACATTTTTGAAACGCTGGACAAGCTCACTTCTACCATTCTGCTGCCTTTGGGCGGCTTGCTGATGGCGGTTTTTGCTGGTTATTACATGAAGAGAGACCATGTTCAGGATGAGCTTGATTTGAAAGCCACAGCCTTTAAGTTATGGCGCATCGCCAATAACATTATTGCACCGATTGCAATTGCTGCAGTGTTCTTATACCTGTTTGGCGTGATCAAATAAAAATTGATCAATAAAAAAGCCAGCTAAAAAGCTGGCTCCTGAACTTCAATTCACTTGAGTCTTACATTAAACTTATTGTGACAAAACCCACTGGACGATTGTTTTAATATCTTCGTCTTTCACTTGCGGGCTGTTGGCCGGCATTGGCATAGGACCCCAAACACCGCTACCACCTGCTTTAACTTTAGCAACCAATTTAGCCTCGGCGCCTTTGTCGCCTTTGTATTTAGCCGCAACATCCTTGAAAGATGGGCCTAATACTTTTTTATCTACACTATGACAAGCTAAGCAGCCACTCTTTTGTGCCAATGCTTGATTTGCAGAAGCCTGGCCTGCCATTAACAAAGAACCTGCCACGGCAATACCTACCAATAACGCTTTCATGCTATCTCCTTGAATTTTTATAAAAATATGCAATTCTTGCAACATATATCATACCGATTATCCGTAAATACACAATAGTCTTTAAGGTTAGAGCAAGGCTGACAGTTGCTGCAAATTATCCACGACGGGCAAACAGACAACGCCTTTACATACCCAGGCGTTGACATCATTTGAACAATTTCTTTGTAAAGTTTGCGGTAAGTCTTTTAGCGTCTCATCCAGATAAAAAAACAAATGATGCGGTTGATACACCTGGTTCATTTCGCTTCGCCAAATTTCCATTTTTCTGGCTGGGCCACGCACTATCACCATGGTTGGGGGCGACAAAAATTCTTCCAAAGCATGACACAGACTGGCACACGCGGCGGGGTTTCTGGCCATGCTTAGGTCAAAGGCTTTTAGTGTGCGTTCTGCAGCCTGCAGATAACGCGGCTCACCCAGAATATGCCCTAGCCGTTGCAGCGCGATAGCTGCAATACCGTTGCCATTGGGCGTAGCATTGTCATAGCCTTGTTTGGGACGATGGATCAAAGACTCATGCGAATGACTGGTAAAGTAAAATCCACCACCCTCACTTTCAAAGCCTTCCAGTATGGCTTCAGCCAGGTCTTCAGCAAAACCCAAATCAACGGTGCGATAATCGGCTTGCAGGCATTCAATCAGGGCATCCAGCAGAAAAGCATAATCATCCAGATAGGCATTTAAATGCGCCTGATAATTTCCTTTTCCATCGTCCTTGCAAGTTGCCAGCAAGCGTTCGCCTACCCATAATCTTTCACGAATAAAATCTATGGCATTCTGCGCCAGCTTGATCCACTCAGGCCGATTAAACACGCGCCCTGCACGCGCCAACCCCTTGATAATAAGCGCATTCCAGGATGTGAGAATTTTATCATCACGCGCGGGGTGGGGCCGTTTTTCGCGCGCCAGGAACAATTTTTTTTGCGCACTTAAAAGTAACGCCTCATCGGCATGCGCTGGAAGGCGCACCAAATAAGGATGCCAGGCATGCCCCTCAAAGTTCGCAGCACGGTCTAAGCCAAAGCAGCAGCTTGCTACTACAAATTCTTCTAGGGTAAGCAAGGCCTTCACTTCGTCCGGCTGCCACACATAAAACGCGCCTTCTTCACTATGCCCATGTGCATCCAATGAATCCGCATCCAGCGATGAATAAAACGCACCGTGTGGCGATAGCATTTCGCGCTGCAGCCATGCAACGGTTTCCTCAGCTACTTGCTTGTAACGCGCGTCCTTGCTTATTTGCCAGCCATCTGCATACAGAAAAAGCAGCTGGCCGTTGTCGTAAAGCATTTTTTCAAAGTGCGGAATATTCCATCTTTCATCTACGCTGTAACGACAGAACCCGCCGCCAATCTGATCGTAAATGCCGCCATTCGCCATGGCTGATAGCATCTGCAAAGCCATGCTCTCTGCGCGTTTGTTGCCTGCTTTAGCCTGATGCAGCAGCAAGGTAACATCAGCAGGATTCGGGAATTTTGGTGCGCCGCCAAAGCCGCCATGCTCAAAGTCGAAGCCGCTTTCCAGAGATTGAAATGCCAGCTTAATCGTGCTTTCACTCGCGCTTAAGGTGCTGCTGGGGGTTGGGATGGTATGTTTGAGCGCATCCATTAACTGACTGTTTTGCACCGCCAAATCGGCCTTACGTTCATGATAATACTGGGCAACGCGCGGGATTAGATCGGCAAATCCGGGCAATTGGTAGCGCGCTGTTTTAGGAAAATAAGTGCCGGTAAAATAAGGCTCTTGATTCGGCGTTAAAAACACCGTAAGCGGCCAGCCACCACTTTTATTTGAAAGCATGTTGTGTGCGGTTTGATAGATCTGGTCAATATCCGGACGTTCTTCACGATCCACTTTTATATTAATGAAATGCGCATTCATAATCGCCGCAACTTCAGGATCTTCAAACGATTCATGCGCCATGACATGGCACCAATGGCAGGCCGAATAACCGATTGAAAGCAGAATCGGCTTGTTGCGTTCGCGCGCTAAAGCAAGTGCTTGCTCACCCCACGGATACCATTCCACAGGGTTATCAGCATGTTGCAGCAGGTAAGGGCTTGTTTCCTCTGCAAGATGGTTGCGCATGAGGCCTAAAGCGTTTCTATAAAGTACTCGGCACTAATCACATGCGTGCGACCTGGGTTGATCACCACCATATTTTCCAGCGCATTGGTCGTTTCTACACACAAGGTCTTGCGCCATTCATCCGACTCGCCCATGTCGCCCATCTGTGCTGCCTTTTCGGCTCCAGGGCTCCACACTACGGTCGTATCACTGCCTGATTTCGCTACATGAATAATGCGGTTGTATCCCGTGTCGTGTATAGCACAATCACTGCTGTGGTTGATGAACACACGGTCAAATTCACCTCCATCAAAAGTGAGCGAATTATGCTCGACTTGACGCTCATATTTGAGAATTTTGTCAGCATACACACAATCTTGCATCCCAGTAACTTTGACATTCTCAATATCGCTAATGTTGAGATACGTATGAAATGCCTCGCCAATCACAAAAGGGTGATCTGCTTTGTTGGTAGTCGACATATTGATACGCAGCCTGCGCCCAACGGTAATAGTAACAGTAAGCACATAAGGATATGACAGCTGGCGCTTTGCCTCCGGCGTCTCCATCATCTCCAAAATAATACGTGTAGCGCCGGTGGGGGTGGCATCAATATCCATTACACGCCAGGGTATCACCCGCGCAAACCCATGCGGGCAAAAGGTACTATCAGTTGGATGCGCCCCAAACCAAGGCCAGCAGATAGGCACGCCGCCCCTTATAGAGCGGCCTTTTATAAACCGGGCATTGCTGGAAAGCCACAACACAGGCTGAGCCAGAAACTTAGGTTGCCAGCTAATAATATGCGCACCTTGTAGCGCAATCCTTGCAACCGCGAGAGGATTATCAATTTCCAGATACTGCAAGCCGTCTTCATCCTGCGTTTGCACAACGTGGGCATGAAGTTTCAATCGCGGCTGTGTTTCAGGTAAGTTTTTTTGTACTGTCGCTTCCATATCCGTCACTTATCCATTTAATGTTCAATTTGGCTCACATCGCGTACCGCACCACGCGCCGCGCTGGTGCTCATTGCCGCATAAGCGCGCAGGGCAGGCGATACATGACGCTCGCGATTTATTGGCTTCCAGGCCGCTTTGCCTTTGGCTTCCATTTTTGCACGGCGGTGCGACATTTCTTCATCACTGATTGCCAAATGGATCGTGCGATTCGGAATATCAATTTCTATCGTATCGCCCTCTTCCACCAAGCCAATCGCCCCACCTTCTGCCGCTTCAGGAGAAACATGGCCAATACTCAAACCTGATGTTCCGCCTGAAAAACGCCCATCAGTCAGCAATGCACACGCCTTGCCTAAATCTTTCGATTTCAGGTACGAGGTTGGATAAAGCATCTCCTGCATGCCTGGGCCGCCTCGCGGGCCTTCATAACGAATCACCACAACATCACCCGCTATAATTTTATCGGCCAGAATTCCTTCAACTGCAGCATCCTGCGATTCAAAAATACGGGCATGGCCGGTAAATTTCAATATACTGTCATCGACGCCCGCAGTTTTTACAATGCAGCCATCCAGCGCAATATTACCGTACAACACCGCCAAACCGCCATCTTTGGAATAGGCATGTGCTATATCGCGGATGCAGCCATTGGCGCGGTCTGTGTCCAGATCAGGCCATAGCATGCTTTGGCTGAATGCGATGGTCGTAGGGATACCGCCCGGTGCCGCGCGATAGAATTTCTTTACATCCTCGTCAGTCGTCGTGGTGATGTCCCATTTATCCAAAGCCGCCCCCATACTGGCGGAATGTACGGTTGGTATATCACGATGGATTAAGCCGCCTTTGCTTAGCTCCGCCAAAATGCTCATTACACCGCCCGCGCGATGCACGTCTTCCATATGGTATTTTTGTGTGGCAGGCGCAACTTTGCTCACACATGGCACTTTGCGCGAAATACGGTCAATATCACTCATGGTGAAATCCAGACCGGCTTCATGCGCCGCGGCCAGCAAATGCAATACCGTATTGGTTGACCCTCCCATCGCCACATCCAGGCTCATGGCATTTTCAAACGCTTTCAGCGTTGCAATACTGCGCGGCAATACGCTGTAATCATCTTGCTCATAATGGCGCTTTGCCAGCTCGACAATCAAACGCCCTGCCTGCAAGAACAACTGTTTGCGTGCACCGTGCGTTGCGAGCGTGGAGCCGTTGCCAGGTAGACTCAAACCCAGCGCTTCGGTTAAACAGTTCATCGAATTGGCCGTAAACATGCCGGAACATGAGCCGCAGGTGGGACAAGCCGAGCGTTCAATTGCCTCCGATTTTTCATCCGAAACTTTACTGTCGGCCGCCGCCACCATGGCATCGACCAAATCCAGCTTCAAGGTATCGCCTTGCCAAGTCACTTTGCCAGCCTCCATCGGCCCGCCAGAGACAAACACCACGGGAATATTCAAGCGCAAAGCCGCCATCAGCATGCCGGGCGTGATCTTGTCGCAATTAGAGATGCAAACTAACGCATCGGCACAATGCGCATTGACCATATATTCCACGCTGTCAGCAATCAAGTCGCGGCTAGGCAAGCTGTACAGCATGCCGCTGTGCCCCATCGCGATACCGTCATCCACCGCAATGGTGTTAAATTCTTTGGCCACACCACCTGCTTTTTCTATCTCGCGCGCAACCAGCTGGCCCAGGTCTTTAAGATGGACATGGCCAGGCACAAATTGCGTAAACGAGTTGGCGATCGCGATGATGGGCTTATCAAAATCGCCGTCTTTCATACCGGTGGCGCGCCATAATGCGCGAGCGCCCGCCATATTGCGGCCATGAGTAGTAGTGCGAGAACGATATTGAGGCATGGCAAATAATCCGTAAACTATGTAGCTTGTATTGAAAGCGTTATTTTAGACCAGCCAGCCGCAACACGCCAAAGAAATATGATGTAAAAGGATTGTAGGAGCCAAACCTGATTCAGAAACCACAACTCAACCTGCGGACGACCCCTGCCGTGCCAATTTCTATCCAACATATCCGTATAAAATATTGTCGGGTTTATCTTCAGAATACCTGCCCCGTAGACCTCATGGATATTAGGTTACAGAGCGATTATCTTGCTATTCATATTGGATGTTGCAGGCGCCAAGCTCCTTAAGGTATAGTTTCTCTGTTCAACGGTAAGGGCATTTTCATGAACTGTGTTGCTCAAACTTACTGTCAGCGCTTTTTTCTCCCGCCTACCCCAGCATTCAAGCAGTGCGCGCTAAAACGTGTCTCGCATGTCGGCGCATCTATAGGCACTCTTGATCCAGTGTTTGTACAATTGCGGTCAATCCTTGAGCCGCCTCCCTATCAGTATCATGCATGAGATATTGAAATCACTTTCCGGCGGCGATCGACGATCCATCAGCGAGTCCAATCGCATCGCCTCCATTGTCGTGGAGCGACCTGAATTGATGGAGGTGCTTTTCATCGGGCTTGAAAGCAATGACCCAGTACTTCGAATGCGCTGTGCAGATACAGCAGAAAAGGCGACTGCCAGTCATCCCGAACTTCTCGTGCCATACAAAACAGAGCTGCTGAACAAACATGCCAAAACTGAACAACAAGAGGTTAGGTGGCATGTCGCTCCGATGCTTGCTCGCCTGCCATTATCAGAAACAGAAGAAACCGTGGCCCTGAATGTTTTGCTTAGTTATACCAACGATCGCAGTAGCATAGTAAAAACCATGGCCATGCAAGCCCTGGCAGACATAGCGATTCGCAGTCCCCGCCTCATGCCGCTGGTGAAACAGCACATTGAAAAGCTTACAGTCATTGGCACCCCGGCAATGAAAGCTCGCGGCAGAAAACTACTTGTCATGCTTGCAAAGGTACATCATGGCTAACCCCGCCAGCAGGCTAAGCTCGCCTCTTAATGTCAAACGACCAGGGCTTCGCCATGTGGCAAAAGATAGATAAATAAGGAATCATAATGAACATAAGGTTCCGTAACATCATTGCAATAATACTCACCAGCGTTTGGGTGAATGCATCTGAGTTTATTCGAAACGAGATTCTTCTAAAAACATACTGGGTAGACCATTACCAGTCGCTCGGCATGAGTTTCCCCTCCGGGCCAACAAATGGAATGATATGGATTGCATGGGGGTTCTTATTCGCTCTGGCGATATTTTTGATCTCAAGAAAATTCGATCTAATACAAACAGCGCTCATCGCCTGGCTTATGGCGTTTGTTCTGATGTGGGTGGTTACTTTCAATCTAAACGTTCTGCCAGGTGCAATTCTTATTTATGCTGTTCCGCTAAGTATGCTGGAGACCTTCATAGGTTCTTATCTCTGTATAAAAATATCGCCAAATAAACAATAAACCTTGCCTGTGTACTAACGAACGCCCTGCTGCTGACTTTGACGTTAGAAGCCAAATATCTGTATGTAATTGCCCCATTTAGGTAGAATCATCCTCTACTCTAAATTTGCAGCAGCTTTTTATGTTCACTCATCCTCAGTTTGATCCCGTCGCCCTCCATCTGGGCTCTTTTGGCATCCATTGGTATGGCCTCATGTATTTAGTAGCCTTTTTAGCCTGCTTATTACTTGGAAAACATCAAATCAAGCACAAGCCATGGTACAGCTGGACTAATACCATGCTTGATGACGCCTTGTTTTACGGCGCGCTTGGCACGATTTTGGGCGGCCGGATTGGCTATGTTTTGTTTTACCAATTTGGCCATTTTCTTTCAAACCCGCTGGAAATTTTTGCAGTTTGGCAAGGCGGCATGAGCTTCCATGGCGGTTTTTTGGGCGTGTTAATCGCCATGTATTTTTTCAATAAAAAGCATGGCCAGCCGTGGCTGAAAATCATGGATTTTGTTGCGCCGCTCGTTCCGTTAGGTCTCGGTGCTGGCCGTATAGGCAACTTTATCAATGGCGAATTGTGGGGCCGCGCTACCCATTCAAGCTATGGCATGATTTTTCCGCAAGTGGATAACATCGCGCGCCATCCTTCGCAGTTGTATGAATTTGCCCTGGAGGGCATCGCCCTGTTTTGTATTTTATGGTGGTTTTCGCGTAAGCAACGCCCAGTTGGCGCAATCTCAGCGCTGTTTTTAATCGGCTACGGCAGCTTCAGGTTTTTGGCGGAATATACGCGGGAGCCAGATAGCTACCTGGGATTGCTGCAGCTGGGGTTGAGCATGGGGCAGTGGCTCAGTTTGCCCATGATAATGATCGGTATCTGGATGTGGTTATCAGCCCATAAGAACAGGTTCGGTTAGAGTCGAAAATCCAACATTTTTAATCATTGTTCAACACTCAAATTCCTTATGGAAATTCAGTTATAAATTAATCAACTAAAAATCAATCAGTTAATCAATATTCATCTCAATATTTAGATTCATAAAACTGGCATATGCATTGCATATTATTAATCGCAGCCAACTTGGGATGAATAAAAAATGAAAAACTTATTTGAAAGATTATTTAAAAAAGAACGGCAATTTAATTACATCATTGCGGAATATCAGCCAATGAGAACAAACTCGTTAGACCCCGTTGCAAAAGCTACCGAGTATGATGTTGACGAGTCAGTGGATAGTGACGAAATGGAAATTGATAGAATCTATCAGAGTTCCTAAGTGGATGGATGAGTATGCGCTATTGCTAGCAACAGCGCTTAATGCCCTTCCACTCGCCGTCTTGCCATTGCTTGAAAAACTCCTCGCGGCTTAAAAGTGGGGGCATATTTTCAGACTCCCCATGCTCGGCATGATGCTTCAAATAGCGCTCATACGCATCATCACCCGAAAGCTGGCGGATTGACTGCCAAAAAGTTTTAATCGTTTTTAACATTAATCTCTTACCCACAAATTATCTAACTGGGTTTCAATGTGCGGCACTTCTGACAACGGCAATACCAGCTTACCTCTTAGATGCCGCGCACACACCGCCAGCATATCGATAATCACCACCCACAGCACAGCGACAAAAAACATAGTTAAATAGGCATCCAAATGCTGGTTGAATATCAGCTGCGGCGCAACAGCAGCTTTGTCGACAGGCAGCACTCCACTAGCTAACTTGGCACTTAAATCATTGGCGGCAGCAAAAAACCCTACGCGAATATCATCGCTAAATATCTTTTGATATGCCGCCGTTGTGGTAATAATAACCAACCAAGCCAGCGGCAGCGCTGTTACCCACGCGTATTTCAATTTTCCAGATTTCACCAAAATGCCTGTTGCTACACATAAGGCAATGGCAGCCAGCATTTGGTTCGCAATACCGAATAACGGCCACAGGATATTCACGCCGCCATTCGGATCGATCACGCCAATATACAAAAAGTAGCCCCAGCCCGCCACCACAATGGCACTGGTGAATATCACTGATGGGGTGTAAGAGGTTTCACCCAGTTTTTTGTTGAAATTGCCCAGCATGTCCTGCAGCATAAAGCGCCCAACGCGCGTGCCTGCATCGAGCGTCGTTAAGATAAAAATCGCCTCGAACATAATGGCAAAGTGATACCACAACGCCAGTAAATGCTTTCCAAATGCGCTGCCGAAAATACTCGCCATACCCACGGCCAAGCTAGGTGCGCCACCGGTGCGGGCAAACAGGCTGCTTTCGCCCATATCCTTGGCGAGCTGGTTCATCTGCTCAACCGTAACTGCAAAACCCCAGCTATTGATTTTAGCCACCGCGTCTATCGCACTGGAACCCACTACACCTGCAGGACTGTTAATGGCAAAGAACACGCCCGGCTCCAGCACTGTGGCGGCAATCATGGCCATGATTGCAACGAAAGACTCCAGCAACATCGCACCGTATCCTATCATGCGAATGTCACGCTCATTCATAAGTAATTTTGGCGTGGTGCCCGATGAAATGAGCGCATGGAAGCCTGAAATCGCACCGCAGGCAATGGTGATAAACACGAACGGAAACAGCTTGCCGCCAAAAATCGGCCCGGAACCATCGGTAAATTGCGTGACTGCGGGCATGTGAATGTCCGGCCGCAGAATTACGATGGCAATCGCCAGCAGCAATACCGTACCCAGCTTCATGAAGGTAGACAAATAATCGCGCGGTGCGAGCAGCAGCCATACCGGCAGCACCGCCGCCGCGAAGCCGTACACAATAATCGCATACGCCAAAGGCAAACCTTCATGGTCGAAAAATACGCGCAGCGTTTCGCTGTGATCTATCCAGCCACCCGCCAGCACGGAAAATAGCAATAACGATACGCCAATCGCTGAAGCTTCCAGCACGCGTCCTGGGCGAATATTGCGCATATAAAGCCCGATAAACATGGCGATTGGAATGGTTGCCGCCACGGTGGAAGTCGCCCACGGACTATGTTTCATGGCGTTCACCACGACTAGTCCCAGCACGGCGATGAGGATAATCATAATCATAAAGGTGCCGATGAGTGCGGCCGTGCCGCCTATTGCGCCGATTTCATCGCGCGCCATTTGGCCTAAACTACGACCGTCACGACGCGTAGAGAAAAACAACGTCACCATATCCTGCACCGCCCCGCCCAGCACCGCGCCGATTAATATCCATAGTGTGCCTGGCAAATAGCCGAACTGTGCTGCCAGTGTCGGCCCTATCAATGGTCCCGGACCTGCAATCGCGGCAAAATGATGCCCAAATACGATCCACTTGTTGGTGGGAATGTAATCGCGCCCATTGTCCAACCGTTCAGCGGGTGTGGCGCGCGTTTCATCTATCACCAATACTTTTGCGGCAATCCAGGCTGCATAAAAGCGATACGCTATGGCATAAATACACACCGCCGCGGTGATTAGCCACAGCGCGTTAATGCTCTCGCCGCGGTTAAGTGCGATAGCACTTAAAGCAAAAGCGCCCAATAGCGCAACCGCAAACCAAATGATTATTTTGAGGGTTTTATTCATCATGAGTGTAATTAACTATATTATCTGGTAAGTATAAATCAGCTTGAGCCGTAGTGAATAAATGCTGGATAAATTAAGTAATTGCACAATTTAATTTTGATACAATAACGGACTAAATTATAGCGCCAGCCTTAGCTCTGGCCACAATAGCAAACAAAATATGACATCCAATAAAGTCGGTCGAAATGACTCTTGCCCTTGCGGTAGCGGCAAAAAATACAAACATTGTTGCGAGCAAACTGGCACGATTACGGCACCAATGCAATCGGCACCAACTGGTCTTTCGGTGCCACATGCGCTGCAAACCGCCATGATGCACCACCAAGCAGGCAACCTGTCGCAAGCCGAGATGCTCTATAAGCAAGTGCTGCAGGCCGCACCAAACCAGCACGATGCCTTGCATTTATTGGGCTTAATCGCCAAACAAAAAGGCGACCATAAAACGGCTATTCAGCTCATGCGCAAAGCGCTTGCCCTCAACCCAGACTATATTGAGGCTTATGTGAATTTGGGCGCTACGCTGCAGGAACAAAACAGCTTGACTGAAGCTGCCGATTGCTACCGCAAAGCACTCGCGCTCAGGTCAAATTATGCAGAAGTGCACAGCAACTTGGGTGTGGTGTTAAAAGCACAAGACAATATGCACGAAGCAGCGGCAAGCTTTTTACGGGCGATTGAACTAAAGCCAGATTTTGCCGAGGCTTTCGCTAATCTGGACGCGCTATTGAAAGAAATGAGTGAGCCTGCCGAAGCCTTGACGTATTACCGCAAGGTCTTGGCAATAGTGCCAGCCCTGATTGCGGCGCAGCAAGGTGCTTATTTGGCGCTGAGCCGCACCGTGCCGGAGTGGCATGTGCCGATGATGAACGAGCAGAATCGTAACCAGGCCTATTTTGATGCATTGAAATCCGTGGTAAAACCTGATTCGACCGTGTTTGAAATCGGCACCGGCTCAGGCCTACTGGCCATGATGTCAGCCAAACTCGGCGCCAAGCAAGTCAACACTTGCGAAGCAGTACCGCTGATTGCAGAAACCGCACAGCAAATTGTTAAAGATAACAAATTCGAAAAAATCATCAAGGTGATTGCTAAAAAATCCATTGATATTGAAGTCGGCAATGACCTACCCGAGCAAGCTGACATTTTGGTCTCAGAGATATTTTCCAGCGAACTGTTAGGCGAATATGTGCTACCCAGCTTAGAAGATGCCAAACGCCGCCTGCTGAAACCGCAAGGCAAAGTGATTCCAGCGGCTGGCAGCATCATGATTGGGCTTTTTACTGGCGACGACATCAGACGCAATCTAATCGTGGAAGACTCGTTCGGCTTTAACCTGCAGCACTTTAATACCATCGTTTCAAATAAACGCATGATTGCCAGAAATGACCTGGATATTGAGTTGCTGAGCGACGGCATCGAAGCGTTTGATTTTGATTTCGAAAATGAATCATACTTCCCAAGCCAAAGCAAAAGCCTGCGCATCCCCATCAAATCGGCCGGTCGCTGCTACGGCATTGTGCAATGGATGCGGCTTGACATGACAAGTGATAAAAAAGTTGTGTTCGAGAACCATCCATCACAAACATCCAAAATTTCCAACTGGCAGCAATGCGCGTATCTGTTTGACGCACCGGTTGATGTCAAACTCGGCCAGGTTGCCGTGATTAGCGCTGCGCACAACCGCGCTGTACCCTGGTTTTTCCTGGATCACATAGAATAAATCGAATGTTAGCTTTTACAATATCCCGCGCTCTGAAAATGACAGCGTGTTATTCCCTGCCACAATAAAATGATCCAGCACCCGCACATCAACTAACGCCAGCGCTTGTTTAAGCTGCTTGGTCAGCAGTTCATCCGCCTGGCTTTGTTGCGCGATACCGGATGGATGGTTATGCGCAAAAATGACCGAAGCCGCATTATGGTGAAGGGCGCGTTTCACCACCTCGCGTGGGTATACGCTGGTTTGGGTGAGCGTGCCTGTAAACATTTCCTCAGTCGCCACCAACTGATTCTGCGTATCTAAAAACAAGACTAAAAACACCTCGCGCGTGAGGCCCCCCAGCTTTAATACCAGGTAATCACGCACCTGCTGAGGCGATTTAAACACATCGCGCTGCTGTAATTGCTCGCTCAGCGCCCGGCGGCTCATCTCGAATATCGCCTGTAGCTGCACGTATTTGCTTGTGCCTATGCCATGCACCTGGCTCAATTCATGCTCAGTCGCAGCGAATATGCCATTCAGGCTGCCAAACTGATTGAGCAAATCACGTGCTAAATCGACCGCGCTTTTGCCTGTGACGCCAACGCGTAAAAATATGGCAAGCAGTTCGGCATCTGATAATGCCTCAGCGCCAAGTTCTATTAATTTTTCCCTGGGCCGTTCGGAGGCAGGCCAATCGGTAATTGCCACTAGACCTTTCCTCTCACTTTAGCCAGCCTATTTCCCGCGCCGTTTTATCCCCAATCAGCGTTTGTGCCAGGCTTCTAGGTATTTCTGCCTGTGTTTCACTCACTGGCACACGCCCGCCCATCAATTCGGCAAAGTCTTGCGGGTAGCGAGGCGATTTATCTGGTTCTGCAAATCCGTCTGGGTAACTAGGTAGCGTAGTGCTTAAATCGTATTTATCGGTCGCGGATAAAGTGTGCAGCAACTCGTGCGCAACAATTACCAGGTTTTGCTTAGCGTAACTTTTATTGCCATACAGATTTACACGCCCCACGCGGCCTTTATTCAAGGCTGTGGAGTGCGATAATGCCGGCGTCGTGGCAGGATCGTGATACAGCAAATACAGCCGAATATCCGGCTTGACGTTGACTTTTGGGCTGTTGTTCCAGGCAAACCAGCGGAATTTCAAACTCCAAAACATGGTGCTCAATATACTTCCCCCATTGGGTGGTGCAGGCGGAACTTCATTCACAACATCCCCCAACTGCACTTCCACCGGGCGGCGCATGCCTAAACTATAACGATCGCCCTCCTCGGCAAAGTACTCAGCCATCGGCTCAAAATCATCGCGCGTCAAGGTTTTAATGTACCTAGATACCTGCTCGCTACCATCCACATTTATTGGATAAACCGCAACGTAAAAATTATGCTTCCAGTCCAAAGCCGCTTTATCCTGCCAGGTTTGCTGAACAACTGTTGCTAAAATGAGCAATAAAATAATAATTCTTAGATTTCGCCACATAAATTTGATAGGTTTCTAACTCTGTTTTCGTATTAAAATGAAAGCATTACATAAATCACAGTAAAAATGTAAATCATAAATGCAAAAAAACAAAGCACTAGTATTAGGCATCACGGGCGGCATCGCAGCTTACAAAGCGGCTGAACTCGTTCGCCTGCTCGTAAAAAACAATATCGATGTACAAGTGGTGATGACCGAAGCCGCTTGCCAGTTCATTACGCCTGTCACTATGCAAGCGCTCTCAGGCAAACCCGTTTATGCCGGCATGTGGGATGCGTCCATTCCCAACGGCATGCCGCATATCGAATTAAGCCGCGTAGCGGATGCCATCGTCATTGCTCCGGCCAGCGCAGATTTTATCGCCAAGCTAGTACATGGCCGTGCGGATGATTTGCTTTCAACCCTTTGTCTGGCACGCGATTGCCCGTTGCTGGTTGCACCTGCCATGAATAAACAGATGTGGGAGAACCCTGCCACACAACGCAATATCGCACAACTCCAGGCAGATGGCATCACCATACTCGGCCCGGATAGCGGCGAACAAGCCTGCGGAGAAATCGGCTTGGGCAGAATGTTAGAAGCTGAAGACTTACTTAGTTTAATCGAAGCGCACTTTCAGCCCAAGTTGCTTTTGGGTAAAAAAGTGATGGTTACCGCAGGCGCGACGCTTGAGATGATAGACCCGGTGCGTGCCATTACCAATTTAAGCAGCGGGAAAATGGGCTATGCCATCGCGCAAGCGGCGCAAGAAATGGGTGCTGAAGTCACCTTGGTAAGTGGCGCAAGTGCACTTAAACCTCCGCTGGGGGTAAGAACCATTTCGGCCACCAGTGCGGATGCAATGTATCAGGCGGTGATGGGGAATATTGTAAATCAGGATATTTTTATTGGTGTTGCAGCTGTGGCAGACTACAGCCCTACGAAAAAACACGAACAAAAAATCAAAAAAAGTGAATCATCACTTACGCTGGAGCTATCTAAAACAAAAGATATTCTGGCTGATGTTGCCAGCTTGCCTAATGCACCATTTTGCGTAGGATTTGCTGCAGAAAGTGAAAACCTACTAGAATATGCTGAAGCAAAACGACAAGCGAAGAAATTACCTCTAATCGTCGCGAACTTAGCCGCTGACGCGATGGGAAGCGACGAAAACAGTGTAACCTTGCTGGATAAAAATGGGGCACATCCCTTGGAACGTGCCCCAAAAATTGAAATTGCCAGATTGCTGTTACAGCATATAGTGAGCATGCTGTAATTCAGGTTATAAATTAAAATTTATATGCTGCACTTAAGCCAAGTAACCAATTGCGTGTTGGTGCAGCCTCATAAAAACGCTGATTACCATCCGCCACACGCACGGAGCCAACATATTCCTGATCAAAAATATTTTCTATGCGCACGAACTCGGCAAACTTCCAATTGTTTACAGTTTGACTAAGTCCGCCGCGCCAATTAAACACGGTGTAGCTATCCGCTTTGCCATCTGCAGAATTAAAACTCACGTTGGTATCACTGCTTTTACGCATTTCCAGTGCAGTACTAAAACCTGTAGGTTGATGTTTCCAATAAACCTCACCATACAAATTATAACGATATGTCCCAGGGATTTTGCTGCCTGATGCAATAGTTTCAAAATCACCGGCAACTCCAAAACGACAGCTGGTGCCATTCGGAAAAGGTGTTTGACAAGCACTAAAGGAATCAGTAAATTTTGCATCAAGCAGTGTATAGGCTAAATATAACCTTACATCATGTGGCAATTGACTGTCCAAGCTAAGCTCTAATCCCTTACGTTCAGAAGTAGGCACATTGCGATAAGTTGTACGTCCTCCTTGTGAAGTTGCAACAACAATTTCGTCATCTGTATCAATTTTGAACAAAGCAGCATTCACAAGAGTATTAGTCCCAACAAACGCTTTTGCACCAACTTCGTATTGGCGGCTCTTAGCTGGCTTAAGATCAAGGTTCAATCCTGATTTATTAAAGTCTGGATTGTAAGCCATCTCAACAAATGTCGGCGTTTCAAAACTTTCTCCAACATTTGCAAATAGATTAACGCTATCCGTCAATTTAAAAACAGTACCAAGTACAGGTGTCGTTTCTGAAAAATCAACTGAGCCACTGTCATTACCATTGCCTGTAGCAATATAATGGTCTTTAGTTTTAAAGCTCACTCGACTATGACGCACACCACCGCTTACAGACCAACTTGGAAGAATATCTAATGAAGCCTGTGCATATTGGTCAAAATTCCTAGCCTCATTTTTTTCATCTCGACGCAATATTCCTTTAACGCCCAATGTAGTGCCTATGAAGTTTTGATATCCTGTACGGTCATCATTCATCAAGTCATAATTCAAACCTACAGTAAAATTAAACGGCTTGCTGGCTAACTCGCCTTTGTGTGACCACCGTGCGTCAATACCGCCAAAACTACGATCAATTACAGCCACACCGCCGCCATTCCTTTGAAAACCCGGCGCAGACGTTTGTGCGGCAACAGACACAGATTGAAATTGTTCATTATCACGCTGCCCATAATACGCCATTAGACGAGCTGTATCATTCGAAGTAAGGTTGTGTTCTAAAGTTGCGCCAACCTGCTGATGGTCACGAGAAACACGTGTATTAAACAATTCAGAGTTAGTGCCCGCCTGTTCGCGGTCAGCTTTTAGTTGCGCTGCAGTCAACCCCTGCGGGTCTTCGTTTTCTGGCTGATCCAGTGCAGTAGCAACTACTGTCAACTTGGTATCATCGTTAATATTAAAGTTTATCTTGCCATGTAAAGTATCGCGGCGCGTGTCAGATTGGTCACGATAGCCATCACTACGATAAGTATTAGCATTAATAATATAATCAAAGCCATCACCGCTATCGCTAAAACCTATGCTTTCGCGACGTGTGTTATAGCTGCCAAATGTGATGCCACCTGAAAGTGTTGGATCCTTTTCGCCATCTTTGGTAAAAATCTGCACCACGCCGCCCGATGAGTTGCCATATAGTGCCGAGAATGGTCCACGCAGGTATTCCACGCGTGAAGCGGTATCTAAATTAAACGTACCCGTCTGACCTTGCCCGTCTGGCATAGTCATTGGAATACCATCGGCATACAGCCGCACACCACGTACCCCGAACGCTGAACGTGCACCAAAACCACGGACCTGAATCGCCAAATCTTGCGCCGGATTATTACGGTTGTTAATGACCACACCAGGAACACGGCTTGACGATTCAGACAAATTAACCTTGAGTTGGCCTTCCTGAATTTGCTCCGCATCGGTCGCATCTATCGACATCGGTAAATCAAAACTGTTTTGCTCAACACGGGTGCCAGTCACAACAATCGGTGCGGTTACAATTGCATTTGATTGTTCTGTAGAAGCTGCCTCGTCAGCCATTACGGGCAGCGATAATCCTACAAATCCAGCTAAAGCCAGCCAGCTAGATAATTTTTTTGTTCTAAATACGTGCATGATTTAATAACCCCTTTAATATTAAGGCAATTCTAGTTGCAACCCTAATCTATCACCATAGTGATTTTCTTGATTTTTTAGTGTTTAATGTCACATTCCTAATTAACCTTTAAGAAATTAAGGCATTATGTCCATCACCGTAGATCTGAAAATCTTAGACAACCGCCTGCATCACATGATGCCAGCCTATGCCACACCTGGCTCCGCAGGGCTGGATTTGCGCGCCTGTATCGAGCATACGCAAACCATTCAGCCCGGGGAAACGGTAATGATTCCGACCGGCATGGCAATTCATATCGACAACACCTATTATGCCGCGCTGATTCTGCCACGTTCCGGCCTGGGGCATAAGCACGGCATCGTGCTGGGTAATCTGGTGGGTCTGATAGATTCAGACTATCAAGGGCAGTTATTGGTCAGTTGCTGGAATCGCAGCCAGCATCCTTTCATCCTCAATCCGATGGAACGTATTGCGCAGTTGGTCATCGTACCTGTTGTGCAGGCCGATTTTCATGTGGTGGATGAGTTTACAGTGAGCGAACGCGGCGATGGCGGGTTTGGCAGCACAGGAAAGCATTAATTGCAGAACACTTAATAACAAAACACTAGAAAAATCCTACATTTAGGTTGAAACAAACATAGTTTTCGTACTATAATTGCGGTCTTTCGCAAAAAGCAAAGTATTTGGAGATAACCATGGCACGTGTATGTCAGGTAACAGGCAAAAAGCCGATGGTGGGTAACAATGTTTCTCACGCACAAAACAAAACAAAACGTCGTTTTTTACCTAATTTGCAAAACCGCAAATTTTGGGTTGAAAGTGAGAATCGCTGGGTAAGCATGCGTATTACCAACGCAGCTTTGCGCACGATTGATAAAAACGGTATTGATTCAGTGCTTGCAGAGATGCGCGCAGCTGGTCAGAAAATCTAGGGAGTTAAGCCATGCGCGAAAAAATTAAATTAGAATCAAGTGCTGGTACTGGCCACTTTTATACGACCACTAAAAACAAACGTACGATGCCGGAAAAAATGGAGATGAAAAAGTTTGATCCAGTGGCACGCAAGCACGTGATGTACAAAGAAACTAAACTTAAATAAGAGTTTAGTTCTAATAAAAAAACCCGCAATTTGCGGGTTTTTTTATTAGAACTATTTGATTTGAATTATCCTTTCAATATCCGCACTTCACGCTGCGGATAAGGAATAGAAATATTGTTCTCTTGAAAAGCGTGCCAGATCTTCAGATAAATTTCCGACTGCAAACCTGCTGATCCTTCTTCCGGGTCGGGTATCCAGATTGACAGCATCAAATCAATTCCACTTTCACCGAATCCCTTAATATGCACTGCAGGCTCCGGTACTTTTAAAACACGCGGATGCTGCATCGCAATATCGGAAATCAGCTGCATTGCCAGTTCCAAAGGGCTATCATAGCTGATTTGGACAGGCATCTGTACCCTCGCCTTATGGTCTGAAAAGGAGTGATTAATGACTGAATTAATGATTAATGTTTCATTCGGAATAATAACTTCCGTTCCATCCAGCTTGCGCAACACAAGGTAACGCGTCCGCAAATCACTCACCACACCATAGTGGCCATCGGCAGTGATCACATCGCCAATCTGCATGGATTTATCCAGCAGAATAATGAATCCGCTAACATAATTGCTGGCGATGCGCTGCAGACCAAACCCCAAACCCACGCCTAGTGCGCCGCCAAATACCGAGAGCAGGGTAATATCCAAACCGACCGCAGATAACGCGATCAGCGTGGCAACAAACAGCAGCACGATACGAATGAGCTTGGTTAATATGACGCGTAAATTGACATTCACATGTTCGGCGCGCATCAGCCTGTTTTCTAACAGGCGGCTCAGCCACAATGCAATAAAAATGGTGACAATCACGGTGAGCAAGGCCTGCAATACCAGCAGCAAATTCACCTGGTTTTTGCCGATATTGAAACGCATGTCTTCAAGACCTTGCATAAGCTGCGGCAGCACGCCGGTAAGATGCAGCGCCAATGCCCCCCAAATACTCCACGCAATCACGCTTTCAAGCGCTTTAAGCCATCCGCCCGATGGAAGCACATAGCGCATAAAATAGACGATTAAGCGGATAGCTGCCATGGCGAGCAACAATCGGCTGGCTAATTGTAATAGACTGGTATGTTGCCAGCCTGATAAGACCAACTGGCTGGATAACACAAACACTAACGACGTGAGCGGGAATAGCACGCGATTAATGCCGCCTATTGCGAGTTTCCAGTGCTCTGGCGCATGCCGCATCACATATTGGCGCAGAGCGCCATTAATCATCCATGCAGTCACCACAGCAGCAATAATAACGGCCAGCTGCCACAGCACCACCGGGGTGTTCATGTCGGCTTGTACTTCTTGCCAAATCAGCTGAATTTCGTTGTTCATCATAAGTTATAACAGGAAAATAGTCGCCAACCCTAAAAAGATGAAAAAACCACCACTATCCGTCATGGCCGTAATCAACACGCTGGTACCCACTGCCGGGTCACGGCCCAGCTTATTCATCATCAATGGAATCATCACGCCCATCACTGCAGCAAGCAGTAAATTAAGTGTCATTGCTGTCGTCATCACTAAGCCTAACTGGTAATTTCCATAGAGTGCATATGCAATCAAACCCAGCACACCGCCCCATAGCAAGCCATTGAGCAACGCCACACCGAGCTCTTTCTTAATGAGCGAGTGCATATTATGTGATGAGATCTGACCTAATGCCAAGCCACGTACAATCATGGTGGTGGTTTGGTTGCCAGAGTTGCCACCAATACCGGCCACAATCGGCATGAGCGCGGCTAAAGCAACAATCTTTTCAATCGACCCTTCAAATAATCCGATCACTCTTGAAGCAACGATTGCGGTCACCAAATTAATCGCCAGCCATGCCCAGCGGTTTTGTACTGATTTCCATACCGAAGCAAAAAAGTCTTCTTCCTCACGTAAACCCGCCATCGAAAGCATATCGGATTCAGATTCGTCACGAATATAGTCCATCACCGCATCCACTGTAATACGCCCTACAAGCTTATTATTAGCATCCACCACTGGCGCCGTTACCAAGTCATACCGCTCAAAAGCCTGCGCTGCTTCATCAGAAACATCCTCCGGATGGAACGCTACCGCATCAGCCACCATGACATCTGCCACATTCGCATCCAAGTCATTCACAACCATACGCGTAAGGGGTAATACGCCACGTAAAATATCGTTTCGATCTACCACAAACAATTTATCGGTATGATCCGGCAAATTACCTAAGCGACGCAGATAGCGCAGCGCCACTTCCAAAGTAATGTCTTCGCGGATGGTGACAATATCAAAATCCATCAGTGCGCCGACGGCGTCATCTGGATATGACAGCGTCGATTGCAGGCGCTCACGATTTTGCGTGTCCAGACTGTCCAGAAGATCCTGCAATACGTCTTTTGGCAAATCAGGTGCTAAATCCGCCAGCTCGTCCGTATCTAACTGCTCAGCAGCTGCTAGCAGCTCTTCAGGCTCCATGTCTGCAATCAGGCTTTGTCGTACAGAGTCTGATACCTCCAGCAGAATTTCACCGTCACGATCCGCCTTAACCAGGTCCCAAAGATTTAAGCGGTCTTCTAGCGGGAGTGCTTCGAGAATATACGCGACATCAGCAGGGTGTAATGCATCTAATTTTTTTTGTAATTCAATCAGATTTTGCTTATGTACCAACTGTTCTATCAAGGCGTGTTTCGGCATGTCTTGTTTATGCACAAGATCCTCTATCAACCGGTGTTTCTCTAAAAGAGAAATCACTTGTTGCAGACTTTCGCTCAGGCTTTCCTTAGGACTTTCTTTAACTTCTTGGAGATCGGACATGCTTAACCTTGATAGTGGCAAAACCGCATAAAACGTTATTATGATTTATTTTTATGATTTATTTGTTATTTGCTCGTAAATTAGCGCTTAAAATATCATGCGACAACTGAAGAAAACTACATATGACCAGGCAGCTTAATTTATATTCCACCTCGCATTGTCATTTGTGTGAACTGGCTTATTCGTTAGTATTGCAGCAGGGCACTAACAACATCGAAGTAAACCTCATCGAAATTGCAGAGAATGCAATTTTGCTAACTCGATATGGCTCACGCATTCCGGTATTACAGAGGCAAGATACGCAAGCCGAGCTTGATTGGCCATTTAATGAAACCAGTATTCGTGAATTCTTAAAATAGTAGCCAATAAAAAAGCCAGCAAAGTGCTGGCTTTTTTATTACATCTGAATAATGATTTATTCTGCAGCAACTGGTTCAGTGCTTGTATCCGGTCGATCTACCAACTCGACCAAGGCCATTGGTGCGTTATCACCATTACGGAAACCGCATTTTAAAATACGCAAATAACCGCCGTTGCGCGCGTTGTAGCGTGGGCCTAGTTCACCAAACAATTTACCAACAATATCGCGATCGCGTAAACGGCTAAAGGCGATACGACGATTAGCCAAAGTAGCATCTTTACCTAATGTAATCAAAGGCTCTGCATATTTACGCAGCTCTTTTGCTTTTGGCAAAGTAGTTCTAATGATTTCATGGCGCAACAATGACACCGACATATTGCGGAACATGGCTGCACGATGGCTGCTAGTACGATTTAATTTACGATTGCTATTACCGTGACGCATAGTAATTCCTTAAAGTTTCTTTACTTAATATTAAGCTACTGGTTAAGCTTTTTCTAAACCAACAGGTGGCCAGTTTTCAAGCTTCATGCCCAAAGTTAAGCCTTTAGTTGCCAATACATCTTTAATTTCATTCAAAGATTTGCGACCCAAGTTAGGGGCTTTTAATAATTCATTTTCGCTACGCTGGATCAAATCACCAATGTAGAAAATATTCTCCGCCTTCAGGCAATTAGCCGAGCGTACTGTCAATTCCAAATCGTCTACTGGACGCAATAGAATTGGGTCAACCTGCGGCGCTGATTTTACTTCGACTTCGCTCGGCGAACCTTCCAGGTTAGCAAACACAGACAATTGACCGATTAAAATACGCGCGGCATCACGAATCGCTTGTTCTGGCTCGATAATACCGTTGGTTTCAACATCCATCACCAGCTTGTCCAAATCGGTACGCTGCTCGACACGTGCGCTCTCTACCTGATAGCTCACTTTATTGATCGGGCTGAAAGATGCATCCACCATGATAAAACCTAAAACACGGTCTTCTTCGTTAGCTTTTTGGCGGGCTGGAACTGGCTGATAACCACGGCCCATTTCAACCTTAACTTCTAGATTCAGTTTTCCGCCCTTGGTTAAATGCGCAATCACATGGTTTGGATTCACTATTTCAGCGTCATGGCCTGTTTCAAAGTCACCAGCTGTTACAACACCTTCGGTAGACTTATTCAGCGTTAAGATCGTTTCAGACTTATTGTTGAGCTTTAATGCCACACCTTTAAGGTTAAGTAGAATATCAACAACATCTTCTTGTACACCCTCGATGGTTGAGTACTCATGCACTACGCCATCAATTTTGACTTCGGTAATCGCAAAGCCTGGAATAGATGACAGCAGAACACGACGCAGCGCATTACCTAATGTATAACCAAAACCACGTTCCATCGGCTCTAAAGTCACACGAGCGCGTAATGGTGTAATCACTTCTACATCTACTACATGTGGTTTCAAATATTCAGTTGGATTGTTTTGCATAAAATTCCTTGACGTTATTGGATGAATGAGCGATTGAACTAAGCATTAATTACTTAGAATACAACTCAACGACCAATGATTCGTTAATGGTTGAAGGCAAATCATCACGCTGTGGTTTAGATTTAAATGTACCTTTTAAGGCCTTTACATCTACTTCTAGCCACTCTGGGAAACCACGTTGCTCAGCAGCCTCAAGCGCGCCTTTAATACGCAACTGTGTTTTTGATGCTTCAGCCACAGAAATCACATCACCCGCTTTTACCTGATATGAAGGAATGTTCACGCGTTTGCCATTTACCAGAATACTGTTATGACGCACGATTTGGCGTGCTTCCGTACGTGAACCACCTAAGCCCATACGGAACGCCACGTTATCCAGACGGCATTCAAGCAGCTGCAATAAGTTTTCGCCAGTAATGCCTTTTTGACGGTCGGCTTCAGCATAATAGCTACGGAACTGGCCTTCTAGAATGCCGTAAATACGACGCACTTTTTGTTTTTCACGCAACTGTACGCCATAGTCTGATAAACGCGCGTTACGACGCTGACCGTGTTGGCCAGGTGGAAAGTTACGTTTTTCAATAGCACACTTATCGGTAAAGCATTTTTCCGCTTTTAAAAACAGTTTTTCGCCTTCGCGACGGCACTGACGGCATTTTGGGTCTAAATTTCTAGCCAAGATAGTTCTCCAGTAATCTTTTTCGCTTAGATGCGACGTTTTTTGGGTGGGCGGCAACCGTTGTGAGGCACTGGCGTCACATCGGTAATGCTGGTAATTTTAAAACCAGCTGCGTTAAGTGCACGCACTGCAGATTCACGGCCAGGGCCAGGACCTTTGATGCGCACTTCTAAATTTTTAACACCAGACTCTTGAGCAGATTTACCAGCAACTTCTGCTGCAACCTGTGCAGCAAATGGCGTACTTTTACGTGAGCCCTTAAAACCTTGTCCGCCAGATGTCGCCCAGGAGAGCGCATTACCTTGACGGTCAGTGATTGTAATAATCGTGTTGTTAAATGAAGCATGCACGTGGGCGATGCCCTCTGCAATGTTCTTTTTAACTTTTTTTCTTACACGTACATTAGCTTTTGCCATGTTGTACTGTCCTTACTAATAAATCTATATAAAATAATTGCTTCTGGTTAACTATTTGGCTTGTTTAATTGCCTTAACCGGGCCTTTACGCGTACGCGCATTGGTTTTAGTGCGCTGGCCACGAACTGGCAGGCCACGGCGATGACGCACACCGCGATAGCAACCTAAATCCATTAGACGCTTGATGTTCATAGAAACTTCACGGCGCAAATCGCCTTCTACTTTTACTTTGGCCACTTCGTCACGAAGCTTTTCAACATCTGCGTCGTTCAGATCCTTGACTTTAGTAGAAGCCAAAACTCCAGCCGCCGCACAAATCTTTTGTGCAGTATTTCTACCAATACCAAAAATCGCGGTCAACGCGATTTCAGCGTGTTTATTATTCGGGATATTAACCCCAGCAATACGAGCCATACTTTAACTCCAAAACAAATCGCAACTTGTGGCGACCAAATAAAAAAGCCTTAGATTCTAACAGTTAGTGCCGGTTTTTACAAACTTGAAATCTCTTCAAATCAAAAACAAGCGACTGTCAGCACTCCATTAACCTTGACGTTGTTTATGACGCGGGTCTGTACAAATGATACGTACAACGCCACGACGACGCACAACCTTACAGTTACGGCACAATGTTTTTACTGATGCACGAACTCTCATAATTACCTCACTACCACTTAACTTTGTTTAATTACTTCACGCGGAATGTAATCCGCGCTCTTGTTAAATCATAAGGCGTCATTTCAACTGTCACCTTGTCTCCCGGCAAAATACGAATATAGTGCATACGCATTTTTCCAGAAATATACCCCAGGACCGTGTGCCCATTTTCCAACTTAACCTTAAATGTTGCATTTGGGAGATTTTCTAAGATCTCACCCTGCATCTCAATACGGTCTTCTTTTGCCATCTTTAAAGTTATCGCGCTCCTGCGCCACCTTTAAAATTCGCTTTTTTAAGCAACCCTTCGTACTGATGGGACATCAAGTGTGATTGCACTTGAGTCATAAAATCCATGGTTACCACTACAATAATCAGCAATGAAGTACCACCAAAATAAAATGGAGTGTTAAATTTCAATCTCAAAAATTCTGGCAACAAACATACCAAGGTAATATATATGGCGCCCACCAAGGTTAAACGCCCCATAATCTTGTCAATGTACTTAGCTGTTTGCTCGCCTGGGCGGATGCCAGGTACGAACGCGCCACTTTTTTTCAAATTTTCAGCTGTTTCTTTTGGGTTAAACACTAACGCTGTATAAAAGAAACAGAAAAACATAATCGCAGCCGCAAAAAGCAAAATATAAATCGGCTGGCCTGGCGATAACACGTTGCTGATGTCTTTTAGCCAATACAAGCTCTCGCTGCTACCGAACCAGCCGGCCAATGTCGCCGGGAACAATATAATACTTGACGCAAAAATTGGCGGGATCACGCCAGCCATATTGAGCTTCAACGGCAAGTGGGTTGTTTGACCACCATATACTTTGTTGCCCACTTGGCGCTTGGCATAATTTACCGTAATTTTACGTTGGCCGCGCTCTACAAACACCACCAAAGCTGTTACTAACAACACCGCTACAAATAAAAACATCACCAGCGGTATTGAGAATGCACCTGTACGTGCCAGTTCCAATGTACTACCAATTGCGCTTGGCAAGCCAGCCACAATACCCGCGAAAATGATGATTGAAATGCCATTGCCAATCCCGCGCTCTGTAATTTGCTCACCCAGCCACATCAAAAACATGGTGCCACTTACCAGAGTGATTACAGCAGTCAGTCTGAACGCCATGCCAGGATCCAATACCAGACCAGCCTGGCCTTCCAGCGCAATGGCAATCCCTAAAGCCTGAAAAGTTGCCAGGAACAGGGTGCCATAACGTGTGTACTTGGTAATGGTACGTCTGCCTGCTTCACCCTCTTTTTTTAATTGCTCCAATTTAGGGGAAACCACGGTTGCCAACTGCATAATAATCGATGCAGAAATATACGGCATGATTCCTAAAGCAAACACGGTAAAGCGAGACAACGCACCGCCTGAGAACATGTTAAACATGCCCAGAATACCGTTATTTTGCGAATCAAACAGTTGTTTCAATACAGCCGGATCTATGCCCGGCACCGGTATGTGCGCGCCCAAGCGAAACACCACCAAGGCTCCCAACACGAACCATAAGCGGCTCTTCAGCTCGCTCATTTTTCCAACCGTACCCAAAAAGCTATCTTGCGCCAATGCGTTTCTCTTCTTTTTTAAGCTTCTACAACTTTGCCGCCGGCTGCTTCAATAGCTGCACGAGCACCTTTGGTTAATAGCAGGCCTTGTACTTTTACTTTCCTGGTCAACTCACCGGACAAATACACTTTTGCCGCTTTTACCGTGCCTGAAACCAACTTGGCTGATTTTAAAGCCAACAAATCAATGACATCAGCATCAAGCTCTAATAACTCACTCGTGCGAACACGTGCTGTATCAGCTTTAGTCATCGATTTGAAACCGCGTTTTGGTAAACGGCGTTGCAAAGGCATTTGACCACCTTCAAAACCAACTTTATGGAAACCACCAGTACGTGATTTTTGACCTTTATGGCCACGACCGGCTGTTTTACCCAAACCTGAACCAATACCGCGGCCAACGCGACGACGTTCTTTTTTAGCGCCTTCTGCAGGCTTAATTGTATTCAATTGCATTATGCTTCTACCTTTAAGAGATAGCTAACGGCATTAATCATGCCGCGAATTGCGGGGGTATCCTGCAGTTCAACAGTGTGGTGCATACGACGCAAGCCCAAACCTTTTACAGTGGCCTTGTGTGCTTCAATGCGACCGATTACGCTTCTTACCAGCGTCACCTTAATAGTTGCTGCGTCTTTTTTTGCTTTAGCCATGATTAGCCTCTGATTTCTTCAACTGATTTACCACGTTTTGCGGCAATCTCTGCAGGAGTATTCATTGACTCCAGGCCATTCAAGGTTGCGCGAACCAAGTTGTATGGATTCGTTGAACCGATACATTTGGCCACTACGTTAGTAACACCCATTACTTCAAAAATCGCGCGCATCGCACCGCCTGCAATGATGCCGGTACCTTCGGAAGCCGGTTGAATGAACACTTTAGCCGCCCCATGAACACCTGTTACCGCATGATGCAATGTACCGTTATTCAAGTTTACCTTTAGCATGCCGCGACGTGCTTCGTCCATGGCTTTCTGGACAGCCACCGGCACTTCACGCGCCTTGCCTTTACCCATGCCCACTGCGCCATCGCCGTCACCAACCACTGTCAATGCTGCGAAACTCATGATACGACCACCTTTAACCGTCTTACTTACACGGTTTACGGTAATCATTTTTTCACGCAAACCATCAGTTTGCTGTGATTGTTGTTCGATTTCTTTAGCCATTATCCGTCTCGCTTATTAGAATGACAGACCGTTTTCACGCGCAGCATCTGCCAACGCCTTGATACGACCATGATATTTGTAGCCTGAACGATCAAAAGCCACCGTAGTGATACCTGCCTTTTTCGCTTTTTCGGCTATACGTTTGCCAATCACTGCAGCAGCTTCAACATTGCCGCCATTTTTTACCTTTTTACGCACATCCGCCTCAACAGTTGAAGCACTTGCCAGTATCTTATCACCGGTTTCCGCGATAATCTGCGCATAGATATGCGTATTCGTACGATGCACGCTTAAACGTGTAACTTTTAACTCGGCAATTTTGGCACGGGTTTTACGTGCACGGCGCAAGCGGTTATTTACATTGTTCATTTTTTAAGCCCTAATTATTTTTTCTTGGTTTCTTTAATCGCCACCACTTCATCTGCATAGCGAACACCCTTGCCCTTGTAAGGCTCCGGCGCACGATAAGAACGAATCTGAGCGGCGATCTGACCAACAACCTGTTTATCAAAACCAGTCAAAATCACTTCTGTCGGCGTAGGTGTCTGCACTGTAACGCCTGCAGGCATTTTGTGATTGATCGGGTGTGAATAACCTAATTCCAGGTTAAGCATTGCGCCTTGTGCATTGGCTTTATAGCCAACACCCACCAAAGTGAGTTTGCGCGTAAAACCAACTGAAACCCCTTGAACCATATTTGCCACCAGCGCACGCAACGTGCCAGACATGGCGCGGGAATGCTGACTGTCGCTAGTTGCAGTAAAAGTAATGGTATCACCTTCGCGTTTCAACTCAACCGCATCCGTCAATGGATGCGAGAGCTTGCCCAATGGGCCGCTTACGGCGATATTGTTTGCACTTAGCGCCACTTCAACTTTAGCTGGAATAGCGACCGGATTTTTAGCAACACGTGACATTTGCTTCTCCTTAAGCCACTACGCACAGCACTTCGCCGCCGATACCGGCCGCCTGTGCTTTACGATCTGTCATTACACCCTTGGATGTAGACAATATTGTCACACCAAGGCCATTCATTACTTTAGGGATGTTTTGACTGCCCTTGTAAACGCGAAGACCAGGCTTGCTTACACGATCAATCTTCTCAATCACTGGACGGCCTGCATAATATTTCAAGCTGATGCTTAACACTGGCTTACCGTCATTTGCATGCACTGCAAAATCGTCAATGTAGCCTTCATCTTTTAACACGCTGGCGATAGCGCCTTTGAGTTTAGAAGCTGGCATAGAAACTGATAGCTTGTTTACACTTTGTGCGTTACGAATACGCGTTAGCATATCGGCAATCGGATCACTCATACTCATAAATCTATTCCCCCGTTACCAGCTAGCTTTGGTGACGCCTGGCACTTGGCCACTCATCATCAAATCGCGCAATTTACTACGCGCAATACCAAATTTACTGAAAACACCACGTGGACGGCCCGTGAGTGCGCAGCGGTTGCGCAAACGCACAGGACTTGCATTACGTGGCAGACTTTGCAATTTCAAACGCGCATCGCGACGATCTTCAGCACTAGCTTTCTGATCATTGATAACTGCGTTCAAAGCATCGCGTTTCGCTGCGAATTTTTTCACGGTTTCGCGGCGTTTAAGCTCGCGCTCTGTCATACATGTTTTAGCCATGTCTTAACCTCTAAAAGGAAAACTAAACGCTGCCAAAAGAGCCTTGGCCTCTTCGTCTGTTTTTGCCGTTGTAGTAATCGTAATATTCATGCCGCGAATCGCGTCAATTTTGTCATATTCGATTTCCGGGAATATGATTTGCTCTTTTACGCCCATGTTGTAATTGCCACGGCCGTCAAATGATTTTGCGGGAATGCCCCGGAAGTCACGAATACGTGGAATCGCAACCGTAATCAGACGATCCAGGAATTCATACATACGTTCGCGACGCAGGGTGACTTTACAGCCAACAGGATAATCGTCACGAATTTTAAAAGCCGCAACAGATTTCTTCGCTTTGGTCACGATCACTTTTTGACCAGCGATTTTTTCCATGTCACCAACTGCATTTTCCATCACTTTTTTATCTGCAACCGCTTCGCCAACACCCATATTCAAGGTGATTTTTTCAATGCGAGGCACTTGCATGATCGAAGTGTAACCAAACTGCTCGGTCATCTTTTTAACAACTGAGTCTTTATAGAATTGTTTTAAGCGCGCCATGATTTATCCTATGCGTCCACTGCTTCGCCGTTAGACTTGAACACACGCACCTTGCGGCCGTCTTTCAATGTTTTGTAACCTACGCGGTCAGCTTTTTGTGTTGCACTATTAAATAACGCAACGTTTGAAATATCTACCGGCATTTCTATATTAATGATGCCACCAGCAATGCCTTTCATTGGGTTAGGTTTGGCATGTTTTTTAGCTACATTAACGCCCTCAACCACCACATGACCTGAGTCAAGCACGCGCAGCACTGTACCGCGCTTGCCTTTGTCTTTACCTGTATTTAGAACGACCTGGTCGCCTTTATGAATTTTGCTCATTTTATTCCCTACCCTTACAACACTTCAGGTGCAAGAGAAACGATTTTCATGAAACGCTCACTACGCAGTTCGCGCGTCACTGGGCCGAATATACGGGTGCCAATCGGTTCTAATTTATTGTTGAGTAACACGGCAGCGTTGGTATCGAATTTAACCAACGAACCATCAGGACGGCGCACGCCTTTAGCAGTACGCACCACAACCGCACTGTACACTTCACCTTTTTTAACGCGACCACGCGGCGCAGCATCTTTAATGCTGACCTTGATAATGTCGCCTATACCGGCGTAACGACGCTTTGAGCCGCCTAGCACCTTGATGCACTGCACAGAGCGGGCACCAGTGTTATCGGCAACTTCTAGCCGAGATTGCATTTGAATCATGAGAATAATCTCCAACTTAATCCGTTAAACCAACACCAGCCGCATGATTTAGAAATAAGTCATCAACGGCCAATAGACCACGGTCAGTATTGGGGCGCTTGCTTTTTATGAACCAAAAGTCCATGAGCGCCGAAAAGTCCAACATTATAACGGGTATTTCTGGTTTGTAGCAAGCCAAAAATACCTTTTTTACTACTTTACTTAAGCTTTAACTACCTTGCTGACTACCCACGTCTTTGTTTTAGACATCGGACGGCTTTCGGTAATAGTGACTAAATCACCTTCTTTGCATTCGTTGTTCTCGTCGTGTGCATGGAATTTGTTCGACTTCACAACTACTTTACCGATTAGCGGATGTTTTACTTTACGCTCTACCAATACAGTGATGGTTTTATCCATTTTGTTGCTTACAACGCGGCCGCTTAGGCTACGTACTACTTTTGTCGTTTCAGTCATCATTATGCCTGTTTCGCTTTCTCAGCCAATACGAGCTTCACACGCGCTACATCTTTGCGCACTTTGCCTAGCTGATCTACTTTAGTTAATTGTTGTGTGGCAATTTGCATGCGGAGCGAAAACTGCGCACGGCGCAATTCAATCAACTCAGCATTTAACTCATCAACACTTTTTGCTCTTAAATCGGTGGCTTTCATATTAGCTTCCCTGTCCTTAACTACCAAGTTGACGCGTCATGAATGTCGTTTCAATTGGCAACTTGGCAGCCGCCAAACGGAACGCTTCACGCGCAAGCTCTTCACTCACGCCGTCCATTTCGTACAACATTTTGCCTGGCTGGATCTGCGCTACGTAGTACTCGGTACTGCCTTTGCCGTTACCCATACGCACTTCAGCCGGTTTTTTAGAAATTGGCTGATCCGGGAAAATACGAATCCAAACGCGGCCACCACGTTTAATGTGACGTGTCATTACACGACGCGCGGCTTCGATTTGGCGCGCAGTCAAACGGCCACGGCCAATCGCTTTTAATCCAAAATCACCAAAACTTACTTTGTTACCTGTCGTTGCAATGCCTTTGTTACGGCCTTTTTGCATCTTGCGGTATTTTTGTCTAGACGGTTGCAGCATCTTTAGCCCTCGGCTTTCTTACTTTTTTCTCTGGTTCAGCAACAGGCGCAGCAGCTGGCGCAGTCGCACCAATCGGCGCTTGTACGTTATCAGCAAAAATTTCACCTTTGAATACCCATACTTTGATACCAATGATACCGTAGGTAGTTGAAGCTTCTGCTACACCATAATCAATGTCGGCACGCAATGTATGAAGTGGCACACGGCCTTCGCGATACCATTCAGTACGGGCAATTTCTATGCCATTCAAGCGGCCTGAGCTCATGATCTTGATGCCTTGAGCGCCCAAGCGCATTGCGTTTTGCATGGCACGTTTCATGGCACGACGGAACATCACGCGCTTTTCAAGCTGCTGTGCAATCGATTGTGCAATTAAAGTCGCATCAATTTCCGGCTTACGCACCTCTTCGATATTAAGATGCACTGGCACGCCCATCAAACCTTGCAAGGCTGAGCGTAAAGATTCAATATCCTCACCTTTTTTACCTATCACCACGCCTGGACGTGCACTATGAATAGTAATTTTTGCATTTTTTGCAGGGCGCTCAATAATAATTTTACTTACCGCAGCGTTCGCTAGTTTTTTATTTAAAAACTCACGCACTTTAATGTCGCTCTGCAACATCTCAGGGAAGTTTTTGCTATTGGCGTACCAACGTGAGGACCAGTTTTTTTGGACACTCAGACGGAAACCAATTGGATGAATTTTTTGACCCATGATTATCCCTTAGTTACCGACAGTCACATGGATGTGACAGGTTGGTTTAATAATACGCCCAGCGCGACCCTTTGCACGAGCACGAATACGTTTAAGCACAATGCCTTTGTCAACATAGATTGAAGTTACCTTCAATTCGTCGATATCGGCGCCATTATTATGTTCAGCATTGGCAATTGCAGATTCCACAACTTTTTTAATCACTTCTGCACCTTTTTTAGGTGTGAAATTTAAAATATTAAGTGCATGGTCTACTTTTTTGCCACGAACAAGGTCAGCCACCAAACGCGCTTTTTGCGGAGAGAGGTGAACACCTTTTAAGATTGCAGTTACTTGCATCATTAGCCTCTATTTCTTCGCTTTTCTATCAGCCGCATGGCCTTTGAATGTGCGCGTTAACGCAAATTCACCGAGCTTGTGACCAACCATGTTTTCAGAAATCAACACTGGAATGTGTTGCTTACCATTATGCACAGCGATGGTTAAACCAATAAAATCTGGCAGAATAGTTGAGCGGCGTGACCAGGTTTTAATTGGTTTACGATCGCGCGAGGCCGCTGCGGCTTCTACTTTTTTTGCCAAATGCCCATCAATGAATGGGCCTTTTTTAATTGAACGTGCCATATTAATTACCTTACATTCCTTGGACGACGACTAACGCGCATATTATCAGTACGCTTGTTGCTACGTGTACGATAACCCTTAGTTTTAACACCCCACGGGCTGACTGGGTTCATACCTGCAGCTGTACGGCCTTCACCACCACCATGCGGGTGATCAATCGGGTTCATCACCACACCACGAACGGTTGGACGAACACCGCGCCAGCGCATTGCACCAGCCTTACCGATAGAACGGAGTGAGTGCTCTTCATTGCCCACTTCACCTAAAGTCGCCTTGCAATCCACATGCACGCGGCGAACTTCGCCAGAACGCAAACGCAACTGCGCATAAGCACCTTCACGTGCCAGCAACTGTACAGATGTGCCTGCTGAGCGGGCAATTTGCGCACCTTTACCAGGCTGCAACTCGATACAATGAATTGTGCTGCCGACTGGAATGTTGCGTAGCGGCAATGCATTGCCCACTTTAATTGGCGCTTCCGCACCACTGATCAATTGTGCGCCCGCAGCAATGCCGCGCGGCGCAATAATATAGCGACGCTCACCATCCGCGTAGCAAAGCAATGCAATATTAGCTGTACGATTTGGATCGTATTCAATACGCTCTACGCTCGCTGGAATGCCGTCTTTGTTACGACGGAAATCAATCACGCGATAATGTTGCTTATGACCGCCACCTTGGTGACGCGTCGTGATGCGGCCATTGTTATTACGGCCTGCATTTTTACTTTGACTTTCCAACAGCGGTGCGTGTGGCTTGCCTTTATACAAATCCGGTGTAACAACTTTCAATACACCACGACGGCCGGGGGAAGTTGGTTTGACTTTTACTAATGCCATATCTTCTCTCCTTATTCGCCCGCTGCGAAGTTAATTTCTTGGCCTGGCTTCAAGCTGACATAAGCTTTTTTCCAGTCGTTACGTTTACCGACACGTTTGCCAGCACGCTTTACTTTGCCGCCTACGTTAATCACTGCAACTTTATCAACTTCAACCTTGAATACAAGCTCAACCGCCGCCTTGATTTCTGGTTTGGTTGCATCGGTACGCACTTTGAAAGCGATTTGCTGATTCTTATCAGCAATATAAGTTGCTTTTTCAGTAATTTGAGGCGCAAGAATAACCTGTAGCAAACGATCTTGAGTCTTAGTAATAGCGCTTATCATGCTAACATCTCCTCAAGTTTCTTTACTGCACCAGCAGTTGCCAGCACTTTTGGGAAACGCACCAGACTCACTGGATCCGCATATTGCGCTTCCACTACCATCACATTGGTCAAGTTGCGTGAAGAAAGATACAAATTCTCATCAAATCCATCTGTCAGCAACAACACGCCATCCGCATATCCCAAGCCATTGATTTTTTCTACAAACTGCTTGGTTTTTGGCGTTTCCACCTTAAATTCTTCTACCACGGCAATACGCTCTTGACGCACTAGTTCAGATAAAATCGTTTGCATACCGGCACGGTAAGCCTTACGGTTTACTTTATGGCTGAAATTTTCGTTAGGTGAATTTGGGAAAGCGCGACCGCCTCCACGCCAGATCGGGCTTGATGTCATACCAGCACGCGCATTACCAGTACCCTTTTGAGCATATGGCTTATGCGTAGTATGTGCTACATTATCACGGCCTTTTTGTGCGCGTGTCGCAGTACGGGCGTTCGCCATGTATGCGACAACCACTTGATGCACCAAAGCTTCATTGAATTCGCGGCCAAAAGTCACATCAGAAACAGCAACGCCTTTTTTAGCAGCTTTACCATTCTTATCGATTAATTTGAGTTCCATGATTTAGCCCCTCACTTTCTGGAGCTTGGCTTTAATAGCAGGACGCACAACGACGTCGCCGCCTTTAGAGCCTGGGATTGCGCCTTTGATCAAAAGCAGGTTACGTTCAGCATCTACGCGCACAATTTCCAGATTTTGCGTAGTTACCTTAACATCGCCCAAATGACCAGGCATGCGCTTACCAGGGAATACTCGACCCGGATCCTGTGCCATACCGATTGAGCCAGGCACGTTGTGTGAGCGCGAGTTACCATGCGATGCGCGGTTAGAGCTAAAATGGTGGCGTTTAATGGCGCCAGCAAAACCCTTACCGATCGAGGTGCCTGTTACATCCACCAATTGACCTGCTGAGAAAATTTCCACTGTGACATTACCGCCAACCTGGTAGTTGCCTAGCACATCAGCAGAAACACTGAATTCTTTGATACCAGCACCTGCAGCAACGCCCGCTTTGGCATAATGCCCAGTAAGCGCTTTGTTGATGCGGCTAGCACGACGTTCGCCGTGAGCAACCTGAAGGCCTGTATAGCCATCGCTCGCGACAGTCTTGATCTGTGTCACACGGTTAGGAACGACTTCCAGCACGGTTACCGGGATGCTTGCGCCATCTTCAGTAAACACGCGGGTCATGCCCACCTTGCGACCAATAAGCCCTAAGCTCATGATCGTATCCTTATTTTTAGTTAAAAAAGTCGATTACAATTGACCGACTTCTATGAAAGAGCGCGGATTATACCGAACTCACAATTTTTTTACAACACCTTATTATAACTTAATCTCGACATCCACGCCTGCTGGCAAATCCAGCTTCATTAAAGCATCCACTGTTTTATCAGTTGGATCAACAATATCCATCAAACGTTGGTGCGTGCGAATCTCAAACTGGTCGCGCGATGTTTTGTTCACATGCGGCGAACGCAAAATATCAAAGCGTTCAATGCGTGTTGGCAATGGCACCGGGCCTTTAACTACTGCGCCTGTACGCTTTGCTGTTTCTACGATTTCTTGAGCAGATTGATCAATCAAGCGATAATCAAATGCTTTCAAGCGAATACGAATTTTTTGAGCTGCCATTTACTTTTCCTTTAAAGAGCGAAACGGCAGACTTGAAGTCTGCCGTCAATTTTAATTACTATTCAATAATCTTAGCGACCACGCCGGCACCAACAGTACGGCCACCTTCACGAATCGCGAAGCGTAAGCCTTCTTCCATCGCGATTGGCGCAATCAGGGTCACAGTGATGGAGACGTTGTCGCCCGGCATTACCATTTCGGTACCTGCTGGCAACTCTACCGCA
>JAKQTN010000034.1 GCA_029563075.1 Pseudomonadota bacterium
TTTCACGCACTTTGGATTTTGTGGTGTTATCGATGCCTGTGCTCATTGGTCCGGCAGGGACAAACACACAAGGTAAGTGACCAAACTTTAAGGCACCAATCAAAAGACCAGGTACGATTTTATCGCATATGCCTAAGAGCAACGCCGCATCAAACACATCGTGGGAGAGCGCAATTGCAGTACTCATCGCAATCGTGTCTCGGCTGAACAATGACAGCTCCATGCCAGGTTCGCCCTGGGTAATGCCGTCGCACATGGCGGGCACACCACCAGCCACTTGAACGGTTGCACCGTGCTTGTGCGCTTCATCACGGATAATATCGGGGTAGTTCACATACGGCTGATGCGCGGAAAGCATCTCGTTATACGCCGTCACAATACCAATATTTGGTGCTTTTTCTACCACCACACGCAATTTATCATTGGAAGGCATCGCAGCAAACGCATGCGCCACATTGGCGCAACCTAAGCGATCCGCCCCTCTTTGCCGGTTTGCAATTTCATCCAGGCGCTGCAGATAAGCAGTACGGGTTGGGCGGCTTACCTCAATAATACGTTCAGTCACTTCTATATGCGATTGCTTCATTTTATATAAAACCTGCGGTAGTTAACGAACTAACTCAATTATCCCCAAAGCAGGGCATGTCGTCAAACCGATAACCCATTATTGTGCGTTTTTATTATGTTTTAGTCACAAGCACATCTTCCATCATTAAATATTCCAAATCGCAGCCATAAAACATGTTAAGCGCATCCCTTGGACTACATATCATCGGCTCACCACGACGATTCAGCGATGTGTTTAACACAACCGGCACGCCGCGCAATTTTTCAAGATGCTCAATCAGTTCATAATAACGCGGGTTCGTTTCGCGCGTAACCACCTGCGCACGCGCTGTGCCGTCTTCATGCACAACTTCTGGAATACGCGATTTCCAGTGTTCCGCCACATCAAACGTAAACGTCATATATGGCGCCGGATGATTGGTTTGCAGAATATCAGGCGCCACACGGTCGAGCATGCTTGGGCAGAACGGACGCCAGCGCTCGCGGTATTTAATCTGCGCATTGATGCGGTCAGCTACTCCCGGAAAACTTGGATCGCCCAAAATACTGCGGCAACCCAAAGCACGTGGACCAAACTCCATGCGGCCTTGCAGCCAGGCCAATGGATTGCCTGCAGCCAATAACTCAGCCGCTTTTTGTGGAAAGTTTTCAACGCGGGTAAATTTAGGCTTACGGGCATGCGCCACACATGCTGCAACACATTCCTCACTGGTATAAGCAGGGCCCAAATAAGCATGCCGCATCGGCTCTATCGTGTCTCCTGCCAAATGCGCGGCATAAGTGGCTGCACCTAATGAGGTGCCATTGTCGCCGGATGCCGGCTGTACAAATAACTCTTTCACATGCGGCATGGCAATAATGCGCTGATTCAATTTCACATTCAGCGCCACGCCGCCCGCCATGGCGATGCGGCCTGTTTCCTTGATAATATCGCCCAAATAATAATCAATCATTTTCAGGGCAACATCTTCCAGCAACTGCTGCACCGATGCCGCATAATGAATATACGGGTCGTCAATCTCGTCACCATGACGCTTCGGGCCAAGCCATTCAATCAGTTCCGGCGCAAAGTAATAACCTTTTCCGCGTTCTTTATAGCGGCGTAGTCCCACCACATTTACCAGCTTGGTGTTCACGCGCAACTCGCCGTCTTCAAAGCTCACCAGCCGCGACAAATCGTATTTGCTTGGATCGCCGTAAGGCGCCATCCCCATCACCTTGAATTCGCCGTCCAGCATCTCAAAACCCAGATACTCGGTGATCGCACCGTACATGCCGCCGAGTGAGTCCGGGTCATAGAACTCCTTGATTTTGTGGATCTTACCGTTTTCTCCATAGCCGAAAAACGTCGTCGCGTATTCGCCTTTGCCGTCAATGCCAACAATGGCGGTTTTTTCTTTGAAGCCGCTTAAATGGTAGGCGCTGGATGCGTGCGCTAGGTGATGTTCTACCGGCACGAACTTGGCTTTGCTTAAGCCCAAATCCGCCATAAGCTTGAGTGATTTGTCGCGGTTGCGGCGGAAGCGGCGATTGCCATTGAACAACGCGTCCAGCGCGCGATCCGGCGCGTACCAATGGCGCTTGGCGTAATGCCAGCGCGCATTAGTGCTTAGTGGAATCTCCGCGTACGGAAACGCAACAATATCCACCTCTTCCGGTTTCACCCCAGCCTGCTTCAGGCAGAATTTTGCAGCCTCATAAGGAAACTTGTTTTTCGCGTGTTTATCCCGGATAAAACGCTCCTCTTCCGCAGCCGCAATAATCTTGCCATCAACCAAAATTGCAGCCGAAGCATCGTGTCCAAGCGCCCCTGATAAACCTAATACAATCATGTTGTTAACTCTAGTTATTTAGTTTTTATAGTATGCCCGCCATCTTAAGCGGCGTGTGATCGGCATATGTCACTTTAAATGTCTTAATGAATGCATTATACAGGGCTTGGTCATCTTGCCAATTTCGCATGAAGCGACGCAGGTCACGTACATGCGCTTTCAGGCAAGGACGGTGATGCTGGCGCATACCATCCAAATCAATCAGCACCGGCATCACGCCTTGCATTTTGATATTGGTCGCCTTGGTGTCTCCATGCGAGATCTGTAGCAAATACAACCTGTAAAACAGCGTACAAATGTTTTTGACTGCTGCTGCGCGCAGCAGCTTATTTTGCGTTTGGGCAAAAAACTGTGTCGCATCCAGCGCATTTACAAATTCGGTCAAGAAATACGCCTTGCCCCGGAGCAAGTCGAATTTTCTGGTCTCCAGCAGGGCGATTGGCACAGCGGTAGGAATGCCCAGCAGTTTCAGCCGGTGCGCGTTCGCCCAGGAAACCGCTGCACGGCTAGGCCGAAGTGCCCGACTTACAGCATGCACCACTCCTTTGATGTTATAGCGTTTAATCACGATTTCTTTGTCTGCAATTTTAGCCATAGCGACAGTGCAGGTATTGCCATTCTTTAACAACACGCCACCTGCAATTAGCGCATCGCATTCCAGGTTTTCAGGCAAATAGAACGCGTTAGACCATGCCTGGAAGGCGCTTGCAGATTGCCTTACAGACACATCCGTACAACTTCTGAACACCTTTTTGTCCGCATAATTGCGTAAGGCTTTCAGACGGTACTCATTTGCCAGCGGTGCGATTTGAACAGTATCTATTGGCCGGTGCCAGCGGATGATGGTGTGATACGCCTCCAACATTTGCGGCAGCCACTCGGACTGTTCCAGCACATCGAATTTGGAAATCATCTCAGCCAGATTATGCAGCGCCTTTTTGTAGGTCAGTCCAGCGTGCTGACGCACACCATCACCATCTAGCGTGTATATCGCATCATTCGCCACTAGGAAATTCTTGAGATGCAGATCGGTATGCACAATATCGGCATCGTGATGTTGCGCGATGATTTTCATCAGTTTTTCTACCAGTTCCTGACGCGCCTTGGGTTTGAGTGTCGGCCACAGCTCCTCGACATTTCCGGAGGATTTAATCTCTTCCAGAACAATGACTTGCGCTTGCTCACCCTTGTCTGAAAACCCTGCCCCAGAATATAACGGTTTTGGCGTGGCAATCCCCCCTTGCTGCAGGATAGCGATGCCGTCCGCATCGCGCTTGGCATACTTTTGTGCATCCTTACCTAAAAAAATCTTGGCGAAGACGCCTTGGCCGTTCCACTCGCCCTTAGCTACCAGCCTTCTGGATGGAATCCTCCTGACGATTTCCAGGACCTGCAAATCCGGAGCACCTTCCAGATGCAATACAAATTGGGCCTTTCCGGCCTGAGACAATGCTTCCAGATTCATTTTGAAATCTTCCACAGCGTCCAACGGCCTACCGTTTTTTCTTCCTGAACACGGTATTGCTGAACATCCGGTTTATCCTTGCTCACATACCACATCGAATCATGCGTCTGCATATACCCGGCAATGCTTTTCGAGCTCAAGGTTTTAATCGGCCTTTGGGCATAGAACGAGAACGCGCCATTGCCCGGCTCATTCTGAAAAACCGGCTCATAAGCCAACATCTGCAGTGTAAGTTGCTGGATATCGTTTTTCTCCATGTCCTTGCTTAAATATTGCTCGGAAAACAAATAGCCAAACACTGACAATGTTGCCACAATCAGCATAGCATTTGCAGGTTGCTCTATCTTGAACAAGTTTTTCAACACCAGCGGAACCAGCAATATCGCCACCCAGTATGGTACCGGACTTACATTGAAAGCATGCTTCCTGACGGCAAAAACCACCATGCCCGCAATAGCAATACACAACAGCCAGAACAGCAATTTGTTCAGCCGGTAGAACTTACCGCTGGCAGTGCTGACATAATTCCCTATCAAAATAGCCACAGATGGCGCAAACAGCAACGCATACTGCATTTGCTTGTTGACTGTGAATGTCAACAACACAAAAACCACTGCAAACCACGCCCATGCAAAAGAAACCAACTTATTCAGCGGCCTGTGCAGGTAATACCAGGTGGCCATCGGGATAATCAGCAAGCCCCAAGGCAGGAAGAACTCAGTGATATGCACCAGATACCAGTAGATAGGCTGCTGGTGTGTGCCGCTGACAAACGTCTCATCCAGTTGCTTGCCAAAAAAATGCTGCGCCGCATCCGGCAAGGTCAAAAATACCCAAGCATACCAGCCGCCCGCGGCCAGCAAGAACAGCCCCAAGCCAAGCGGGCTCAACAACCTTTTGAGCACTGGCATTTGTTTATTAAAATACGCATACGCCAGTAAAGTGAATAACGGAATTGCAATCCCGGCTGGCCCCTTGCTGAGAAAGCCCAAGCCCATCGCCAGCATGGCCAAAGCCGCCCATCTGCGTTGCTCATTGGCCGCGCGATGCAGCAGATTAAACCCGGCATAACACGCCGCCGAGATGAAAAATATCAGCGTGGTGTCCGCCTCGCCACTGCGAAAATGCCGCAGGCTGATTAGCGATGTCGCCAGCACCAGCACCACATTTGCCGAGGTTTCCGTACTGGCCTTCTGCCTGACCCACGTAAAAATCAGTGCCAGCAGCATCAGTGCAAACAGCATAGATGGCAAACGTGTGCTCAACTCGCTCACGCCAAACAGCTTGTAACTTACCGCGGTCGTCCAATATGTCAGCGGCGGTTTCTGCAGGCGCATGTCGCCATTGAAATGCGGCACCATCCAATCGCCGCTCACCACCATCTCGCGGGAGGTTTCTGCGATGCGTGATTCACGGATGTTATCGATAGCACGGCCAGCAGACCCGACAAACAAAGCCGACAGCACCAGACTTAAAATCGCCACCCAGGTTTTCATCTTAATATTCACCATATTCAATTTTTTTAACATTTTATCAGAGGCAGGTTAGCCAAAACTTAGCTATCGCACTAAAACTTGCATAAAGCGCTACAATGGCGCCCACTATGCTGAACTTCTTTTCACAGCTTATCGCAAAGCTGCCGCTTCCCATAATCCACAAATTGGGTAAAGCGCTAGGCTGGCTGATACATTGGTGCACGCCAGCCTCCGCACACATCCAGCGGCAGAACCTCACGCAAAGCAGCTTGTGCGCTGACCAAGCGAGATTCAAGCAAGTCATCCACGCCAACATCGGCGAGACTGGAAAAGCCATCCTGGAAACGCTTGCCATCTGGCAATGGCCGCAGGAAAAAGCGCTCTCCTACGTCAAAAACTGCGATAACTGGCATCTGGTGAAAGACGCTCTGGCCGCAGGCAAAGGCCTCATCTTCATCACGCCGCACCTGGGCTGCTTTGAAATTACTTCAATTTATTATGCGTCGAAACACCCAATTACTGTGCTGTTTCGCCCGCCAAAAAAATCCTGGCTTTCTGCGTTAATTGATTCAGGGCGCAGCAAAGGGCTGGTGAAACTTGCACCTGCCAGCATGCAAGGCGTACGCGAGCTTATGCAGGCATTGAAAAAAGGAGAGGCTGTAGGCATTCTGCCAGACCAGATTCCCGCCGCCGGCGAAGGCGAATGGGCAGATTTTTTTGGAAAGCCGGCTTATACCATGACACTTGCCAGCAAACTGGCAGAAAAAACCGGTGCAACCGTTATCATGGCGTACGGTGAACGGCTGGCGAATGGCGAAGGTTACGAAATCCATCTCACCAAACTAGACTCTATCGCCACACCTGCCTTGCTTAACCAAGCTATTGAGCGGCAAATAGCACAAAAACCGGAACAGTATTTATGGCGATATAACCGCTATAAAGCAAGACGTCACGCCGTTTCCAAAGCAAACTCGCCAGACACCGCTATTTAATGGCAGATTTTTCATCCGCAAGCCGTTTTTGAAATTTATTGCTATGAAATTTAGCATAAAGCTGACTTGCACGCGCTTCAGCTTTATTCCAGAATTTAACCGTTTGCGGCAGGTAATGCTGTTTGAACAACGCCCAGTCTTCATCGGTAAATCCGCAATCCATGGCAGAAAAATATAAGCCTGCAATGTCTTTCATGACCGTGCTGCCATTACTTGGCTGACCTTGCAGCATACGGTGCAAATCAATCAAATACAAGCCTATATCGCCCTGCTCCAGCGCCTGTTTTTTGAGTACAAAATGGCACAGATAAAAATCGCGGTGACATAAACCTGCTCCATGCAACTTTGCTGCAAGCTGAGCGATGGCAATAATGAGTTTTTGTTTAAACGCCGCGCTTGGCGGGTTGGATTTCCAATCTGCGCACAAATCTTCTAATGAAACAATGCCGCCCAAATCTTCTGTCACCACAAATGATTGCAAACTGGCAGGGCTGCAACCACGCTGCCCATAAGCCACTAATGGCGTGGTAGCTATGCCGATTTCACCCAGTTTTTGGATGGCGTGCACCTCTGTCATCGCACCTAAAATCGGTTGTTTAAAGCTAATTAAATTTTTAAGAATCTCGCCCCAACCCACGCCGAAATGCTGCTTGATAAAGTAGCTTTTTCCTCCTAAACTGATTTGCATGGTTTTACGGCCGCGCACATCACGGAAGGCTTTGCCCGAGAGCTGCATGAGCGCCGCAAAGGCATCATCGCCAGCAAGATGCTGCCTAATTTCTTCCGGCACAAACAGCAAATTTTTCATGATGTACCTGCTTTTTTACGCAGGGCAAGCTCGATCAGGATCTTGGCTTCGGCACTGCCATCGTTGGCCTGCATGATGCGTTGTGCATACTTGAGGCCATTGGCGGACCATTGCGGTTTTTTGTCCGTTTGCCGCATTTCTAAAAATTGCCGGTTAAATGCAGCTTGGTCAAACGGCAGTTCACTCACAATCCCGGCATCGGCATCCGCCACATGATGCGCATAGCCACAGCTGGCCGTCACCAGCATGGGCGCGCCGCAGGCCATACCTTCCAAAATCACTAGACCAGTGTTTTCACGATAAGCTGGATGTACACACACATCTGCGCCCTGCATCAATTGTGGAATATCCGGCCTGCCCTTGGAAATAACAATATGTTTTTCCAAACCAAATTTTTTGGCCATTTGTTGGAATTTTTTAGGATTGTCCTGCCCTACCGCCACCAACCTTGTGTTGCTGCGCAAACTTTCCGGCAACGCCGCCAGCGCCAAAATAGCACGGTCCAGGCCTTTCATGGAAAAACCGGAACCTGTCAGCAAATATACAAAATCGTCCGCACCAAAGCCAAACGCATTACGCAAATGCGCGCGCATAGCCCGCTTGTCTTGCAGTACAAAACGCCCTGGTGACAAAAACGGCGGAATATAATGAAAACGCGCGTCCTGCGTACCGTACCAGTGCTGAAAATGTGGCTTTTCGGTAAGCGATACGGCTAAAATTTCAGTTTTAGATGCATGCGAAAAAATGGCCTTTTCGCACGCCGCAAACCACTTAAAACGCGGCAAGAACCGATACAGAAAATGGCGCTGCTTATGTGCGCGTTCGACGAAACAAGGATCGGCGGCAAAATGGGCGTCCAACCCCGCCATACGGTTATATCCAAAAATATAATCAAAGCCGCCCGTTTTAATTTGCTCAAATGCCGCATTGATAAACTTTTGATATCGCTGATAATTAAACCAGCCTTTTTGCGGTAATACATGCACCTTGATACCGTCAGGCGTATCCCCGTCCCAGCTCAAAGCAAACACTTCCACCTGATGGCCACGCTTCACCAACTCATTAGCCGTACGCAGCATATCGCGCTGCATGCCACCGTAAGGAAAGTATTTAAAAATTAAAAACGCAAATTTCATTACCCGAATTGTATGCGAAAATACGCCGTATGCTGCGCATTCTACTTATCAAAACTTCTTCACTGGGTGATGTGATTCACAATTTACCAGTGGCAACAGATATTCGTGCACATTTTCCCAACGCGCAGATTGACTGGGTGGTGGAAGAATCTTTTGCGGATATTCCACGCATGCATCCTGCCGTGAACCAAGTGATGACGGTCGCCATGCGGCGGTGGCGCAAACAATTATTTAGTGCAAAAACCTGGTCGGAGATTGCTGCTTTTAAAAAATCAATTCAACAAAACTATTATGATGCGATCATTGACACGCAAGGCCTGCTCAAAAGCGCGCTAATTACGTGCACCGCAAATGGCATTAAGCACGGCTATGACAAAAACTCGATTCGTGAGCCGCTTGCCAGCCGGTTTTATGATCGAACATATACTATTTCTTATCAGCAGCATGCAGTTGTTAGAAATCGCACATTAGCCGCATTAAGCTTGGGCTATGCACCCTCGACCGAGGCGCCAGATTACGGCATTTCAGCAAAACACACTATAAACAATACCTCTGTAAGCCTTATGGATATTGACTTACAGGCTGACTATATTGTGGGTTTGCATGGCACCAGCCGTGAGAGCAAATTGTGGCCAACTGTGTATTGGGTAGACCTGGGCAGGCAAATGGCGCAGCAAAACCTTAATCTGGTTCTACCTTGGGCGAATGAGGCTGAATTCAACCGCGCCGGCGAGATTGCGCAACAACTGCAAAATGTCACCGTTTTACCAAAACTCAGCATTGCAGAATTAGCCGGCGTGATCGCCGACGCCCAGGCCGCTGTCGGCGTGGATACCGGCTTATCACACCTTGCTGCCGCGCTGGATAAACCTACTATCGCGATTTATACCGACACCAACCCCGCACTCACCGGCGTGATGGCTGGAATACATGCCCAGGCGATTAACCTTGGCAATATTGGTGAAATCCCAAGCGTGTCGAACGTTTTGGATTCGCTTAACAAGCTTCTTCAAAAATAATTGCTGGATTTTTAAGCTTTTGGCTTGAAATAAAAAACTGCATCCCCACTTTCGAAATAGTGTTAAAGAACAATAGGGGAAACGCATGCAAGACGATAATGAAAACCAACAGTCTGACAACCAACAAAATGAGCAAACCGAACAAACCGCCGAAGAGCGCATTGCTGAGTTAGAAGCCGCGCTCGAAGAAGCCAAAGCCAATGTGCTTTACGTCAAAGCCGAAGGTGAGAATATCCGCCGCCGAGCCATGGATGATATCGACAAAGCGCGTAAATTCGCACTGGAAAAATTCAGCGGTGAATTACTGGCAGTAAAAGACAGTCTGGATGCCGCACTGGCTGTAGACAAAGCGGACGTCGCCAGCTACAAAAATGGCGTGGAACTCACCGCCAAACAGCTCAGCTCGGTATTCGAAAAATTCCATATCACTGAAGTGAATCCCGTTGGCGAAAAGTTCGACCCGAATAAACATCAGGCCATCAGCATGCTGGAAAACAGCGGCGAACCTAATACCGTGGTTAGTGTACTGCAAAAAGGCTACACACTCAGCGACCGCGTGTTAAGGCCGGCATTAGTGACGGTAGCAAAATAATTACCTTAAAAATTTTAAGGCTATTGAGCTTTAAACTATTGAAATGGTAAAAACCTACCCCACATAAGCTTCAGGTTGATTTATAACTTTAAGAATTTAAAAGGAACGAAACATGGGCAAAATTATTGGTATTGACTTAGGTACAACAAACTCTTGCGTTGCCGTGATGGAAGGCGGCAAACCGCGCGTAATTGAAAACGCTGAGGGTACACGTACCACACCTTCTATCATCGCTTATCAGGAAGATGGCGAAATTTTAGCTGGCGCGCCTGCCAAGCGCCAGGCGGTAACTAACCCTAAAAATACACTGTTTGCAGTAAAGCGTTTGATTGGCCGTCGCTTTGAAGAAAAAGAAGTGCAAAAAGACATTAAACTCATGCCTTACACCATTGCTAAAGCCGATAACGGTGACGCATGGGTTGAAGTACGCGGCACAAAAATGGCGCCGCCACAAATCTCGGCTGAAGTACTGCGTAAAATGAAAAAAACTGCCGAAGACTATTTAGGCGAAGAAGTAACCGAGGCGGTAATCACAGTGCCAGCTTACTTTAACGACAGTCAGCGTCAAGCCACTAAAGACGCAGGCCGTATCGCAGGTTTGGACGTAAAGCGTATCATTAACGAACCAACCGCCGCCGCACTGGCATTTGGCTTGGATAAACAGGAAGGCGACCGCAAAATTGCCGTGTACGACTTGGGCGGCGGTACTTTTGACGTGTCAATTATCGAAATTTCCAGCATTGATGGCGAGCACCAATTTGAAGTACTTTCGACCAACGGCGATACATTCCTGGGCGGCGAAGACTTTGATAACCGCATCATCGACTTTTTAGCGGATGAATTCAAAAAAGAAAACGGCCTGGATTTACGTAATGACCTGTTGGCCAAGCAGCGCTTAAAAGAAGCCGCCGAAAAAGCAAAAATCGAGCTTTCCGGCGCAGCACAAACTGAAGTGAATTTGCCGTACATTACGGCAGATGCAACAGGGCCGAAGCACTTGGTGGTGAAGATCACGCGGGCGAAATTAGAATCTCTTGTGGATGATTTGATTGAACGCACCATCGCACCATGTAAAACTGCTTTGAAAGATGCCGGCGTTTCACCTTCGGACATTTCCGACGTGATTTTGGTCGGCGGCCAAAGCCGTATGCCGAAAGTGCAGGAAAAAGTAAAAGAAATCTTCGGCAAAGAGCCACGTAAAGACGTGAACCCGGACGAAGCGGTGGCTGTGGGCGCGGCGATTCAAGGCGGCGTGCTGCAAGGTGACGTGAAAGACGTGCTGTTGCTTGATGTAACGCCATTGTCACTCGGCATTGAAACGCTTGGCGGCGTGATGACCAAACTCATCAAGAAAAACACCACGATTCCTACCAAGGCTGCGCAGACTTTCTCAACCGCTGAGGACAACCAGAATGCCGTGACCATTCAGGTATTGCAGGGTGAGCGCGAAATGGCCAGCGGCAATAAATCGCTTGGTCAATTTAACTTAAGTGATATTCCACCTGCACCGCGTGGCATGCCACAAATTGAGGTGACGTTTGACATCGACGCCAACGGTATTTTGCATGTTTCCGCAAAAGATAAAGCCACTGGCAAAGAAAACAAAATCACCATCAAAGCCAACAGCGGCTTGAGTGAAGATGAAATTAAACGCATGGAAGAAGATGCAGCCGCTCACGCAGACGAAGACAAAAAACTGCGCGAACTGGTAGACGCACGTAACGCCGCAGATGGCATGGTACATAGCGTGAAAAAATCTCTCACCGAGCATGGTGACAAGCTGGATGCGGCTGAAAAAGAAGCGATTGAAGCGGCTATCAAAGACGTGGAAGATGTGATAAAAGATGGCGATAAAGAAACCATCGAAGCCAAAACCAATGCACTGATGGAAGCTTCACAAAAACTGGGCGAAAAAGTGTATGCAGAGCAGCAGGCGCAAGCCAATACGCAAAGCGCTCAACCAAGCCCGGAAGGCGAAAAAACGGTAGATGCAGAAGTCGTAGATGCTGAGTTTGAAGAAGTGAAAAAAGACTAATGCAACACGACAGAGATTAGCCGCAGGACAAGAGCCACGACCATCGTGGCTTTTGTCTATGCCTAATCAACATTTTCAATGGTAACTGGATAAAAAATGGCTGCAAAAAGAGATTATTACGAAGTCCTTGGCGTAAATAAAGACGCGTCAGAAGAAGAGATCAAAAAATCTTATCGCAAACTGGCGATGAAGTATCACCCCGACCGCAACCCGGACAACCCGAAGGCTGAGGAGCAGTTTAAAGAGGCGAAAGAAGCCTATGAAATGCTCTCTGATGACCAGAAACGCGCGGCTTATGACCAGTATGGCCATGCAGGCGTAGACCCCAGCATGGGCGCGGGAGCTGGCGGCTTTGGCGGAGCCGGCTTCAGCGATGCATTCGGCGATATTTTCGGCGATATTTTCGGCGGCGGCGCACGCGGCCAGCGCAACAATGTATACCGCGGCGCAGATTTACGCTACAACATGGAAATCAGCCTGGAAGACGCCGCCAAAGGCACTGAAACCAAAATCCGCATCCCGGTACAAACCACCTGCGAAACCTGCAAAGGCTCCGGCGCACGCCCAGGCACACAGCCTGTCAGCTGCACCACTTGTGGCGGCCACGGCCAGGTGCGCATGCAGCAAGGCTTTTTCTCGGTACAACAAACCTGCCCAAAATGTCACGGTACAGGCAAAATGGTCAAAGACCCCTGCCCGACCTGTCATGCGGCTGGTCGTGTTAAACAGAATAAAACCTTATCGGTCAAAATTCCCGCTGGCGTGGATGAAGGCGATAGAATCCGTTTGAGCGGAGAAGGCGAAGCTGGCGTCAATGGCGGCCCCACAGGCGATTTATATGTGGTGGTTCACCTGAAACCACACGAGATTTTCCAACGCGACGGCGGCAACTTGCATTGCGAAATGCCGATCAGCTTTACGACGGCAGCTTTAGGCGGCGAGATTGAAGTCCCAACGTTAGGTGGCTCGGCCAAAATGAAAATCCCTGCTGAAACCCAAACCGGCGGCGTGTTCAGGTTAAAAGGCAAAGGAATCAAGCCCTTACGGCAATCTGACCACGGCGATTTAATGGTGCATGTGGTGGTGGAAACACCGGTCAAGCTCACCGAAAAGCAAAAAGAATTGCTACGCGAGTTTGATACCAGCACGCAAGCCGATGCCGGCAAACATAGCCCGAAAAACAAAAGCTGGGTAGATAAAGCAAAAGATTTTTTTGGATAATCTAAGCCAAATCGATGCTGAACCCTTTTAAGTTATAGAATAGGCTTTCGTTTTGATTAAGACGTTTCTATATCGATGGCTGCTGAAGCGCCTCATAGCTAAGGCATGTGAATCAAGCATTCCACGCTCTGGCAAGAAAGGGGAAGAAGTGAATTGTTATGTGGTAGCTGTAGACCACGGCGATTCACCGTATTTTGTTGCTACCGCGATTGATGGCAATGTTCTTACAGGGCTCAAGTGGAACGGACGCTCCTACGGCGACAATGCAACAATCTCCATTTCAGACCTAGAGAGTGGGACACTAAACATCACACACTACTATGGTCTTTCTGAGGTTACCTATGACAGCATTTATGATGTCGCATGGCATTACATCACAAGGCTTATCTACCTAAAGATTCACATCTATCGCCACATAGACTCAACGTATCAATATTTCTTCAACAAACGAAAACTCGTTACAAAGAAACGAATGGAACTCCTTCGGTTGATGATGGACGACCAGCTGGATCGCACGCATGACGGAATCACATCTCTAGACTTAATGACGAAAATCTACTCAATGAGATTGTTTTTGCATCCGTCTTGGGAAGTACAACACAAAAAAATGGATCTTTATTTGGAATCTCTCGTATCATCTGGTGAGCTAAACAAGATTAATCATGAATACATTGTTACTGGGAAAGCCATTAGCACAATAGAAAAATATGAGGAAGACGAAAGACGCCATACAGAAGCTGTGAAGCTACAAAAAAAAATGTTCTGGTTAACAATAATCGCTGTAATTTTTGCAATAGTGCAATCAGGGGTTATTAAGCTGCCTACAGTTGTCAACTTCTCAGATACCCCTACCACGGAAAATCTGCATAGCAAACCAATTAAACGAGTCAACTTCGCTTAAATTATGCAAAAATAAGTAAAAAATAGACGCCCTGGAAGGCAATATCCATGCGGCTTGCAGGGCAGGTGTTTTTAATTAAAAAGTTACTAGTTAAAGCAATTTTGAATTGCGATAAGTGCTTCGCGTGCGCCGCTAAAATCTTGGTAGTTTTACCATGTGTCCAGCATGCCAATATTGGCTGAAACCCGCGCCAATATTACATTCCGGTTACATCCACGTCATCAAACTGTAACATCTTTTGATTAGAATACAGGTTCTTTCAAAAGGAGACTTAACAACATGAATCAAAAGTTCATCAAAAACAATTTAATCAATAGCTTACTCGTCGGTGGTTTGCTTGTATCAACCATGCAGGCAAATGCGGCAGGATTCCATAAAGGTAACAATAACGAAGGAAAGGCTGTTTCATCCGCCAAGTTTTACGAGGTGCTGGCCAAAACAAATACGGATCATCTGGGCTACAACTTTGGTAAGCCTGATGAGATTCAACCACTGAAGGATACTTCAGGTGCCAGGGTAGGTTCAGTTTGGGTTTACCATGATGCGGTACAAAAAGAGAACGGCGTGAAGGATGCGCACTTTGTCATCGTCAATGGTGAATTGCAATACGCTACTTTATCTGACCCTTCATAAGCACTGGCTTAATCGGGTTATTTTAACCCCACCAGACAGCCCGCAATTGCGGGCTGTTTTATTTTGTGCGATAACATTTGTCATGCAAAGGTCGCATAAACAGACGCTCTGAGAGACAATATCCATGCGGGTTTCAGGGCATAAATTATTGATTTAAACTGCTTTGGATCGCGATGAGTTCATCACGCGCATCGCTGAAATCTTCGTACTTTTTGCCATGCGTTCTGGCATACCAGTATTTGCTGTTCCAAACGTCGCCTTCAATTTTATGCAGCACCGCGTGAATCCAGTTGGCGGTGCTGTCGCTGTAATCTTGTGCGATTTTGTGTGATTGATCCCAATCGCCTGCAAGCGCGAGGTTGCAGGCTTGTAAGAGTTGCGCCTTATTATCTGCCATATTTAATCATCAATTCATCAGCACAAATGATGGCGTGGGATAAAGTGCAAGGCGCACGGAACGCAAAAACCGGAATGTACACGAAGTACATGAGGATTTTGAGTACCGCGCTACGCAGCAATTTGCCCATGCCGTCATTTGGGGTATGTAATTGTGCCCTTTTGGATAAATTCAATTTTATAGCCGTCCGGGTCTTCCACAAATGCGATGATAATGGTGCCGTGCTTCATTGGGCCCGCCTCGCGCACGACTTTGCCACCCAATGCCTTCACCTTGTCGCATGCGGCGAAGGCGTCATCCACTTCAATTGCAATATGCCCAAATGCACCGCCCATTTCGTAGCTAGTTTTGCCGTAGTTGTAAGTAAGCTCCAGCACGGTGTTGTCGAACTCGTTACCATAGCCCACAAAAGCCAGCGTAAATTCACCATCGGGGTAATCGTGCTGGCGCAATAATTTCATGCCTAGCACTTCAGTATAAAACTTGATGGAGCGGTTTAAATCGCCTACGCGAAGCATGGTGTGTAAAATTCTCATGGCAATTTCCTATTTTTTTGTGATGCGATAATATTTTTCCATCAATTGTTCTTTCGTTTCAACCACATCTGGATTAAATGGAATGCAATCTACCGGACACACTTGCTGGCATTGCGGTTTGTCGTAATGCCCCACACACTCGGTGCATAGATTGGGGTCAATCTCGTAAATCTCCTGCCCTTGCGAGATGGCACCATTTGGACATTCCGGCTCGCAGACGTCGCAGTTGATGCATTCATCGGTAATCATTAACGCCATAAATTTATTCTTTACTTTCCCAGCTTGTTTCTAATCGCCGCTTCCACCGTGGGCGACACAAACTGATGTACATCGCCGCCCAAGGTGGCAACTTCACGTACTAGCGTGGATGATACAAACATATACTGCTCGGCCGGCGTTAGGAATATGGTTTCCAGCTTGGGATAAAGTTTACGGTTCATGCCGGCCAGTTGAAATTCATATTCAAAATCACTCGCCGCACGCAAACCGCGCACCACGATCTGCGCGCCCTGGTCTTGCACAAATTGCATCAGCAAGCCGCTAAAGCCAACCACCTTGATGTTGCTGGCCGTGAATACGCCTTCTGCAAGCGCTACGCGCTCATGCAGGCTGAACAGAGTGCGTTTGTTGGTGCTGCCCGCCACGGCCACGATGACTTCATCAAACAAATCTGCAGCACGGCGCACAATGTCTTCGTGCCCCAAGGTAATGGGGTCGAAGGTCCCGGGGTAAACCGCGATGCGGGTTTTGCTCATATGTGAAATTCCTTTTTTTGGCGAACTACAGAATGCTAATTATTTAATTGTAGCAAATGATAATACACCGCGCCCGCCCTGCCCTGTTTTATCACCTTCCAGTCATCAGTGCTTTCAATTGCATATTCCGCTTCTGCATACACTACGCCGCCGTCACTAACATGCTGATTTAACATGGGAAGAAGCTTGTCCTGCCAGTTTTTATTGTAAGGCGGATCGCAAAAAATCACATCGAATTTATTGACGTTGCTGGCCAGAAACTGCATTGCATCCTGATTCAGAATTTGGCAATTTTGCGCTTTTAGTAAAGACTGGTTTTGCAAAAGTGATTTATAAGCCAAAGAAGAGTTTTCCAGCATCAATACGTTTTTGGCGTTGCGTGATAAAGCCTCGAAGCCCAGCGCACCGGTGCCGGCAAATAAATCCAGGCAATTTTTACCTGTTAAATCTTGCCCCAGCCAGTTAAACACGGTTTGTCGCACACGCTCCGGCGTGGGTCGCAAACCCTCGACATCAGGGAATTTGAGCAGGCGGCTGCGCCAGACACCCGCATTAATGCGGACTTGGTTGGTACTGGTTTTAGTAGATTTGGACAAGGTTTTGTTCATGAAGCAAAACCCCATTTTAACCTGTTATTACTTACTGCGCCCCAACAGTCACGGTAACAAAGTGCTCTGGTTTCACTCTACGGCTGAATGCGTCCTTAATCTGCTTGGCGGTGACTTTAGCAATTTGTTTATTAAAATCATCCAGATAGGTAAGCGGCAATTTGTAAAACCCAATCACAGACAGATAGTCCAGAATCTTGCCGTTACTGTCGATACGCATGGGAAAACCGCCAATGATATTATCCTTGGCCGCTTTAAGCTCTTTTTCGGTCACGCCGTTTTTAATGAATTTAGCCACCGTTTCATTCACTACTTTCATGGCATCACTGGCCTGCTCTTTTTTGGTTTGCAAGCCGATCTGAAACGGGCCCAATTCACTCATGGGCATAAAGTAGCTGTATACGCTGTATACCAGACCGCGTTTTTCGCGCACTTCTTCCGTGAGACGCGACACAAAACCGCCGCCGCCCAGAATGTAATTCCCAACATATAACGGGAAATAATCCGCATCGCCGCGTTTGATACCCGGGTAGCCCAACAGAATATGGGCTTGCGATGCTGGATGGTTAATGTTTTGTACATTCGCTGCTTGCGGTAATGCAACCTCTGCAATTTTTGCCACTGCCGGTGTTTGCGGCAAGCCACTGGAAACTGCTTCTGCAATTGCGCGCGCCTGTTGTTCTGTCATGTCGCCAATCAGCGCGATTACAGCGCTTTTGGCGGTGTAAAAGGTATTGTAAAACTGCACCAAATCTTCGCGCTTCATGGCGGTAATCGTGTCGATCTCCCCGCTTTGGTCCAGACCATAGGGATGATTTGGATACAAGGCCAGCATAAACGCTTTGTTGGAAATGCTCTCCGGCTGCGTCGCAGCTTCTTTTATTCCGGCAATGATACGTGTTTTTTCGCGCTCCAAAACGGCTTGCGGAAAATCCGGTTTATGCAAAATCTTGTTAAATGTTTCGAGGGCTTTCTCACTTTCGCTTGTGAGTGTACGTAGCTTAAACGCAGCACGGTCGGCATCCAGCTCGCCGCCCAGAATTGCGCCGATGTCGGCAAATTTGTTAGTAATCACTTCCTCGCTCATGCCATCTGCGCCTAGCGTCATCATATAACGGGTTACGCCAGCCACACCTGACGTCGCCTTGGTATCGCGCGCGCTGCCTGCGGGGAAATTCACACTCATATCGATAATCGGCAAATCATGATTCTCGACAAAATACACATCTGAACCCGCACTGGTTTGCCAATGATTGATTTTGACGGCGGCATTTACGGTAAAACTGAACGCAAAAATGAATAGTGCAAAAACTGATTTAAAAAACATTTTTTATTCTCTGATAACTAGTGTGTATGAGGCATGCCTGCGGGTTTAGCGTTAGGGTCTATAGGTTGCGGATCAAGTGTTGCAACCGTCATGTTATCTTTAACTAAATATTTCTTAGCCACTGCCTGAATTTGCTCCGAAGTTATCGCTTTTAATTTTTCCGGATACTCCTTCAGCAAGCGCCAGCTATAGCCCATGGTTTCAAGCTGGCCGATCTGCATGGCCTGATAAAACATCGAATCACGCTGATATACATCCGCCGCAATTACTGCCGCCTTTACACGATCCAATTCCTGCTGCGTGACACCATCGGTTTTGATTTTCTCAATTTGCGCGACCAACGCAGCTTCCAGCTCCGTTATGGTTTTGCCTTCACTTGGCATCCCCTCAAGCTCAAACAGGGCTTCTCTTCCTCTTGACGTGCTATCGTAACCGGCACCCACATCCACTGCCAACGCTGCCTCCCGCACCAGTTTCTGATTGAGTCTTGCCGAATCGTTGCCGCTCAGCACGCCGGCCAGCACATCCAGCGCATAAGGCTCCCAGGCTTGTTCTGGCGCTTGAAGTTTGTCGGACAGAGTGGGCACGTGATACCCCATCACCAGATAAGGCAGCTTGGCTGGTGCTTTCACCACCACGCGCCGCTCGCCGATTTGCGGCGGCTCGGTTTGCGGTTTACGTGCGGGTAACTTACGTGGTTTGATGTTGCCAAAATACTGTTTGGCAAGCTTTAGCACCTCCTGCGTTTTTACGTCCCCAACGACCACAATTGTCGCGTTATTTGGTGCATACCAGGTGTTATACCATTCACGCGCATCAGCCGCCGTCATGTGCTCCAGATCGTTCATAAAGCCCACAACTGGCCGTGCATAAGGGTGTGCCCTGAACGCGGTGGATTGAAATTGCTCATTCACCTTCGACTGCGGCTTATCCTCAGTACGCCATCGACGCTCTTCCATCACCACCTTGATTTCTTTGGCAAATTCTTCATCGGTAATTTGCAAATTCGCCATGCGGTCCGCTTCCAGCTTGAAAGAGAGCGGCAAATGCGATTTTTCTAGCTGCTGAAAATAACAGGTGTAATCCATGCCTGTAAACGCATTTTCCTTACCACCTGCAGCCGCAATTAATCTGGAAAACTGGCCTGCAGGCACTTTTTTGGTCCCTTTAAACATCATGTGCTCCAGCACATGCGCTACACCGGTCTTGCCGTTCACTTCATCCAGCGCACCGGCGCGATACCACACTTGCGACACAACTACGGGCGCACGATGATCTTCCTGTACCACTAATTTCAGGCCGTTTTTAAGTGTAAACTCCTGAATCTCTGCCAGCGCTACTAGAGGGATAAAACTGAATATGATGAATGTGAATTTATTTATTTTTGTAAACACGAAAATACTCTCTCAAAAACAACAATAGTGAAGCTGCCACATAATGACACACGCCAAATTAGTTTAGTTCCGATTGACGAGTGGATGGCACGCATGCAAGTTTACGACTAAAATAGCAGCTATTCGAAATTTTAAGTTTGTTATGTTCAATATTTTCAAGAAAAAACCCGATCCAGCTGCAAGCAACCAACAAGATCCAATCCCTGCTCAACAAGCTGAGGCACCTGCAGAGCCCGCTGTTGAGCAAAGCCTGAGTTTTACGCAGCGATTAAAACAGGGACTAGCTAAAACCCGCCAGCAGCTTGGCGGCCAGCTCGCCAGCCTGTTTGGCGGCGGTAAAATCGATGCCGAAACATATGAGGAGCTTGAAACGATTTTGCTCACTTCTGATATCGGCGTCCCTGCCACACAGAAGCTGTTAGATAACCTTAAAAAGCGTGTTAAACGCGAAAACCTGGAAGACACCGGTGCGCTGAAAACTGCCTTAAAAGCAGAATTATTAAGCGTTTTAGCGCCACTTGAAGCGCCGCTGCAGACCAATACCCACGCACCTTTTGTGATGATGCTCGCAGGCGTTAACGGCGCCGGCAAAACCACCACCATCGGCAAACTCGCCAAATTATTCCAGGCGCAAGGCAATAGCGTACTCATTGCGGCAGGCGACACCTTCAGAGCTGCTGCCCGCGAGCAATTGCAAGTGTGGGGTGAGCGCAATAATGTACATGTCATTGCCTCTGAAGGCGGCGACCCGGCTGCTGTGATTTTCGATGCGGTGAATTCCGCCATCGCCAAAAAAATCGATATCATCATTGCCGACACGGCCGGCCGCCTGCCCACACAGATGCACTTGATGGACGAAATCAAAAAAGTGCAGCGCGTGATCGATAAAGCACTGCCTGGCGCCCCGCATGAAATTTTATTGGTGATTGACGCCAACACCGGCCAGAATGCGGTTTCGCAGGTAAAAGCCTTTGACGACGCGCTGGGCGTGACTGGCTTGGTGCTAAGCAAACTGGACGGCACCGCCAAAGGCGGCGTGATTGCTGCGATTGCCGAGGCGCGCCCGATTCCGATCCGTTTTATCGGCATTGGTGAAGCAATTGACGATTTGCGGCCTTTTAACGCGCATGAGTTTGTTGATGCACTGTTTGATTAGCCACATATTGATGCATAATTGAATCATGATTACCTTTGACCACGTCATCAAACGTTACCCTGGTAGCCACGAAGCATTGACCGACGTGAGCTTTACCATTGAACAAGGTGAAATGGTATATGTCACAGGGCATTCCGGGGCAGGCAAGAGTACGCTCCTGAAGCTGATGGCAGCGATCGAGCGCCCGACCTCCGGCACTGTATTGATTAACAATCAGAATGTCAGCAAGCTCAAAGCATCTACCTTACCCTATATCCGCCGCATGTTTGGCCTGGTGTTTCAGGACCATAAACTTTTATATGACAGAAACTGTTATCACAATGTCGCGCTGCCATTGGCTATTAACGGCATCACAGAACATGAGGCCGGTAAGCGCATTCGTGCCGCGCTGGATAAAGTAGGCTTGCTGGATAAAGAAAAAGCCATGCCAATTACGCTTTCCGGCGGTGAGCAGCAGCGTCTAGCCATCGCAAGGGCCGTCGTTTCCAGGCCATCGATTCTTATCGCAGACGAGCCCACCGGAAATTTGGATAGAAACTATGCGGCGGATATTTTGCAACTGTTTAACGCGTTTCAACAAGTGGGCGTAACTGTGATTATCGCCACGCACGATGCGCTCGGCAACGCCGGTGAGCAGAATAAAGTGCTGCATTTGAACCACGGCAAGCTTGTCAATGCCGAGGTTGTTTTATGAACGTCTGGCTCACTCAGCATACTCAGGCGCTAAGCCTGGTACTAAGACGCTTCAGAACAAACAAACTCGGTACATTACTGATTTGCTTCACGATAGGTATTACAGTTGCCCTGCCAAGCATCATGTACGCGGTTCTGGATAGTGTAAATAATCTGACCAGCAATATAAAAAGCGAGTCACGAATCAGTGTTTTTCTGGCTTTAAATCATAGCGACGCGGCCATACAAACAATCAAAGCCGCTTTAGAAAAAAATGCTGCTATTAAGAACTTCAAGTTCGTATCAAAAGAAGAAGCCCTCGGCCAGCTGCAGGCCTTAGACACCAATAAAGATGTGCTACATTCACTTGAGAAAAACCCCTTGCCCGATGCTTTTTTTGTGGAACCGAGCAAGCTTGATGCTGAATCGATAGAGAATCTTAAAGCAGCTTTAAGCAAAATGGACGGTGTCGAAGAAGTCATTGTGGATGGCGCCTGGATTAAACGCCTCAATTACCTGCTGTTGCTGGGCCAAAAGGCAATGCTCGCTATCGCTGGCTTGTTGGCGTTCGCACTGGCGGCTGTCATCGCCAATACCATCCGCATGCAAATCGTCACACAAAGCGCAGAGATAGAATTAAGCCAACTAATCGGTGCCACCAGAAGCTTTATCCGCAGGCCGTTTTTGTACGCTGGCGCGCTGTATGGCTTAATCGGCGGACTGTTCGCACTGCTGATTACCTTTACGGTCATTTTCCTGTTTAACCAGTCCCTCGCACCGCTAGCGGCCGAGTATCAAACAAGCTTTTCACTCACTTATCCCAGTCTTCCAACAAGCATCATCACCTGTTTGCTATCTATCGTGGTCGGGCTGATTTCAGCCTATCTTGCTGTATCTAAATCGATGTATAAATTATCCAGTAGCCACTGAAAAGACCTTTTAAAAAATCCCGGTCTTTTCGGAACTTTCAGAGTCTAGCACTCTCGAAGTTAGAGTGCTAAAATAGCAATAACTATTAATTAAGGAGTTTTACTATAAACGCTTTAACTATACCGTCGATCTCGTCACTTGACAGCTTTGATCAGTATGTTCGTGCCATCAAAGCCTTCCCGCTTCTGAGCGCGGAGGAAGAGTATGAATATGCAACTCGCCTCAAGAAAAATAATGACTTGGAGGCTGCACAGTTGCTGATTGTTTCGCATCTGCGCTTGGTTGTGAGCATCGCGCGTGGCTACATGGGTTACGGTTTACCACAGTCAGACCTTATTCAGGAAGGCAATATTGGCCTAATGAAGGCAGTTAAACGCTTCGACCCAGACCGTGGCGTGCGTCTTGTTTCATTTGCCATGCATTGGATTAAAGCAGAGATTAATGAATTTATCGTGCGCAACTGGCGCTTGGTTAAAACCGCCACTACCAAAGCACAACGTAAATTATTTTTTAATTTGCGCAGCATGAAACAAGGCCTGGAATCGCTTCATCCTGACGAAGTCAACCATATTGCACGCGAGCTGAAGGTCAAGCCGGAAGAAGTGCGCGAGATGGAATACCGCTTGAACGGGCATGAAATTTCTTTGGATGCGCATATTGACGATGACGGTGAGGAAAGCTTTAGCCCGATTGCCTACCTGGAAGACGAAAGCCCGGAGCCTTCTGCGTTTTTAGAAAACCAGCAAACCGAACAGTTGCAATCCATGGGCTTAAGCAAGGCATTAGAAAGCTTGGACGAGCGCAGCCGCCGCGTGCTGGAAGCGCGTTGGCTCACGGAAAATGCAACTTCAACCTTGCATGACTTGGCTGCTGAATTTAATGTTTCCGCTGAGCGTATCCGCCAGATTGAACAAAAAGCCATGCAGAAGATTAAAGCTTTAATGCTTAAATCTTAATTTGTTTTAACAATAAAAAAGCCGACATTGCGTCGGCTTTTTTGTTAGCTGCAATTAACTCAAGCTGCTTTAGTTTCTGCTTCACTCTCAAATGCCAATGCATTACCCATATGCTGACGCAATACTTTTAGATCCATCATCTGGGCACGTATGCTTTTCTCGATATTTTCAAGCTCTAGAATACGGTCTTCCAAGGTGTCGGTTGCCTTGTAGATGCGTTTAATACTTTCCAGGCGGCGGCGTAATTGTAACTGATGCTCGCGCACCTGCGACTCCATCGGCGCGATCACGGCTTTCAACCAGTTCTCAACGTCACGGTTAGCCACTTCATACACATGTATCACACGGCTTGCCAAGGTTTCAAAAAACTTGGTGGTCAGCGTCATTTTCTCATTCGCGATCATATTAAATGTCGTATTAAACTGCTCTTTATAAGCACGTTCAAGTTTGGCCAGTTCTTTCTGGTAACGCAGCGTTGAAAACGCCGGCGGCTCGGATTTGCGCAAGCCATGTTCCTTAGAAAATTTGTCGTACATCACATCCATCATTTTCTTAATCTCATCGATCTGCGCATCGGATGACACTAATCGGCCTTTTAGATCGGTGAAAAAATGATCCATCGCCTCACGGATTGTTTTGGTAAAACTGGCGTTTACCATGGTTTCACGCGTGGTATGCACCTGCATCTTTAGCGCTTCCATGCCCAGCAAGGTAAACAGCTTGTTGGTTTGCTGCGAGAACACGCTGCGCAATGCCTGAAAACGCTGCAAGCCTTTTTCAAAGTTCTCCTTGTCCACCTTCACCTTGTTCATCATGTGCTCAACCACATCTTCGTTTTTGCCGCGCAAACCACGAAGCTCTTCAAGTTGTTCTGCCACGCCTGATATTCGTGATTCTAAAATCATGTTCGAATTGCTGATTAAATCCTCAATCTCGTTTTTTGTATTGTCGCGGACGATTTCTTTTTTTGAAGGAATCAGTTCGTCAGACAAGGCTTTTTCCAGCGCCGGTAGCCGACTCTGTGCCAATAAAGCATCATCGCCATTGATTTTGGCTAACAGGCCTTTTTGGGCGGAGGTTGGGAAAATCTGATTTGTTTCCAAGCCAAGCAGCTCAGCACTCATCTTAACTTGCTTGCTGATTTCCTTTTCAATTTCCTTTTCGTTTTTCAGCTCGTCCCAAAGACCGTCAATTTTGTTTAATACAGCCAAGCGGCCTTTTTGTTTCCAGCGCGTGCCGCTGATATATTGGCGCCATACGTCAATCTCGGATTTTGTCACGCCGGTATCTGCAGCCAGAATAAACAGCACAGCATGCGCATTCGGCAGCATATTCAATGTCAGCTCGGGCTCGGTTCCGATGGCGTTCAAGCCCGGGGTATCTAAAATAACCAGCCCCTGCTCAAGCAAAGGATGTGGGAAATTAATCATGGCGTAGCGCCAGCATGGAATATCGACAGTGCCGTCTTTATTCAGGCTCATGGCGTCGTCACTGCTGTTGGGGTCAAAAAGCCCGTATTTTTCAGCTTCCGCTGCTGTCACCCGCTTAGTGCTGCTGACTTCTTTGAATGCAGCCACCATGCTATCGTTATTATCGACATCAAACACGACCGTGTGCCATTCATCCGGATAGCGCTTGTACTCGGTAGTAGTGGCATCTGAGGCGCGCGTATCAATTGGCAACATCATGATGGAGGTCGGTTTTGACGGGTCATACAATAACTCTGTGGGGCACATCGTGGTGCGGCCCGCGCTGGATGGCAGCAGGCGTTGGCCGTAATCTGCAAAGAAGATGGCATTGATCAATTCTGATTTGCCACGTGAGAATTCGGCCACAAACGCGACATTCAGTTTATCTTCACGTAAACGCTCGAGCAGATTGGTGATGCGTTGATCTATTTGCGCGTCATTGAGCTCCTGCTCATTCAGCCAGCTGCGATAATCGCAAATACTGTCTACCAGCGCCTTTCTCCACTCAGAGTAGGCTGTAAACTGGTGCGCTAATTTATTTTCTGCCATGCGAGTCCCCACTTAATCCCCAAAAGTAGTTGCCAAAATTGACTACTTTTCTTGTAATCGTACTTTATCATGACATCGTAAATATTCAAATAAATCAGTCACATCAACATGCTTAATTCATTTAAATTCTGATGAAAGGTGGATTTTTAGCGACAAACGGCATATGGTTAAAAAAAGTTGTGGTAAAAACCGCTAATTTATTAGCCGAGAGACATGTTCTGCTATCATTTCAGTTTGTTCAATTGCATCCATTTTTAAATGAGCGGCTTAAACGTAAATTCACCCCGACCCATTGATATCCGCCTGCACCAAGCTTCGCGCCTGTTGGAAATTAAATTTGATAACGGCACCGAGTGCATGCTCTCATGTGAGTTTCTGCGTGTATATTCGCCTTCGGCTGAGGTGCGCGGCCATGGCGCAGGACAGGAAACGCTGCAAATTGACAAAGAGAACGTGAATATCACGGGCATCGAACCCGTCGGCAATTACGCGGTCAAGCTTATGTTCTCGGATGGCCATGATACCGGCTTATATTCATGGGATTATTTGTACTATTTAGGCGAACACTACGAGGCCTTGTGGCAGGATTACATCACCAGACTCGAAATGGCAGGCCACTCTCGTAAAGACATCAGCAAGGAACACCATGAGCGATAAAACTACACATTTTGGCTACAAAACGGTCGATGAAGTTGAAAAACAGCAAAAAGTGGGCGAAGTGTTTCATTCCGTCGCCAGTAAATACGACATCATGAACGACGTCATGTCGGCCGGACTGCACCGTGGCTGGAAACGCTTCGCGGTGGAAGTAAGCGGTGTAAAGCCCGGCGACAAAGTGCTGGATATTGCTGGCGGCAGCGGTGATTTATCCAAACTTTTTGCAAAAAAAGTCGGCCAAGATGGGGAAGTGATTCTCACCGACATTAACGCATCCATGCTGGCAGTAGGCCGCGACAGGATGATAGATGCGGGCCTGAGCGTACCCGCCACACAGTGCAACGCCGAGAAACTGCCTTTTCCTGACAATACGTTTGATTGCGTCATTGTGGCGTTTGGCCTGCGCAACATGACCCATAAGGATATTGCATTAAAAGAGATGCAGCGCGTGCTTAAAACAGGCGGCCGCCTGCTAGTGCTGGAATTCTCTAAAGTGTGGCAACCGCTAGAGAAGCTATACGATGCCTACTCGTTCAAATTTCTGCCATTCATGGGCAAACTGATCGCCAAGGATGCCGAAAGCTACCAGTATCTAGCGGAAAGCATCCGCATGCACCCAGACCAGGAAACGCTCAAACAAATGATGCTGGACGCTGGCTTAGGCAAGGTGGATTACTACAACCTGAGCGCGGGCGTGGTGGCTTTGCATAAAGGTTATAAAACCTGATGTTCAAGCCGTTTGCAACACGCTTTTTGCAGCACCTCACCAATCAAAATAATTGGTCGCGCGAGCATTTAATCGGCTTTGCGGGAAAAGTCGTACAGTTTGATGTCGCATTGATGAAAACCAATTTGCTGATTCTAGAAGACGGCAGCCTGGCCATTGCAGGCGAAACAGCAACGCCAGACGCTACTATCCACGCGCCTCCCAGCCTTGTCTTGCGTCTTCTGGCTAAAGATGAGGCAGCAAAAACACAAATCACCATCGATGGTGATGCGCATCTGGCAACCGAATTGAGTAAAGTGCTGCAATTGATGCGCTGGGATATCGAAGAGGATTTGAGTCATGTCGTAGGCGATATTGCTGCGCATAAAATTGGCGTAGCAAGCCACAAAATTATTCAAGAGACAAAGCAGCAAAGTGTTCATCTGGCCGAAATGCTCGTGGAATATTGGCAGGAAGAGAAAAACGTTCTTGCCAAAAAGCGCCATGTGGAACAATTCAATACTGAGGTTGATACGTTGCGAGGCGATGTTGCTCGTTTTGAAAAACGCCTGGAAAAACTAACCCGTTCTGCCAATAAAAACCACACACCATAACTATGCATTATTTTCGGCTGTTTCATATCATATTTGTAGCACTGCGCTTCGGCCTGGATGATTTTATTCATGAGCACCCGCCACTACGCCCGCTGCATCGACTTATTCAAATCCTATTTTTTTGGCGCAGCAAGCAACAACCGCGCAGTGTTCGGCTGCGTTTAGCGTTAGAGAAATTAGGACCGATTTTTGTTAAGTTCGGTCAAGTGCTCTCCACCCGGCGTGATTTATTGCCGCCTGATGTGGCAGATGAACTGGCTAAGCTGCAAGACCAGGTGCCACCGGTTGTTTTTGCAGAGGTGCAAACCACTATAGAAACCGCATTCGGGCTGCCACTCGACCAGGTTTATAGCCAGTTTGACGAAATGGCCATAGCAAGCGCCTCGGTCGCGCAGGTGCACTTTGCCAACTTGCTGAATGGCAAACCGGTTGCGGTCAAGGTATTGCGGCCAAACATCGCCAAAGTCATCAACCAGGATATTTCCCTGCTCCAATCGCTCGCCTGGTTTGTACAAGCGGTTTCATCCGAAGGCAAACGCCTCAAGCCGCAGGAAATTGTGGAAGAGTTTGCACGCCACACGCAGCATGAGCTGGATTTAACGTTGGAAGCCGCCAATTGCAGCCAACTGGCGCGCAATTTTACTGATAAACGTCTACTCATTCCGGAAGTGTATTGGGATTACTGCCGCAAAGAAGTGATGACCATGCAGCGCATGCATGGCACGCCTGTAAGCCAGATTGATGTATTGCGAGCAAAAGGTATCGATATCACCAAGCTCGCGCACGACGGCGTGGAAATATTCTTTACACAGGTATTTCGCGACGGGTTTTTTCATGCTGATATGCACCCGGGCAATATCCAGGTGGCGGATGATGGCCCAGATAAAGGTAAGTATATTGCGCTGGATTTCGGCATCATGGGCAACCTGAACGACACCGACAAATATTATCTGGCACGTAATTTCCTGGCCTTCTTTAACCGCGATTATCGTGATGTCGCCGTGGCGCATATCGAGTCGGGCTGGGTACCAAAAGACACCAATGTGGATGAACTGGAAACCAGCATCCGCGCTATATGTGAGCCGATCTTTAACAAGCCGCTCAAGGACATTTCATTTGGGCGCACCTTGCTAAGCCTGTTTCTAATGTCGCGCCGTTTCGGCGTGGTGATTCAACCGCAACTCGTCATGCTGCAAAAAACCTTGCTGAATATTGAAGGCCTGGGCCGTGATTTAGACCCGAACATTGACCTGTGGCAAACCGCCAAGCCTTTTTTAAAGCGCTGGATGAGCGAACAAATAGGTTGGCGCAGCGTAGCAAAATCACTCAAAAAAGAGCTGCCTTTTATCGCAAAAAATGCGCCGCACATGCCGCGTTTGGTGCATCAGTTTTTAACGCAGCAAACCCAGTCCGAGCGCGATAACCCGCTGCGTGAACAGCTGGATATGCTTATTCAAACCCAGCAACAACAAGCACGCTGGCAAAAGCGGTTAACCTGGATTATATTGCTGTTGGTCATGTTGCAGATTTCCGCTTATCTAATATTTTATATTTGGAGTTAATCATGAAAATAGTACCAAAAATCATTGGCTTATGTCTTGCATTATGCGCTACGCTGGCATTAGCCGCCTCTCCCGCCGGTTTGTGGAAAAGTATCGATGACAAAACCGGCAAACCACGCTCCCTCATCCGCATCACCGAACACAATGGTGAATACAGCGCCGTAGTAGAAAAAGGCTTGCTGCCGACCGACACAGGCGAAGCGGTGTGCGACAAATGCACCGATGAACGCAAAGGTCAGAAAATCATCGGCATGACGATTGTAAAGGGGCTGAAAGAGAAAAATGGCGTGTACCAGGGCGGAGAAATTCTGGATCCTGATAACGGCAAAACCTACAAATGCAAAATGAAACTGGACGAAACCGGAAACAAACTGGAAGTGCGCGGATTTATTGGGGTTTCGCTGTTTGGCAGATCACAGACCTGGACGCGGGAAGAGTAAATTCTATGCGTAAAATTCATAATGGATACATCTCTATTATTCTGTTAGTTTTATTTACATTATGCTCTTGCACTGTAGAACACTCTGATTCGGAAAACCTTAATCAAGGTATTGATACTCCTAAAATCTTCAACAGAGACGAATTTAAAAAGAAAGTCATGGGTCTATCAGGAGCTTTCGTCATTCAAGAGCTCGGAAAGCCGGACTCAACATCAGAATCTGGTGGCACTGAATATTGGTATTACCATCAAAGAAGTATAGATACAGTGACTGGTAATGTAGATAACACTGTGCAAATTGTCTTCGACTCTCAAAGTAAGCAAGTTAGCCAGATTAATTTTTAAAGATTTACATAAACTCAAATTGGCCTACAGGTCGCATGAATATTGGCTTGCAGGGCATGCAGATTAATCAGCGCTTTTGGCAGTGTCTACAAAAAAACGTGGAGCGCTGCCCCAGCCGGATGCATTGGATGGGCTTGCTGCATACTTTGCAAGGCTCGCCGGTACGACCATACACAAAATATTCCTGCTGGAAATAACCCGGGTTGCCATCGGCACCAAAAAAATCCCGTAAGCTGCTTCCGCCCGCGTTAAGGGCATCGTTCAGCGTCGCTTTAATTTCTGCCACTAATTTTTCACACTGTTTTAAGGTAAGCTGTTTGGCAGGTATTTCGGGATGAATGCGCGCCCTAAACAAAGACTCGCTGGCGTAGATATTCCCTACACCCACCACCAAGTGGCTATCCATAATCGCAACCTTGATCGCTGCACTACGTGTACGCAGTTCTCCATGCAGATATTTAGCGTTAAAACCATCTTCGAGCGGTTCCGGGCCCAGCACGCGCAACAGCGGATGCTCATCAGGCTTCCCGCCTGCCCACAGCACCGCGCCAAACCGGCGCGGGTCGCGCAGGCGCAACACCTGACCATCATGAAACTGAATATCAAAATGGTCATGCTTTTCAGGCGGGTAATTTCTATCGAGCAGGCAAAGGCGGCCGGACATGCCTAAGTGCAACAAAAGTGTACCGTTTTCAAAATCTGCCAGAATGTATTTGGCTCGACGCCTTAAGCCAAGCAGTTTTTGATTGTGGAGCGTTTGCGGCAGATGCGCCGGAATCGGCCAGCGCATGCCGGCATTGCGAATGACGATATTTTTGACCGTTTGATTTAAGAGCGGAACCAGGCCGCGACGGGTGACTTCGACCTCAGGCAATTCAGGCATACGTCACCCGCCAGCTGCGTCTTATTGAAGATTAAGCGGCGGGTTCAGCATATTAAACCCGACATCATTGCTAAAGTGATACAAAACGCCTTCATCGGGGCGGCCAAGCAGTAAGTCTGGCGCTTCCTGAATTTTATCGAAATGTATTTTTTTGCCATCTTTCAGCTTCACTTCAAACGATGGATATGTCACTTTACGGTCTGGCGCATACAACTCGACTTGTTTGGCTTGCGCCTGCTTCCAGCTGAAATCCAGCCATTCGTTCAGCTCGTTTTGCGTGGGTTTGGCTTTGGGCGCATTCACGCTCCACTTGCCATCTGTAATATCCACATTCAAGCGCGCTTCTTCCCATTGCTCCAAACGCGAAAAATCGAAGCCGGAAATCTGTTTTGCCTCCTCCCGGCTAAGCGGGCTTTTATCAACCAATTCGATAGGTTGCGTACTTGCCGCCTCGGCATAGCTGCCTGGCAGCAGATAAACCGCATCTTTATAGGCAATATACTGTTCATCATTGACCGGATTGAATGTTCCAAAAACAAACTCTTCTGTGCCGGCTGCATTAGTGAGCTTGAGCTTGAGTTGCGGATTATCCAGCCCGAACTTGGCCAAATCGGTAGTGGGGAACTTCTCTGCACTCTTAGCCGCGATGATAGCTAAAATACGCTGTACGGACATCTGGTCTGCACGCACTTTATACGGCGCGGTCATGTGCCACAGGCCATCCACCTTCTCGAAACTGGTGGGCGCCCGGGTAGGAAACTCGACTTTGACTGCAATAAAATCACCCAGTTTTAATGCAGAAACCTCATGCCCAGAAGGCGCGCTGGTATTGGCTTGCGGGCGCATATACAAAAACGTGACCAGGCCGGCTACAATCGCCAGCATCACTAAATTCAATAGCCATCTCTTTTTCATATCACCATCTTTTTAATATTCAGGTCAACCCACTTTACGCTTTTCTGCGTTTCCACCATAGCCAAAAGCCCGCAATGAACACCCCGATCGGGATGAAGAACTGGAAGCCATGGAATACTGTCCAGGCAACCAGACGGCTTGTGTCATCGTTTGGAATGGTCACATTGATGTCTTTAAGCGGCATGGGCTGAATAGTGATGAGTTTGTCGTCACCCGCCAGCCAGTTGACAATATTGATACCGAAGTCCAGATTGCCGCCGTTGGTAATAAAGGTGTTCGATAAAAAGTTGCCGTTACCTATCACCACCACGCGCTGACCCTTTTTGCCGTATTCACGCTCTAAAGCCACGCCGATATTGATTGGGCCACGTTTGTCTTTTTTCTCATCAAACACGGCTTTCTGGTTTTTTCCGCCATTCAAAATCTTGTCTGATTCCAGCCAGCCATTGGGCGCAACTTCCACCAAACGCGCTACCTTCCAGCCAAGCTCATCAGAGGCTTTTGCATCCACTTCATGCGCCTCGGGAAATAGTGTGCGTAGCTGAAAGTTACGCGTAATGGGGTGGTCGCCGTACAGGCTAGCGAATGCCACTTTGGCATCTGCACCATATTGTGCGGCAGTCATGTCCACGACGATGCCCGGTGAGATGGTCAAGCCCAGATAATCTGCGACCTCTTTCAAACCGTGCAAATTATCATTATCGAGCAGCCAAAGCAGGTTGCCGCCCGCCTCTAAATAAGCCTTGATTTTTTTTGCTTCAATTTCGCTTAAATCCACTTGAGGACTGGCAATCACCAGCATGGCGCCATTGCTTGGCACCGCCTGGGCAATGGTTAAATCCGGGTTGGCAAATTTAAAGCCTTTCTCTTCAAGTTTTTTACCAAATTCACCAATATCGTGATTTTTAATCCCCTGCAGATGCCGCTCGCCGTGACCATCCAGAAACATCACGGCCTGTTGGTTGGTTCGCGCCAAGCGCACCAGTAGATTGGTCATTTCCTGTTCAGCAATCGGCGGGAAAATGTGCTCGGTGCGTTTGTTGTATTCCACCACTACTTCGCCATCTTGCTTAATATTGGCTTCTTGCGCCAGCTTTGGCTCTTGGGATGGATTTATGAATTTAAGATGAATGTCTTTCTTTTCGCGCTGATAGCGCGCCATAAAATCGATCATGCCCTTACGGAAAGTATCGCCACGGTCTGCGTCATCTTTGGTAGCAAATACCGTGACATTCACAGGCCCCTGCATCGATTTGAGTACATTCACGCTGCCTGGCGTGAGTATGTTGCGATTGGCTTGCGTAATATCTTTTGCCACATGGTATTGGCTTGCCAGATAACCCAGAAGAACGATAAGCAGTAAAAACAGCAGCACAAAAAACCAGTTTTGCGCCAGCATTTGTAAACGTAGATTTCTATTTATTTTCATAGAGTTAATCCAATCAGCCTCTTAAACGGTCTGCGTCTAAACGACGAATGGTTAAAATTAAAAAAGTAGCGGTAAATAACACAAAATAGGCAATGTCAGCAGTATCAATCAGCCCGCCAGCAAACGATTGAAAATGATTCATCAGCGAAAGTTTTGCCATTGTGCTGCTTGGGTCACCCGAAAAAAAACGATCCAAAATCATCAGTGCAAACAGCGCGATAAAGCTCAAAATAGCGGCCACTACCGGTTGTGAGGTCAGGCTGGAGAAGTACAGGCCAAGCGAAGAAAAACTCGCGACCAATAAAAACAGGCCCAATGAATTGGCCAGAATGTAGCCAAAATCAATATCGCTCCAGATGTTGAGCGTAGACAGCATCAGCGCGATATACACAATCAGGATGCTTAAAAAAGCGACCAGCCCAATAAATTTTCCCAGGACAATCTCAGTCAGCGACAGCGGCGCGCTGAACAGAAAAGGCAGTGTCTGGTTGCGGCGCTCTTCTGATATCAGCCGCATCGAGAGCAGCGGCACCGCAAACAGCATAATAAACGAGGCCAATCCATACACGACCTGACCAACAAATTGTGTTACGCCGGAACGCTCTGCCGGGCGAATGGCGCCGGACATGACTTCGAAATAGTCATTCACGCCGTTAAGATAATACGTACCGAATGCAAACATCAGCAACGCCAGGATGATCCAGCCCATGGGCGATGCAAACACGCTTTTGAGTTCTTTTCTTGCAATATTCAATATCATTTTCTAACCTTAATTTTATCCAGCTTTTATGCGGCTTCTGCTGCCGCATCTTGGTAGGTCAACTGCACAAACACGTCTTCCAGACTGGTTTGATCAGGTGCGATCTGGTACAAGCCCCAGCCATTTTTAACCGAGGCCTGTACGATTGCTTCATGTGGCGCTTCCGCCTCGGCAAAGCGAACGCGCATCATATTGTTATCGGTCACTTCGGCTTCGGTCACGCCATTAATTTTAAGCAATTCTTCTACCGCTGGCGCTTTGCTGAAGCCTATCAATAGCTTATTGCCGACGCGCTGGCGCTTCAGTACATCAATGCCGCCGTTAAACACCAGCTTGCCTTTGTCGATAATCTGCACGTGGTCACACACCATTTCCACCTCGGGCAGAATGTGCGTGGAAAGAATTACGCTGTGCGCGCCGCCAATTTCACGAATCAGCGCGCGGATATCGCGAATCTGGATCGGGTCCAAGCCCACGGTTGGCTCATCCAGAATCACCACCATTGGGCTGTGAATAATGGCTTGGGCGATCCCTACCCGCTGCTGGTAGCCGTTAGATAGATTTTCAATCAAACGCTTACTCATGTGCATTAAGCCACAGCGCTCTTTGGCGTTTTCAACCGCTTTCTTGATGTGCTTGCCACTTACTCTATGTAAGCGCGCCGCAATCGTTAAGTATTCATCGACCGTCAGCTCTTTATACAAAGGACGCATTTCGGGCAGATAGCCGATCAGCGCCTTGGCTTCCTTGGGGTTTTCGATCATGTCGATGCCGCAGATTTTTACGCTGCCTGCACTCGGCGCGAGATTGCCCGTAAGCATTTTCATGGTGGTGGATTTGCCTGCGCCGTTTGGCCCCAAAAAGCCGAGCACTTCGCCCTGCTTTACACTAAAGCTCACGTTGCTCACGGCCTCACGACCGCCATAAAGCCTGGTCAGCTCGATTGCTTCTACTGTCAAATTATTCATAAATGTTTAATGTGTACCCAGGTAAAACCAATGGTTTATGAAACAAAACTGGTAGATTAGTTTCATGCAAAAAGTTATAGTCATACTTAAATGTATGTAATTACTGTCCAACCTTTAATTATGGATGAACTTGCGCTTACTGTCACGGACTAAACGATACACAAACGCTATATTTGGATAATGATCGAATGCCACAAATCAAGAAAATAGTTACTGCTTTACTTATCGGCTTTGCAGGTGTCAGCAGTTTGAACGCGGCCGCGGAGCCGAAAGCCGCGCCGGCCATCACGACCGCCAACGCGGAGTTTGTGTACAAATATCTGTTAGGCGAAATTGCCGGACAGCGCGGCGAAATCACGTTAGCCAGCCAATTATTTTTGGATTTAGCCAAGCAAACGCGCGATCCGCGGCTGGCAGAGCGCGCCGCACGTGCTGCCGCTTATGGCAATCAGCCGGGCATTGCCCTGCAAGCCTCTACATTGTGGGCAGAACTGGATCCAGCATCCCTTGAGGCGCAGCAGGCTTCCAGCCAGTTACTAATCGCCAGCGGCAATTTAAAACAGGCCAAACCGCATATTGAGAAACTTCTGGCCAAAGAAGAGACCCGAGCCAACGGCTTTTTATATCTGAATTCATTACTGGAAAACCAAAAAGACAAAGCAGAAGTTTTGACCGCAATTACCGAATTTGCCGCACCATACCCAAAATTGCCGGAAGCGCAGTTTGCAATAGCACAGGCGGCACTGGCTGCAAACAAGCCCGATATCAGCAAAAAGGCACTCGAAACCGCAAACAAGCTCCGCCCAGGCTGGGAGTTGGCCGCACAACTGCAAGCGCAACTGCTGTTGAAAGAATCTCCGGACAAGGCGGTTGGTTTTTATCAAGGTTTTTTAAAACAATACCCAAAAGCGAACGAAGTGCGCATGGCCTATGCCAAGTTACTGGTAAGCCAAAAACGTCACGCGGAAGCTAAACCCGAGTTTGTAAAACTGGTTGAAAGCTCAAATGGCAGCCCTGAAATCAGCGCGGTGGTTGGCTTGCTATCGCTAGAGTCCAATGACTTTGCGATGGCTGATAAATATTTCCAGCAGTCCCTCAGCTCGGGATTTAAAAATCCGGACCAGCTCTATTTTTACCTGGGGCGCAGTGCGGAGCGCCAAAAAAACGACACGACGGCGCTTAGCTGGTACGACAAAATTCAACCCGGCAATCATTTTTTAGATGGCAGGCTTTCTGCAGCAAACGTGATTGCGCGCACCAAAAACGTGGACGCTGCCATCAAAATGCTGGACGAGGTGGAAGACCTGACGACGGAACAGCAAATCACGGTGATTCAAGCTGAGGCCAGTTTATTAAGCCAGGCCAAGCGCAATCAGGAATCGTTCGACCTGATGCAGAAAGCGGTAAACAATATCCCCAATACGGTTGAACTGATTTATGACTATGCGATGGCGGCGGAGCGGATAGGCAAGCTGGACGTAATGGAAGCAGAACTACGCAAGACAATCCAGCTCCGACCTGATTTTGCAGCGGCTTATAACGCGCTTGGGTATTCGTTTGCAGACCGGAACATCAAACTGAACGAGGCCAAAACCTTAATAGAAACCGCGCTCAAATTACAGCCAAACGATCATTACATGCTAGATAGTCTGGGCTGGGTGCATTATCGGCTGGGTAATTTAGCCCTTGCGGCAGAATATCTACGCAAAGCTTATGAAATCCAGACGGATCCGGAAATTGCTGCGCATTTAGGCGAAGTATTGTGGAAACAAGGCTTGCAGGAAGAAGCTAAGAAAATCTGGGCGAACGCGTTAAAAGACCACCCCGAAAATGACGTGTTGGTGGCTACCGCCAAAAAATTCCGCTCATAAATCTTTCAGTTTTTAAATCTTAAGAGTCTAAATTTGCTGCATAGTCGCAACATCTTATTTTCAGCAATTGTTCCATTGATATTGGGCATATCGGGCTGTGCGACCCTTCCGCCGCCGCCTCAACCGCCTGCGACATCAAGCATCAATCAGCAACATCTCGCCACGCTTGCCAGCATCAAAACATTCTCGCTTAAGGGCCGTCTGGGTGTAGTCACCAACCCGCGCGGCTTTACAGGCGGCATCGATTGGCAGCATCAAGCTGCCGAAGATAATATTGATGTGTATTCACCCGTGGGCGGCAAAGTCGCCAACATCATCAAAAGGCCCAGTGGCGTTACGCTCACCACGCAAGATGGCCGCTCCACCACCGCAAAGGATGCTGAAAGTCTCACCGAAACCACGCTAGGCTGGCGCCTGCCTCTGGAAGGGCTTAGCGACTGGGCTTTAGGCAAGCCGACAACCAGCAAAATAGATGCGGCCACATGGAATGAACAAGGTCAGCTTACTACGCTGAAACAGGACGGCTGGGATATTGAATATCAAAACTATGCTGAAAATAGCGGCTACTTTTTGCCCGGAAAAATTGTATTGAAAAGCGAAAAAGTGAATTTAAAATTATTAGTAGAAAAGTGGGTTAGCGCGGGAAATTAGCGTCCTAGAATACAAAGCCCCTTAACAAAACGTACTGAATCAAGATGAAACAAGCTCAAGGCTCGCTTAACGATTGGCTGGAATCGCAGATAGCCAGGGGCTGCAGCCTGGAATCGATGATCGAGGCGCTGCAACAGGCCGGCCACCCAGCAGAAAATGCGCGCAGTCTGGTGGTTAAGGCTTTTGAGAAAGTGGGCTTGATTGCAGATTCTTCTCTGCCCGGTTTACAGATGACCGAAGCATGGCAAAAAATCGTGCAGCAACGTGAAGAGATGTTGCCCATCAAGCCCGTTATCGCACTTGCCATACCGCGACTGATGGTGTTTGAGAACTTCTTAAGCGACGCTGAGTGCGATGCGCTGATTGCGCTGTCACTGGCAAAAATGCAGGATTCTACGGTGGTGGATCCGCAAACCGGTGAATTTGTAAAGCACCCTGAACGCATCTCGCGCGGCACGCATTTCGAGCATCAAAGCAATGAGGTCGTGATTGAAATTGAGAACCGGATAAGCAAGTTATTCGGCTTTCCGGTAAACCAGCAGGAAGCGATTCAGATACTGCATTACGGGGTGGGCGGAGAATATCGTCCGCATTATGATTATTTCCCGCCTGAAGAGGCCGGCAGCCAGTCAGCTCTTGCGCACGCGGGGCAACGGCTGGCCACGCTGGTGATGTACCTAAATACACCGACGCTGGGCGGCAGTACGGATTTACCTAATCTAGGACTCACCATCACGGCCAAAAAAGGCTTTGCCCTGTATTTTGAAAGTATAGCCCCGCATGGCGAGCCCTATCCCCAAACCTTGCACGCGGGCATGCCTGTATTAGCAGGCGAAAAATGGATTGCCACCAAATGGCTTAGGGAGCGTGCGCTGTTCTAACTTTTGACACCACTAATTATCGGATTTCCCGCCTCCTCCAGGCACGCCGGATTCCTGGAATTAACGCCTAATTCCCCCTCTGCTTCCGCATTAAGTAACACCTGTACTTGCGCATAATTTATGCTGGTTACATGTGGACGTAAGCAGCATGAAAAAAGTCATCCTATTTTTACTGTTATCTATTATCTTGAGCGGCAACAGCTATGCCATCACCTGGGTAAAACTGAATGAAAGCAGCAATTCAAAACTCATGCTGGATAAGCAATCCGTGCTGCAACAAGATGCCTTTAAGAAAGCCTGGGTGAAAGTTGAATACAGAACACCACAAAAAAACCTGGAAACAGTGGGCACAGAATACACCCTGTCAAAATTACTGTGGTTTTTTGATTGTGCAACACAAAAATCAGCCACGTCGCAGGTCTTTCAGTATCTTGGTAATGAACTTGTTTATTCCGCAGGCGTTGACCCTAAAAATGCCGAGTTTATAGAGCCTGTTCCGGAATCTGACGTAGACATCGCCATGCGCTATGTTTGCCGCGCAAACAAACCGGCTTCCGCTCCAATAGAATCCAAGACAGTTGCAGAAAAGGCGGGTACGCCTGTAGCCAAACCCGAAAAAAGTGAAAACGAAAAGGCAGAAACAAAAGCCAAAACCGTCGCAGAGAAACCTGAACCAGCGGCTAACCCAGTTGCCGCAATAGCTGCACAACCAGATAAACAAGGCGCTGCCAAAGCAGAAGCCAATAAAACCCATTGGACCTATGAAGGAAAACAAGGGCCTGATAATTGGGCCAAGCTCAGTCCGGAGTTCGCGATATGTGAAACCGGGCGCAACCAATCCCCCATTAACATTGAGAATACGATGCGCGCATCGTTAAAGCCGCTTAAGGGAATACAGAAGTTTCCTGCAAAGGATATTGTCAATAACGGCCATACCGTGCAGGTGAACTTTAAGCAAGGCAACATGCTGGTGCTGGATAGCGCGCCATACCAAATGAAACAGGTACATTTTCACGCACCAAGCGAAAATACCATCAATGGCAAATCCTTCCCATTAGAAGCACATTTTGTACATGCCGATGCCAAAGGCAACCTTACCGTGATCGGCGTTATGTTCAAGGAAGGCGAAGCCAGCCCGGGCCTGGAAAAGCTCTGGGCGCAGCTGCCTGACAAAGAAGGTACGCCGGTTCCGCTAAAGAGCAGAGTGATTCCGAGCGAATTGATTCCGGAAAACCGCGCTTATTATCGATTTAGCGGCTCACTCACCACGCCGCCATGCAGCGAAGGTGTGCGCTGGTTGTTGATGAAAACCCCTATGACGGCATCCAAGGCGCAAATAGAGGCTTTTGAGCGTGCGGTGAAACACCATAACAACCGCCCGGTGCAAGCATTGAACGGCAGAGTGATTGTGGAGTAAACCAAATAAAAGATTAATTCAATCCAACCTTCTGGCTATGGATGCACATGCGCTAAAATGGCGTGTATGCAAAACTTTCAATCATTTCTGGCACCTGCAAAAATTAACCTGTTTCTGCACATCACCGGCCGCCGTGCCGATGGTTACCACACACTGCAAAGCGTGTTCCAGCTGCTGGATTATTACGACACGATTTACCTGAAACCCACAAAAACAGGCGAAATCAAGCGCCTCAACGAAATAAACAACGTGCCTGCAAGCCAGGATCTATGCGCCCTGGCGGCCAGCGCCCTGCAACAAGCTACTGGCTGTAAACTGGGGGTGGAATACAGTATTGAGAAGCACATTCCCATGGGCGGCGGCCTGGGCGGCGGCAGCTCAGATGCTGCAACCATGCTACTGGCGTTAAATCATGCATGGCAGCTTAATTTAAGCCGCGAGCAGCTCATGCAAATCGGCCTGACGCTGGGCGCCGATGTGCCAGTGTTTGTGTTTGGGCAAAACGCCTGGGCAGAAGGCGTTGGCGAACAACTCACCAAAATTGAGATCCCCCCGCAGTATTATGTGATACTGACGCCGCCGGTTCATGTCTCTACCGCACAAGTTTTTGCCAGTTCCCGATTGACAAGAGACACGAAACCATTGAAAATAGCGGACTTTTCAAGAGCCCAGAATTTAGGTGCGCATTCTAATAGTTTTAGAAACGATCTTGAAGCAGTAGTATGTGAAGAATTTCCTGCAGTTGCATCAGCCCTGCAATGGCTTAGCCAGTTTGGTTCGGCACGAATGAGCGGCTCGGGTGCCTCTGTATTTGTAGCAGTTAATTCACAACAGCAAGCAGATGCGATTTTGGCGCAAAAGCCGGCAAATGTGGCCGGATTTGTGGCTAAAGGCTTAAACAAGCATCCATTGTTTGAATTAGCAAAATGAGTTTATTGGGGAGTCGCCAAGCTGGTTAAGGCACCGGATTTTGATTCCGGCATGCGAAGGTTCGAATCCTTCCTCCCCAGCCAGATTTTTATAAAAGCAAAATAAGCGTGTAGATTTTACTGATTTACACGCTTTTATTTTTTAACTTGTGTTAGGGATGAGTGAAATTGAGTAGTGGCAGCATGATGGTGTTTACAGGCAATGCCAACCCGGAGCTGGCGCAGCAAGTCGCGAAGCATCTTGGTATTGAGCTTGGCCGCGCCGATGTTGGCCGTTTCAGCGATGGCGAAGTCATGCTTGAACTGCTTGAGAATGTGCGTGGCCGCGACGTATTCGTATTGCAGTCCACCAGCCATCCTACCAACGACAGCCTGATGGAAGTCATGGTCATGGTGGATGCGCTACGCCGCTCTTCCGCTGGCCGCATCACAGCGGCTATCCCCTATTTAGGTTATTCGCGGCAAGATCGCCGTCCACGCTCTGCCCGTGTGGCCATTACCGCAAAAGTGGTCGCCAACATGCTCACCAGCGTAGGCGTCAATCGCTTGCTGACCATGGATCTGCACTCGGACCAGATTCAGGGTTTCTTTGATATTCCGGTAGATAACATTTATGCCACGCCTATTTTGCTGGATGACTTACGCAAGAAAAACTATCAGGATTTAGTGGTGGTTTCGCCCGACGTGGGTGGCGTGGTACGCGCACGCGCTGCTGCCAAACAATTGAACTCTGATCTGGCTATCATCGACAAACGCCGCCCGAAACCAAATGTGGCCAAAGTGATGAACATTATTGGCGAAGTGGCAGGCCGTACCTGCGTGATCATGGATGACATGGTCGATACAGCCAATACACTGTGCGAAGCTGCAGCGGCTTTAAAAGAGCATGGCGCGAAAAGGGTGCTGGCATACGCCACACACCCCGTATTATCTGGTAATGCGGCTGAGCGCATTGCAAATTCCGAACTGGATGAACTGGTCGTCACCAACACCATTCCGCTCAGCAAAGAATCTGCCAGTTGCAAAAAAATCCGCCAGTTAAGCGCGGCAGAATTGCTGGCAGAAACCATTCGTAGAATTAGCTGTGAAGATTCAGTGTCCTCACTATTTTTAGATTGATAATTTAATAAAGTTTTTAACCCTGTTTTCTGGTCGCGGGAAACAGATTTTAGTGCAGTACCGCTGTTAGATAGACAGCACAATTAGGAGCAACAAAATGAGTATCGAAATTAATGCAGTCAAACGTGACGTCAAAGGTACGGGTGCGAGCCGCCGTCTACGTCGCGCTGGCAATGTGCCGGGTGTGGTTTATGGTGGCGGTAAAGACGCTGTTAACCTTGAAATCAATCACAAAGAATTGTTCTTACAATTCCGCCATGAAGCTTTTCACGCGTCTATCTTAAATTTGAATTTAGATGGCAAAAAAGAAAGCGTGTTATTGCGTGATTATCAAATGCACCCAGTACGTAACACTATTCAACACATTGATTTTCAACGTGTTTCAGCCACCGAGAAAATCCACGTTAAAGTGCCTTTCCACTTTATGAATGCAGAAATCGCCCCAGGTATTAAACTGGGTGGCGGTATCGTCGCGCACGTCCTGACAGAAGCTGAAGTAAGCTGCTTGCCAAAAGACTTGCCAGAGTTCATTGAAGTTGATTTGGCGAATCTGGAAATCGGCCACTCAGTGCACTTGTCACAAATCAAGCTGCCTAAAGGCGTTGAGTTTGTACAATTAGCGCACGGTAACGATGCGGCAGTTGCATCAATCGCCAAAACACGCGGCGGCGTTTCTGATGATGCAGCCGAAGGCGCTGCTGAAACTCCAGCAGCAGCCGCAGAATAATCCGGCAATTGCTATTAAAAACGCGCGCTTAAAAATTAAGTGCGCGTTTTTTATTTATACTAACCACCATGAACGGCATTAAATTATTGGTTGGCCTGGGCAACCCTGGCGACAAATACGAAGCCACGCGCCATAACGCAGGCTTTTGGTTTATTGATGAAATCGCTGCGCAGACTAATAGCAAGCTAACGCCGGACGCCAAGTTTTTTGGCTTGGTCGGCAAGCTCGATCAGGATGTGTGGCTGCTCAAGCCCACCACTTTTATGAACGCCAGCGGTAAAGCCGTGGCGGCGCTTGCCAATTACTACAAAATTACCCCGGCTGAAATTTTAGTTGCTCACGATGAACTCGATTTGCCTGCCGGCACGGCCAAGCTCAAGTTTGGCGGCGGGCATGGCGGACACAACGGCTTAAAAAGCATTCATGCCGCGCTGGGCACGGCGGATTATTGGCGCTTGCGCATCGGCATTGACCACCCAGGTGACAAGAACGAAGTGGTGAACTACGTGTTAAAAGCGCCTTTAAGACAAGAAAATGATGCTCTGGAAGCCAGTATCCATGCGGCTTCTGGCGTAGTGAATTTATTGCTTGCGGGCGACTTTGAAGGCGCTATGTTAAAATTACACACCAAATAACTGAAGAGAGAATTTAGATGCAATGCGGTATAGTCGGACTTCCAAACGTAGGTAAATCTACACTTTTCAATGCAATCACCAAGGCGGGCATCGCAGCGGAAAATTATCCGTTTTGCACCATTGAGCCTAACGTCGGCATTGTAGAAGTGCCTGACAAGCGCATGCAGCCGCTGATTGACATTGTAAAACCACAGCGCGTGCAACCGGCGATTGTCGAATTTGTCGATATTGCAGGCCTGGTAGCAGGCGCATCTAAGGGCGAAGGCCTGGGCAACAAGTTTCTCGCCAACATCCGCGAAACCGATGCCATCGCACACGTGGTGCGCTGTTTTGACGACAGCAATGTGGTGCATGTGGCAGGCAAGGTAGATCCGCTTTCTGATATTGAAGTCATCAATACCGAACTGGCGCTTGCCGATATGGAAACAGTTGAAAAAACCCTGCAGCGCGAAAGCAAAAAAGCCAAATCCGGTGACAAAGACGCCATTGCTCTGGTCGCCTTGTGTGAAAAAATTCAAAAACATCTGGATACCAGCGCCCCGGTACGCACGATGGGCCTGGATGCCGACCAATTGCAACTCATCAAACCGCTATGCCTGATTACTGTAAAACCTGTGATGTACCTGGCCAACGTGGATGAAACAGGTTTTGAGAACAATCCTTTGCTAGATAAAGTAGTGGCCCTGGGCAAGGCAGAACATGCGCCTGTAGTCGCTATTTGCGCTAAAATCGAAGCCGAAATTTCAGAACTGGAAGACGAAGACAAAGCCCTGTTTCTGGCAGAACTCGGCCAGGACGAACCCGGCCTAAACCGCGTGATTCGCGCCGCTTACGATTTACTTGGGTTACAGACCTACTTTACCGCCGGCGTGCAGGAAGTGCGCGCCTGGACCGTGAAAAAAGGCGCCACCGCGCCGCAGGCCGCAGGCGTCATCCACACTGACTTTGAACGCGGCTTTATTCGCGCCGAAGTGATTGCCTATGACGAATACGTGAAAAATAAAGGCGAGCAAGGCAGCAAAGAAGCCGGCAAAATGCGGCTGGAAGGCAAAGAATATATCGTGCAGGACGGTGATGTGATGCACTTTAGGTTTAACGTTTAGCTGCACGAGGTTCAATGTTTAGGATTCAAAAAATTTAGCACATAAACGCAAACTATTTTTGACAATTCACGCCTAAAACAATAGAATTGCGCCCTTGCTAAAGTTTCATGCAAACAGTTAAATGGTGATGTAGCTCAGCTGGTTAGAGCACAGGATTCATAATCCTGGGGTCGAGGGTTCAAGTCCCTCTTTCACCACCAATAAAGACGCCCCTTTCGAGAGATTGGGGCGTTTTCTTTTTGGGCCATGGCCCATTCATAGCCCACATTTAGCCCATCCAAAATATAGGTTTTCAAATTTAGATTTGTAACGACCCTAGTGCTAAAGCCTATA
>JAKQTN010000039.1 GCA_029563075.1 Pseudomonadota bacterium
GCTGCAAGAACTCTTGGCATATCTTTGGCTGACCCGGCTCTTGGTCTCACGCGCCTGCGCAGAATCGGCGTTGCATTTAATTCCACACAGGAAGCGCAAATCAAAAACTTTGTCGAAACAGGGAAAGTAGCGGAAGCACAAGCGGTTTTGATGTCTGCGTTAGAGGAGCGTTTTGGCGGATTGGCTTTGGCATCTGTATCTGCGACCACGCAGATGAAAAACGCTTGGGGCGATTACTTAGAAAGCGTTGGATCTTCGCTATCCTTTTTCGATGGAGTCAAACGCGGCATTACTGCAATGTTGGTCAGTGTAGCGGGGGCGCACGATGTTACATCGAAATCCGCTCAGCTTGCTGCGCTGGAAACACAAAAAGCTTGGGGCGAGGCAACAATAAACATTGGCAATATTGTAGCCGATATATCTACCGGAGTTGTTGCTGTTATACATGGCGTGATCAAGGCGTTTGATTTTGCCGGGAAGGCGATCCCCAAAGCGCTTAGGCTCGCTATGGATGGGGCGTATTTAGTCGTTGCGCATGCAATGAACTCCATCAATAACCTAATTGTCTCACCAATCGAAGGCTTGTTTAATGGTATTGATGCAGTTTATGCCAAAATAACTGGGAAATCGCTTGGTATTACCAATGCTTTTGATGCTATCCGCTTCGATGTTAACGATATAAGGGCAGATATCTCCAGTAGCGCAGACGATCTTTCTGTATTATGGGGAGATGTTAAGGAGTTTTATCGCACGTGGGGAGATGTTGCCTCCGGTATCGCGACAGGAAAATTTAGCAACGTAGACGAACAAATTAAATTGCTGCACGAAGGCATTGACGCACAGCGTAAAGCGATAGAACAAGGGCTAACCGGGATTGATGTTCCTGATTTGGATTTCGGAGACATAAGTGGCGTCAACGTGGACACCACCGAAGTTGAAAATTACTACTCAACTGTCATGGCTCTAAACAACACGGCATCGCAGCAGATCATGGACAAGTACAACAAAATGCGTGCTGCGCTTGGCGAATATTTGCGCGCCAATACCAAAAGTCAAGAAGAGTATCAAAATAAGCTTCGCCTTGGTCAAGCGGAAATCGCCAAAGCAGAAACGCGAGAGCTAATGGCAGAACGTGAAAAACAGCTATCTGATTTAAGAAAGTTTGTTGATGCAGTGAGCGGGCTAAATGCTTCCGAAATTGACGGCATTAAGAGAAAATATGCGGAAATGCGCACCGAAGCTGAAGGGTTTTACAGTGAAGGCTTGATTTCAGAACAGGCATACCAATCCGCGCTTGCGCAAATACGGCAGGCTGAAGGGGAATTTGATAATGAGATAAAATCATTTGAACGGCAAAGACTGGATTTTCGTGTTCAAACTCTTGCCGGGATTGCGGGATTAGAAAGCTCATACAAGGCAGAGCGGCTAAAACAGATCGAACTTGAAACTGAGAACCTCAGAAAAGCCGGATTGACAGAAGTTGAGATTCATGCATGGGTGCAAAAACAAAAGCTTGCACTTGAAACTGAAATTGACCAGCGCAGAATTGACCAAATGTCTGAATATGAGCGCTATGTTCTGGACTCCAATCAGCGGATAATGGACACGCTGGAAGGTTCTCTTGCTAATTCACTCGCAAGCATGATTTCCGGGACCAAATCCGCGCTCGATGTGTGGAAGTCTCTCTGGGCAAACATAGCCCAAGCTATCATTGCAGAGATCAGTAAAATCATAGTCAAGGCATTGTTTGCCAATACGCTGCTAAAAAGTCTTGGAATAGCAACGGGCAACATTGCCGCGTTTTTCAAGAATTT
>JAKQTN010000046.1 GCA_029563075.1 Pseudomonadota bacterium
GCCAGCATGCCATGCGCGATTGTTCAAACTTACACACTGCGTTATATCCCCATTGCGTTCAATAACAAAGTGTGCAGATACCTTGTTTTCGGGCTGCATAAACCAATCAACTGTGGATGCCGCGGACCCGCCCGCGGTGTAGTGAATAACAATATACATCGGGTTCAAGAAATTGTTGTTGTTTGGTGAATGTACCCGTTCAAACTTTGGCGGCATGTTGGTGAAAAAGTCTTCCACGCGATTCCATAGCATGGTGCCGGTAGATGATATGTAATTTGTCATAACCTTGTATCCTTTTTAATAGATTGTAGATGGTTGAAAATAGACCGTTCTAGCGGCCGGCGAGGTGATGGTCTTGGGGGTAGGTTCAATGGCCGGCCATCGTCGATATAGTCTGCAAAAGTCTTTATCCTGCCTATACGGTCATAGAGCAAAAAAAAGTGGCACTCCGGGCAAAATATAAACAGTCTTACAAATCGGGGCTCAATGCGTATTTCCTTCAACATATTCTTGCACCTGGGGCAATTCTGCGCGCTTTGAATGGTCATAGATTGAGTGGACTCTACCACACTTAACGCGTCAAGTAATGCACGGGCGCAATTTTCTAGCCGGCGAACTCCCCGGTAGCAATCATAAGTGGCTCTTGATTTTCGCATAGAAATGGAATCTCCTTAAATGCACATTTGATACAAAAATTTCCCTTTATACCCTTGCCTTGTCTGCTTGCAATAAACCAAAGTGGCTCACCACAAGAACAATTAAAATTTGCCCGGTGAATATAGTTGTGTGTCGTGCCTTCTAATAACCATGCCAGGAACCGCAATTGTGGCAAGGATATTTGCCGCGCGCATGTCTGCATGGTTTCAGGCGTAAAACGTAATTTGTACTTCATGGCGCGGCATTCTCGCCTAAACACTTTTTGAAGTGCGCGGGAAAGTCTGCCGGCGCTTCTGCACCGTTCTGAAATATCAGGGGTAAAGATGCGGCTGGATGCGGGCGGTGTATACGGTACTCAGTGCCGGCTTCCGTGGCGCGGCCGAATACAAAAAACGGCGATGGTGGGAACCAATCGGGCGGTACAATAATGGCTTGCTCTGGCATGGTTAAGCCCTCCGCAGGTGCATTTGCGGCATAAAACAAGACTGGCCGTTAGCACATACGGGCTGACCCTCGGCCATGGCCACGCGGGCGCGCAGTGCAAGCCGCAACACCTGCGCCGCGCTGATATTCTCGCTGGCGGCAAGTTTGTGCAATTCGTCATACTCGTTACGGGTGAGCATGAGGTTAAATTGTTTCACCTTCTTCATACGTTCATTCATTGCAATAACCTTTCTACCGGTTCTATTGATAAACACGCGGGCTATAAAATTATGGCCTATCCACAATTTACCCACAACCAAATTATAACCTAACAGTTGTGGCAAAGTCAAACATAATATTACGTCTGATAATTTGTATTATGTTCAGGCATATAGAAACTACTTTTTCCACAAGACTACCATTATGTAGGATGGGCTGTGCGGCATGAATGGCCATTTGGTCATAGAATCACCCTGGGTACTATAAAATAATCGCTCCTGGGGCATTCTGGCGGGGTAGATGGGATATAATCCGGGGATTCAGATGGCAATACCGCTATACACCGGGGTGTCGGGTGGTTCTTTGAAATAAAACTGATTGCCGGGCGCCCATGCGGGGTAATCGAGGGCGGTTGCTATGCGCCCGTTAGGGTAGCAGCGATAATGACGAATTAATACCGGGGTCTTTTGCGGGTAGTATCCGGAAACCTTTGGCCGCCATTCGGGGGGGATACCCAGGGCGGCATATACCAGGATATCACCATCCACCACATTAACATTGTTGTAATGGCCGGGTTGCGGCCATATTTTTTTATAGGTGCGCCCGGCCGCCGCGGTTCCGTTCGGACTCCAAGACATCCAACACGCGGACCGGGGAAATGGCGGTATAGCGCCCAGGGGCGCGCCATAGTATTGGAATCCTAAACCCGGGGCAAACAACACCACGCGGGGATAATAATAGTAGTAGATGGGCGCCGGCGGTTGAAGTGTGGCCGCATAAGTAACATGCGCATGCAATCCACGTATACGCCAGCCCAGAAAAAACAGGCGCCCAGAAGTGGTCACACTGGCCCGTATATTTGATAACGATTGTTCAAGTTTAGCGGCCTCATTCCAAAATTGTTTTTGTGCCTGGTTAAGGCTTGCCCAGTCTTTATTTGCCTGGCTGACAATCTGCTTGTGCTCTTGCAAACTTGCACTCACAATATTTTTGCTTGGTGGCCGTTCGTACATACTGCCGCCGGCTTTGTCATTGCGGAATGTTAAGCCGCCGATACTGCCGCGTATTGAGTGAATAAGCGGCCCTATAGTGAACCGCGCCATTATCCGGTAACCGTGTCGCCGCTTCGGCCGGTGAATGTCTTAGCGGTGCCTAATCGCAGTTCAAAACTGGCGGGTGTGAGTGTGATATACCAATTACCATCCGATGGCAAATTACCGAAACAATCCACGAGGGCGGCTTGTATGTCGACTGTGGGGAAACTGGCCGCCGGGTAGATGTCCAGAAAATAAAGCGGTAATGGCGGTTGTACGCGTCCCAGGGACGCCCAGAGTCTTACCAGTACATGAACATAGGCAATACTCGCATTAAACGGCGCGTTCCGCTGTATATACGAATTACCGCCGCCGGCGGTAAAATCAACATATACCTCCATGGTCGGCAGTGCCGCCGGCAGAGGGCCGGCCGGTGCGGTGTTTGTCCTGGTTAAACCTGCTTCATACCGTAGCATGTTTATGCTGGCATATTGATTTATGGCGGTTGGTAGATAGGCATCTCCGAAGTAGTCATACCGTGTATTTGTGGGGTCGGCTGCGAAAGATTGCCAGGCGGCAATTTGTGCGGGCGTCATTGCAGAATAACTTCGTACAGCATCCGAAAAAACACTGCGGCGTTCTACCTGGTATTGTGTGCGAGGTTGTATTGGGACTTTTAACGCGCGACAATAGAAGCCGTGGGCGTTACTAGAAAATACCACACCGCCGAGAACACCGCGTATTTCAGCCAATAAACTGCTTGGTTTGATTTTTGCCATAGTTGGTACTCCAAATGATTGTTTTGCGGGCGGCCATCAAGGGCCGCCCGCAAGGTAACAAAATAGGATTAGGCGGCGGTTTCCACTGCAAGGATTGCGGCGGCGGATATCAAACCGGTGTTATCGTCTAATAGACGAACCTCGAAATGGTACCAGTCTCCTGCCTGTAGGCTTCCAAGTTCCGCGATGAGTTCGGTCGCAATGTTGATAGGGCTTGCCTCATTGGCACCGGTAATTTTTATCTCGGTAAACTTGTTCCGGACATTGGTAATCCGTCCGGACTGTACGCGCGCGGCACGAATCCAAGCGTGTTTATTATCACCGGTGGGATTTTTCGACAACGTAATGGTTGCGGTACTTGCACCCGCGGCAACGGCGGCCGAGACAATCAAGGAACCGGTCGGGGCTGGTGCGTTCGGTGGCAATTCCTGCACGTTTTTACCCGCCGCGAACAAGCGCGCATTGCATGCAACAAACCAGTTTCCGCCACTCAGAGTGTGAGAACGGCCTAAACGATTTGTAATCGGATGGTTAGCGGCATATTCGCGCCATGCGGCCGCCTTTGCGTCCGTGAGGTTTGCATATGCCTGACTGGCCGCGGCAAGATAACCTTTGTAGTTCATCGCCTTCTGCGTCATGACAATGGACGGAATGGACCCGTTGCGCATGTAGGCGCCGCCTCGGTTGTGTGCGAACACAGTACCTCCGACACGGCCGCTGATTTGCCCAACGGCTACTCCTGGGGTAAATATGGCCATATTTTTTCACCTCCTATCATAGAATAGTGTGAAAACTGGCGGCTATCTGGCCGGATTCGCCGGCAGTCTCTTATACTGGTCTTAAGAACTATTACCTAAGTATCAACAGATAGCAGTAGTAGGGGGTTGGGGAATCGGTGGATAACTCAACCGCTTACAAGACCGGTATAAGACAAGTATAACAGAATCAGATCAATAAAACAAGATAAATTTAATTTACTTTCGGTGGATAACCGGTGGATAAGATTGTTAATAAGTCGGCGGTTATCCACAGGGGAAAACACCACAAGAAAACTATAAACAGGGTTACAAACAGGTTATCCACAAGTAACCTGCAAACATAGCAAAGTAAGCAATAAAGCGGGATAACACAAGTTTCCGAAAAACGGAAACATAACGCGGCCAGGTTATGGCCCGGGCACAACACAATTAATGCGGCCGCTCCGGGTATGGCAAGCATGGCCGGCGGCGGACCGTGCTTGGCGCTCACCAGGCGCCTTGCGCCAGGGGCGATAGAATGCCAGGGGCGGGGGCGTTGGCTTCCCCTGGGGGAATATGCGCGGGCGGGTAGAATATCCGGGCCGCTCCGGGTATGGCAAACATGGCCGTCGGCGGGCCGGGCTTGGCGCTCACCAGGCGCAAGGCGCCAGGGGCGATAGAATGCCAGGGGCGGGGGCGTTGGCTTCCCCTGGGGGAATTAGCGCGGGCGGGTAGAATAACCGGGCCGCTCCGGGTATGGCAAACATGGCCGGCGGCGGGCCGTGCTTGCCGCTCACCAGGCGCAATGTGCCAGGGGCGATAGAATGCCAAGGGCGGGGGCGTTGGCTTCCCCTGGGGGAATATGCGCGGGCGGGTAGAATATCCGGGCCGCTCCGGGTATGGCAAACATGGCCGGCGGCGGGCCGTGCTTGGCGCTCAACAGGCGCAAGGTGCCAGGGGCGATAGAATGCCAAGGGCGGGGGCGTTGGCTTCCCCTGGGGGAATATGCGCGGGCGGGTAGAATATCCGGGCCGCACCGAGTATGGCAATGTCTGATAATAACCTAACACAAGCCTAACACAATCCTAACAGAATCCTAACAGAAAAATAATGTAATCCTAACAAAAACCTAATAATAGCCTAACAATTGGGTGATAAAATTAGTGCAACAATGGGACGCATGGTGCGGCCTAGAAAACAACATAAGGATAACGCGACATGAACAACACGAGCTTCCACAAGCATCAAAATGACGGCCTTAAGGCCACGTACACGGCCCGGGAAATCTTTGCCTGGCGCCCGGACATTAAACACTATGACCTTTTATTCAAGGTCCCATACACGAAGCAAACCTACGGGCCGGGAAACGGCTCTAACACATTCTTTACTATGGAGTACCTCATAGAATCCGCCCGTAAAGAACATAGATACCCACCGATAGTAAGGCCACAATTCATCAAGATGAAATATACTGACTGTAACGGGAGAACACTAACAACAGGTGCAGTGGGAGTAACGGAATCAGCCGCCAAACTGACAACGTGCGAAGCAGGTTGCATAGTTGCGGCTACAGAATCAGGGAAGGAATAAAACATCATGGGAACAACACATTTAATAAACCGTGCAGAACTCAATAATGCCCGCCATGCCATTTTCTTCGACATGATGATTAAGATTAGCGGCCTGGTGGAAACGGCATGCCAGGTCAAGCATTTAGCCGGTGAAAATGAGCAGGAAATTACGGTTGCCAATTTTGAGCAGATATCGGAAGATACCGGAGTCGAACTGATGAGACTCTGTTTAGAGTTAGGCCGTCTTGAGCGGGACTATGCTGCCACACTGTGGCAGGATGATCCTTACTGAGCGCCCTGGGTGCGGCGGGCGCAAGCCCGCCGCCGTTCCCCGGGGCAACAGTTTAGGCGCCCCCTGGCGGGGCTAGTGCGCCCGCTGGCGGGCCGCGGCCGCCCGTTAGGGCGGCTGTCTTCGGCCGGCCCGGTTTCGATGTCGTCCCGTTTTGGGATAGGTTGGAGTTCTTCCGGCCCCCCCGTGGCGGTTCTGGTTCTCCGTTTTGGGGTTGCTGTATTGCGGCCCACCACGCGCCAGGGGTTGCTTAATGTGGGGGCACATGTTACGCCAGGGTAACGGCTTTTGCCAGTGTGTTTTTTTGGTGTAGTGGGTTTCCTTTTTTCGTTTTTCCGGGGCGGCGTAGGGGCCAGGGCGGGGGCGGGCTTTTGGGAGACCCCGCCGGCACCCGGAGCCGACACGGGAAAACGAAAAAGGGAACCCACGGAACCAAAAAAACACACGGTGGAGCGGCGTAAGGGAGAACCAGAACCGCGACAAAGAATAAACGATGGCTAAGGCGCGCGGGGCACGGTTCCGGGCGGCCCCATGATGGATTGCACGGTTCAGAACGCAACGGGGGCCCGCCCGGCACCGTCCCCGCCGCCGATCACGAACACAAGGGAGAACCAGAACCGCCACGGGGGGGCCGGATAGACTAAGGCGAGCGGGGCACGGTTCCGGGCGGCCCCACGATGAATTGCACGGTTCCGGTGACGTTTGGGGCCCGCCCGGCACCGTCCCCGCCGCCGTACACGAACATAACGGAGAACCAGAACCGCCACGGGGGGGCCGGATAGTGGATAAATAAAGACAATAATAACTTAAATACCGGTACTTGTGCGCGCGTTTATAGCGCGTTTATAAGGTTTTGCAAGACTTCAATTGAGTAGGCGTGTCAGCCTGCCGGTGTAAATCTATCGCTTGAATGTCGCCCGCGGCGTTTTGAGTGGATAGGGCCGCGGTTTCTCGGGGTCATTAGGGTTTACAAGGTGTCGATAATTGCGGCGGGGGTGTAGTAGCCAAATATAGAAACCCTCGGCCCGTAGCAGTTCATGGGCTGGAAAGTAAAGCCATGTAATTCTGTCTCCTGTCAGATACTTTCTATGGTGGGTCAATCGCTTTTTTAGATTCTTGGTTTGACCCACATAAACGCATTCATTACCGCGCCACAAGAAATACACACATGTGCATAAGTCGGGCGGCCGGGGTTGTGTAGGGTTTCGATAATCCGGGAGTGGTACTGCGGGATATGAAATTTCCCAATGAGGCATAGACTACTTACCGCCGCGGCGCTTGGCATCTTCAACCGCCGCTTTCAAGGTGGCCCGAATGGTAGGGCAATCGAATTTTTTAACGATAGTGTCGGTTTTTATAGCGGCTTCTATCGCGTGGGTTTCCGCGGCTTCTCGTATCCTGGGCGGCAGTTTTTCGGCAGTAGGGTTTTCCAGAAGCCACGGTTTTACAATTTTGTTCCAGGCATCGGAAACACCAATTTCAAGGGCTTGAAATAACCTCTCCAAGTGTGCCAGGCGCCGCATTTCTAAGAACCCGGCGGTCTTAAAAAAAGCCCAGAGAATAGAAACTGTGCTTGCCAGTAATGTCCACTTATCCATTGTGTAAACTCCTTTCATTGAAATAAACCATAAACCTACTACGCCTGGGCAAAAACTACAAAATTCCACGCGCTACAATCGATTATAAGCGATTTTTTTTCGCCGGTCAACATAATGTATGGCTTGATTGAAAATAATTCAGCCCGTAGCAGTACGGCGCCACGGGCTGTCAGGATCCTACTATTCAACTATGGTAACCGCGCCGCGTTTAACGCTGGCGCGATATTTTGACAAGCCTCTTAAACACGTCAAGCGGAAAAGCCGGCCCGGGGTCAATCTTTCTCCCCGGGGAAATTTCCGCGTGTGAAAGTAATTCTTGAATAGGCAGACTCTGACATAAGCAATAGCACAATAATGCCAGGGAAAACAATTGCTCTGCTGGGAATCGTTCCCAATAAACATATATGCTTTCCTTGTCCTGGGGGAGTATGCCTATTACCCTATTCTGGGGAATATCATGCACCGGGTTTGTTTGCGCGTATGGGTAATATAAGCCGGTCTGCAGGTCCCTTCGCAGCGGTCCCCAATTTGCTAATTCAATGCCTACACTGTAGGCATTCAATCCAACAACACCTTTGTATTCACTGCTGCCAGCATGCCATGCGCGATTGTTCAAACTTACACACTGCGTTATATCCCCATTGCGTTCAATAACAAAGTGTGCAGATACCTTGTTTTCGGGCTGCATAAACCAATCAACTGTGGATGCCGCGGACCCGCCCGCGGTGTA
>JAKQTN010000078.1 GCA_029563075.1 Pseudomonadota bacterium
TTGGGTTTTTATTGTCATCTTGATAATAGATGGCAACATCAGGACGACGTAAGCTTTCTGCAGTTTTCTTAAACTCTTCAGAAGCATAATCCAGTTTAGATTTTTCATGCAAAATGACCGAGTTTTTACCAATCTCTTGCAAGACATGGGTATCAAGAATGGTAATATCGCCTTTGTATACTGCACCTGGCTTAGCTGGGTACACTTGAGTACCTTGGCCATAAATCCTATTGGCATCCATCTTAATAATGTCTGTCACGGCTAGGCCGTTTTTTGCTGCTGTATCGGGTACTACTGTTGTTGTAGCCATATTGTTATTCCTATCATGCAAAGTAGGTGTTGATTTATGTTGATTGCTTTAAAGACCATCAACACTTGGGTCTTCAATCCTTTTGGTTTCAATTTAACTCCAACCCAGCGAAAGCGTCTTCTGCGCGCGCACGTGCAGTTTCAGCATCTAAACCTGTTGTATGCATGACGGCTTTAACTTCATCCAGTACATCCAAGTTAAAGTCAATCTTGGCTAGCGCTGCTTTAGGTATATGCATAGCTTCGAGGCTATCTAATATATATTGATTGACCTCCTCTTCATCTAGTGGGTCTGTGGCAGGCGGTAATGCTATTTTGTCGTAAATATCTAGGTATTCAGCGTTAAAAGACGGTCTCAGTGCATATTCATCTAGGTCTATTTCGCCATCTTCAATCTCACGTTTTTTACCGCTGGTTTTAGCAACAAACAGATCAATATCAATCGCTGCAATTGTGGGGGGTGTGCGTAAGCGACTGGTGAATTCAGGGTCATCAAAGTAGCGAATTTTGTCGCAAAGGATAGGTTTAACGTTTTCTAACAGGATGATTTCTTTCCACTGCCCAATCTCTTTGACTTCTTGCGGCAGGAGCAAGGCACGGCGTTGGTCTGAAATGCTTTCAGAGCCACCGCCGCTTTTGCCATAACCATGACTACGGCTGATGCTACGGCTTTTTTCGGTGATGTAGCCTAGGCTTTCAGACACTTCGTTAGCATCTTTTTGATCACGTGGCGCATAGACAATCTGCATAGCATGATTCGTCATCAGTGTTCTCGCATCGTCTTTACCATAATTGCTAGGCGATTCTAATTGCGCGGTGCTTTGTATAATCGGTAACAGACGTAAGTTGTAACCTGCAATGTAACTCACAGCGGTGGCGATGATGTTCACCACGCCAATGCTGGTAAATTCGTCCATGAGTAACAAGCACTGATGCTTCAATACCGTTGGATTCTTTTGTGGCAATTCTTTGGTGTTGAGATTGACTAATTGGCTAAATAGCAAATTGATAATGAGCTTGGCATCGCCTAATTTATTCGGCGTAATGCCAATATAAATCGACATTTTCTTTTTACGCACATCGCGTACATCAAAGTCACAGGCACTGGTGGCGGCATCGACAATCGGATTGCGCCAAGGCAATAATGGTGCATTGAAGGTGCTTAATATGGATGACAGTACATCATCACTAGAACTTAAAAAGTTACGCATGGCACCACGGCATTCACTACTCAACCATGCATAGGGTATGATTTTTTCTTCAAAATATTGTTTAATCGGCAAGCCTGAATCACGACCTGAAGTTTGGCGCAGCACTTCACCCATGGTGACGGGATAGTCAGGCAATGTTGAACCTAAGCCCTCTTCCTCACGCTGATCACGCAGTTCACATAAAAACAGCGTCACCGCTAAAAATAGATTGCGTGCGTTATCATTCCAGAAAGCGTCTTTGCCTCCACTTGGCCAAATAGCATTGCCAAGACTCAATATGTCACCAACGCGGAATACGCCTCTGCTGATGGCACTAAAGAAATTGTATCGGTGCGTGCGAGGTGCGGGTTTGCCGTTGTTGTCTAGGTCTTCAGCGAACGGGTTGAATAGGTAAATTTCTTGTTTCAGTACATCCTTACGGTAACCCGCAGTGATGTCAAAGTTTTCTTGTTTGATGTCGAGTACGCAGACAGACTCTTCATAGCTCAATAAATTAGGAATCACCACACCCACGCCTTTACCGCTACGGGTAGGTGCAGCCAGCATTACAAATTGTTGCCCGGGGAAGCGTAATGTTTGGCCTCTATACTTACCAACCACAATGCCTTCATCACCGAGCAGGCCTGATTTAACCACCTCGCCGTGCGTTGCCCAGCGTGCGCTACCATGTAGTTCGCGTCTTTTGCGCGTGGCAAGTACTGCTAGCAATGGGATGGCAACGTAAATAAGCAATACGCTAGCACCGCCTGTTAC